>LJUX01000048.1 GCA_001304155.1 candidate division Zixibacteria bacterium SM23_73_3
CAATCATGGAAACCTTCCTTCGACAAGCTCAGGATAAAGAAAGGTTTCCGCTACATTTTGTTTTAAAGAAAAAGCGTCGCATATGGAGTTGCGACGCTACATCAGACTGTATTCAGCCGATTTTTTTGGCAATCCGGCTTTTCTCCAGATACACCGCCTTCTCGGGGCAGAGCTCGTGGCAACACATGCAGTTTATACAGTTGGTATAATCAAAATTTGGTCTCTTCTCGCCTTCGTGGATGCTTTTGGTAGGACAATTCTCCACGCATATATTGCAATTGGTACAGTTGCCATCTAAGATGTTCGGTCTCACCCAGACAAATGGAGTGATCAGTTTGAGCAGGAAATCAGGAATCATTTTCATAACCCGATTGGAAGGAAGGACGAATTTGGGCAGGAGAAGTTGATCTAAATTTTCCCCACGTGTTTCAATTTGCTCAAATGATTTTGGACCTAAACCTTTTTCTTGAGCAATCAATGTGGTATCGATCTCCCCCTCTTTGAAGCCCATGATCTTTGCCGCCACCATGTCCAAAGCCACTGCATCTGTGCTGGCAAGAAGCAGACCTGCATATTTAGGGTCGCCGGAGGAGGGTCCATCGCCCTCCATGCAAACCACCGCATCTACTAAAGTGAGGTGGGGTATGGTCAGTGAGAAAATATCCACCACCACCTGAGCAAAATCCTTGGGCTTGGGAGCTTCTTTATGATATTCCCCTTTTCTAAAACCCGGTATGGATCCGAACATGTTCTTGACCGCGCAGGTCATCAAGGTGAGAGTATGGGTCTTGAGCTTGGCCAGGCTGATGATCACATCCGCATCTATTACTGGCTTGGCGATATAGTATGTTTTGCCCTCCGGGGTGGTTTTTCCGTATACACCTGCACTTTCAAATGCCACCAACTTAGCACCGGTTTGTCCCGCCACCTCCGAAAGCTTGGTGTTTTCCCATACCCTTCTTATCCCCCGATCCACCCCTCCCGGGCTGTCTCCCAAGATGGGCACTGCCCCCAACTTTTGCACCCACTCTGTCACCGCCCGAACCACTGTGGGATGAGTGGTTATGGCACGAGAGGGATCTTTGGCTGAAAGTAGATTGGGCTTTATCAAAACCCTTTGATCTTTCTTTACGAATCTTTCTAAACCCCCTAAATGTTCAAAGCAGGTTTTAACCGCCGCCCGGACATTGGAATAAGTATAGTCGACACACCCTACAATGGAAAGTTGACTATCCATTTTCTGAAAGATTTTTGGAGGTAATATCAGATGGTGAGGTGAGGGTTATCCTAACAGTTTTTATTCTTTGACCTTCTACTTTCTCGATTAAAAGCTTCAGATGGCACTCATCAGATTTATATTCAAGCACCCGCCCTTGCTCCGGGACACTGCCTACCAGATCGTAGATAAAACCTCCCACGGTTTCAAATCCCTTCTCTTCGATTCTGGTTCCCAGCGTTTCATTAAGATCCTCTATGCTTAATTGGGCATCCACCCGGTAGGTTCTTCTGTCCAGTTTTTGAATGGGAGGGATCTCTTTATCATATTCGTCCTGTATCTCCCCCACTATCTCCTCTAAGATGTCCTCTAAGGTTACCAAACCTGCGGTGCCACCATATTCATCCAACACGATAGCCATATGGTTTTTGTCTCTTTTGAACTCCTTTAAAAGCGCATCCACCTTTTTACTTTCCGGGATGAAGTATGCTTTTCGTGTCAGGGAAGGCAATTGCATGGTCCTTTCCTGATCAGTTCCCTGAAGGAAGAGATCCTTAACGTAGATGATTCCGGTGATGTTATCTATGTTCTCTTTATAGATGGGGATGCGGGAGTGTCCATGTTTTCTCACCAGCTCTCTTATCTGTTCCCAGGTGGAGTTTTCCTCTACGCAGATCATATCCGGGCGGGGGCGCATGATCTCCTTAACCTGAGTCTCACCCAGTTCCACCACCCCATGGATCATCTTTCTTTCTTCCTCTTCCAGTTTGTTCTCTGGCGCTTGCGTCAACGATTCGATCTCCTCTGGGGATATTTCACCCTCCTCCCCCTCACTCGAACTGCCCCCTGAGGGAACATAACGGAAAAGGTGATTTAGGAATTTCAATATCGGATGTGAAATCTTATGAATTAGCTTCATAAACTTATTCTTCGGTGAAATTTTAAAGTGTGTGTTTCCAGCGTACTTGATTTAATCTTGCTTATGTTTCAGACTTCTTTTGCTTATTTTACCTCACCTCTTCTATTCTCCTCTCTACTTTGTGGAGAGGGGGAGTTAGGAGGTAAGGTCTCTTTAACTTGATTCCAGAAGCTTTTCTAAATACCCTTCCTCTTTTTTTCTCATAATAGTTTCTTCTTTTTTGCTGGCATGGTCATATCCTAATAAATGAAGAAGTCCATGAGTAACCAGACGTGCCACCTCTTCTTCAAATCCTATTTTATATTCAACCGCTTGTCTTTTGGCTTGGTCCAATGAGACGTAAATGTCTCCCAAGCTGGGATACTCTATCGCGTCTGATTTATCCTCTCTCATTCCGAAGGAGAGAACATCTGTGGTCTTATCTTTGTTGGTGAATTTTTTATTCAATCGTCTCATGAACTTGTCATCCACCAAGATCACGTCCACACTTGAGTCTGTTTTTTCAGAGGTGAGAACATGTTTTGTTAAAAGCTGAATCGTTTTCTTTTTTACCTTTAGCTCTGGATGAATATTTTGAACATTTACTTTTTTCAATTCGGTTTTCATCCCTTTTGAACTTCTTGAAAGATCAGGTGGTTTTTTCCACCGGCTCAGGATATTCGACTCTGGGATGGAAGATACTGATCAAAACAGGCAGGAACGCGTGTTGGATGGCCGATAGCTCCTGGAAGGTCAGATTGGAATTCGAAAGCTCTCCGGCTTCAAGTTTGGAATCGATTATCTTCTTTATCAAGCTTTTTATACGAGATGGCTTGGGGTCTTCTAAGACCCGAGAAGCCGCCTCCACCGCATCTGCCAGCATCACTATGGCGGTCTCCTTAGAATGGGGTTTGGGTCCGGGATATCTGTATTCATCTTCCAAATCCTGTTTGGCTCCCTGCTCCAAAGCCTTATTGTAGAAATAGCTCATCAAGGTGGTGCCGTGATGCTGGTGGATGAAATCGATCACCGCCTGGGGAAGATTAGCCTCTTCTGCCATCTCCACCCCCTCCTTAACATGTGATTCCAAAATCAGAGCACTCATGGATGGGGTAAGCTTCTCATGTTTGCTTTTGGCGCCCATCTGGTTCTCCACGAAATACTCCGGCTTTTCCACCTTGCCGATATCATGATAATAAGCCCCCACCCGTGCCAGAAGAGTGCTGGCACCTATAGCTTTGGCTCCCGCCTCTGCCAGATTGCCCACGATTATGCTATGGTGATAGGTGCCCGGAGCCTCCAAAGATAGCCTTTTCAGCAAGGGATGATTCAAATCGGAAAGCTCCAGTAGGGTGATATCCGTGGTTACGTCAAAGACGGATTCGAAGATGGGTAAAAGCCCGATGGTTAAAATGGTGGAGATGAATCCATTAAACAGCCCGTAGCCGCACAAGGAGAGAATGTCACCTGAGGGTGAGAGCTTTAGCGATTCCGAAAAATAGATGAACACCACATAGGCAAAAGACACATAAAGCATGGGACGATAGAATCTGTACCTATGGGCAACCTCTTTAACGCTGAAGCAGCCTAAGCTTCCAGCCACGATGGTGATGAAGGCTAACTTGAAATCAAAATAATTCAGCACCCCCAGAAGTATTCCCAAAGAGAAGGTAAAGACCAGTCCCGCCTCCAGATCCAAAAGAATGGTCAAAAGCATGGAGGCGATGGTGACCGGAATCAGATATTCAGAGAGCTCCCAGCGGAATAAGATCAAGTAGGTTAAGATCATCTGTAATATCAGGATGCTGGCGATCATCAAAAGCTTGGTGTTATCGAAGAAGATATGAGGTTTGACAAAATACAAAAACAGAGCCAACCCCAAAATCACAGCTCCGGAGAAGAAAATTCTTCCCAGAAGAGGAAAGACGAAATGCCAGGGGTCGGATTTAAGCCCGGTTTTTATGCGGAATTGAGAGAGAGAGTAAAGCTTGTCCAAGTCCTTTCTGGTTACGGTTTGGTTTTTTGCCAATATGATCTCCCCCTTCAACACCATTCCCTTATGCTGGGTAATAGCATTCAGCGCCATTTGCTTTCGAGCCTCCATCTTTTGGGAGTCAAAAGTCAAATTGGGAAGCAGAAATCTATTGCCGATTTCATACATGGCTTTGACCAGAAGCTGGTCATGTTCGAATTTGACTAAAGCCAAAGATAAAAGCCTCTCCTTGGCTTTGGAGATATCCAGAAGCTCATCCTCAGAGATGGCTACCTCGCCGATCTGACTTTGGATTAAGGCTTTGCGGTTGTCCCCAAACGGCAGATCTTCCACTTTTTCCACCATTCCCGTCTGATAGAAATCCCTGAGTATGGCCAGTAGATTAGTCTGAAATATATCTAAATCCTCATCGGTGCTCAGAAGAAAGATCCCTTCCTCCTCTAAGTGAGGGAAGACCAAACGCAGGCTCCTGATCCGTGACTCTGGAATGCCGTTGCTTCGGTTGATGCTGTCCACCCGGGTAAAAAAGCTTTTAACCTCGGTTGCCATCGAATCCCACTTGGTGGCATCGAAATTTAGAATAACCGGAAGGTTGGAGAGCACCATCTTCTTATTCTGCTCCAGCTCCTCCTGGCTTTTTAGAACCGGAAAGGTGAAGGGGGCAACCAGGTCCTCTTTGGCTATGCTTCCCTCTACAGGGAGATTTATAGATTCGTAGATGGAGGAGATGGGAAACAAAAAGAGGATAACGGCCACGGTGACTAAAGCTAAAACCGCCCGGAAACCGTAAACCACGGTCTTGTGCTCAACGTTGTTCTTCTCTGAGTTGTTCTTGGGGAAAATTGACTTTTTTAAGCTACTCATGGAAACTTAATATCACCATCCTGTGGCATATGCCTTTTGAGGCTATTGAAAAATCTCTTTAATGTGATTGCGAGGAGTCCCCCGCCAAAGGCGGGCGGCCGACGAAGTCCCGCACCTTGCGGGACTTCGCTTCCCAGATGGGAGGGTCCCCCGTACGGGTGGACGCCTGCTCGCTCGCAATGACGGTTATTCGAGTTTCTCAACGGTCTGTTTTGTCATACCGACTCAATTAATCTTTATCTTTTTTGCCATCTTTTTTTGCTATCCGGGGAGGTGAAGTCAAGTTCTGTCCTTTTTCATATTTTTCGTAAGCCTTGATGATCTCCTGTACCAGACGATGTCTGACCACATCCTTGTCTGAGAGATACACAAATTCTATCCCCTTCACTCCGGCAAGTATCTTCTGAATCTGAACCAACCCGGAGGCTTTATTGTTTTCTAAATCTATCTGAGTTATATCTCCGGTGACCACTGCCCTGGAGTTTTCCCCTAACCGGGTGAGAAACATCTTCATCTGCGCCACGGTGGTGTTCTGGGCTTCATCCAGGATGACAAACGAGTTATTTAATGTCCTTCCTCGCATAAAGGCTAAGGGGACGATCTCGATTACCCCCATCTCCATCAATTTTCTAATCTTCTCCGCAGACAACATGTCATGCAGGGCATCGTATACCGGCCTTAAATAGGGATCCACTTTGGCGCGAATATCTCCCGGAAGGAAGCCCAAGCTCTCTCCCGCCTCCACTGCGGGACGCACCAGAATCACCCTTCCCACCATTCTTTTCTTCAAGGCGGAGACTGCCATGGCTACTGCCAGGTAGGTCTTACCGGTGCCGGCAGGACCTATAGAGAATACCAAATCGTAAGATTCGATCGCCTTTATGTAATGTTTCTGGCCTATGGTGCGAGGCTTTATCTTCTCCCGGGTGATGATGGAGGTGACGATGGCTCCTACCTGTAGATCGTTGAAAGGTCCGATGCCGTTTTGTTTCACCATGTTAATGGCATAAAGAACGTATCTTTCCGAAAGCTTATGATTCCTCTTAAGTTGATTTATCAGGTCAGAAAACAAAGTTTCCAGAAGGTCTATCTCTTTCTTTTCACCTTCCAGAAATATGGAGTCACCCCGGGCCACGATCTTGGCATCAAACTGGTCTTCGATCAGTCGAAGATACGATCCCCCCTGTCCAAAAAGCAGTCTCTGATCCACGTCTCCTATGTTAATTCTTTTTTGCTTTGTCAATATCTTTCTTTTGTCCTCCTCAACTCAAACTGCACTTCAGAAGCTTTGTAGGTGCTCGATTCATCGACCCCGACTTCGCTCCAGCACCTGACTTAAGTTAGGTGCTGGAACCTCTATTTTTAGGCTGAGCCATTTTGCTATTTTCATTCTACCGAATATTTTACTTTTCCTCTTTTTTCACCTTTATCCCCAACTCCCTTAGCTGTTTCTCATCCACCTCCGAAGGTGCTCCATCCATTAAAGATAAAGCCTGGGTGGTTTTGGGAAAAGCTATAACGTCCCTTATGGAATCAGAGCTGGTCATCAGGGCTATTATCCGGTCCAGTCCGGGAGCAATGCCCCCGTGAGGTGGAGCACCATACTCCAAAGCTCTCAAAAGAAAGCCGAACATCCTCTCCGCCCGCTTATCGTCAACACCTAAAGCGTTTAAAATTCTTTGCTGGAGTCCCCTTTTGTGATTTCGGATCCCTCCGGAGGCGATCTCGGTTCCGTTTAACACCAGGTCATATTGGTGAGCTCTTATGTTCGTCCAGGGATGATCCTGGTGATCTAAGGGGAGAGAAGAGATAAAGCCTTCCTCCAGTTTTTCCAAATCCTCCTCATAAGGCATGGTGACGATATTGTGCATGGCATCGAAGCGGCCCTCTTCCGGATTATATTCAAAAAGCGGAAATTCATATATCCACAGAAAATTCCACCTGGTTTTGTCTGTCAGGTCAAATTTGAAAGCTATATGCAGTCTCAACTTGCCCAGGGAGGCAAAGACCACATTGGGTTGGTCGGCAATCAAAAATCCAATATCCCCTTCTTCTAAATTCAGTTTGTTGGCAATGGAGTTTTGCTCCTCCATGCTTATGTATTTCAGGATGGAAGACTTGAAGCCTTCGCTGGTTCTGGCAATCCACACCAGCCCTTTGGCTCCACCCTGCTTGGCTACCTCTTCTAATTTTTCTATTTCCTTGCGAGAAAGTTTTCCTCCTCCCTTATAGTTGATCCCGCAGACAATTCCTTTGTTTTTGATGATCTGGGCGAACACCTTGAACTGAGAGTCCCTGACAGAATCTGTCAGTTCAACTATCTGCATATCAAATCTTGTGTCCGGCTTATCCGTGCCGTATCTTTCCATTGCCTGTTTGAATTTAAGACGAGGGAAGGGGGGCTCTACATTTACATCTAAAACCTTTTTGAACACGTAAGCCATCATCCCTATCTGGCGGTCTGCCCTTAAGTCCTCATCTCTCAAGCAGTGGGCGATCTGAAAATATTTATCAAAGCCGGAGATCATCAAGATCTGTTTTAAAAGCTGGGGCGATTGGGGCAGGGCATAGAATTTCCCCGGGTTGACCCGGCTGGGGACGATAAAATCTCTTGCTCCTTCCGGGGTGCTCCTGATCAAAAGAGGTGTCTCTATCTCATAAAATCCCTGATCCCTGACTGTCCAAAAAATCCCTGACCGCCTTGGTGGCCTGATGTCGAATCCTAATTTTATGTTGAAGAGGTGGACGACGCAAATCCAGATACCTGTATCTCAGTTTAAGCTCTTCATTAGCATTGGTCTCTTCCTCTATCTCAAAAGGAGGGGTCTTGGACTCATTCAGGATGGTCATCTTTTTGACTATCACTTCAATTTCACCGGTTGCCAAATCTTTATTTGACATCCCCTCCGGTCTTTGGTTCACCTCGCCTTCCACGCTGATCACGAACTCTGCCCTCAGATGAGATGCCTCGTTCATGGTCTTCTGATCTAAAATATCCGGCTTGAAGACCACTTGGGTTAGACCGTATCTGTCCCTTAGATCAATGAAAAGCAGACCACCATGATCCCGCCATCGGTGCACCCACCCATTTAAGATGACGGTTTTGTCAGCATCTGTTTTTCTTAATTCTCCACAGGTATGTGTTCGTTTAAGATTTTGAAAATCGGTCAAGATTCACTCCAGCTTTGAATTGTCAAATGCCTCTTTTTGTAGGTCCGAAATCCCGCAGGGTTTCGGACAAAGGCTTTAGAGGTTTTTTCGACAACCTCCCGTATTAAGTGTCTTTGCTACACCTATGCTTTCTCATAAGCTTCTAAAAAGTCATCCCTTGAGATGCCTGCTTGAGTGCAAATCGTTCGTAGCGTGGAAGCCTTTATCTTCGGTTAGTTAGGCATGGTCAAAGGGGTTTTGCTTCCTTCCGGATTCTCACGCACCATAGAAATATGCTCTTTTTCACGCACAACACGGAAGCCGAGATTCTCCAGAGCTTTGACCACCTTCCGCTTTGGGGCATCAACAGGGAACTTCTTCATCAACCCTCGACCCCAGTCTCAGCAATGAATGCCTCCAGAATCGGGGGCTCGACATCTAGAACTTCCTCTCCAAAAGTCTCAATATGGAAGCGAATGGCTGATTTCACATCAGAAAGTGCGGCTTCGTAAGTATCTCCCTGTCCAACAACCACCCCCTTAAGCCCCAAGGGATAGGCTACATAGCCATCAGGATGCTTTTCTACAATAATCTTGAGTTGCCTCACGTGAGAACCTCCTCTTGGAAATACTGTTTTTCTTAGTCGTAGTTTGTCGGATAGGACATCGCCCCTATCCGACCTACGATCAGTCCTCCTCCAAATTATTATGGGAGTCCCTTTAGGGACTCCCCGCCAAACCTACATAAACTTATATTTTTCAAAAATTCTCATATATAAAGCAAACTGCAATCTTATTTTTATAGCCGGAAGCCTATAGAATATATCGACTTAAATCCTCGTCCTCCACTATATCTTTAAGGGTTTTTTGCACCATCTGTTTGTTGACCTTTACCTTTTTAGTCTTCAAATCCGGCACCTTGAACATGATGTCCTCCAAAAGAGTAGTCATCACCGTATGAAGTCTCCTGGCTCCGATATTTTCCGCCCTTTCGTTGACCAGATTGGCTATACAGGCGATCTCCCTGATACCGTCATCGGTGAAGGAAAGCCCTACCCCTTCGGTGCCCATAAGGGCGGTATACTGTTTGATCAATGCATTTTTTGGCTCGGTGAGGATGCGAATGAAATCGTCTGTGGTCAGGCTGTCCAGCTCCACCCGAATGGGAAATCTTCCCTGCATCTCCGGGATCAAGTCCGAGGGCTTGGAGGCATGAAAGGCGCCAGCGGCAATGAATAGAATATGGTCGGTTTTAACCATCCCATACTTGGTCATCACATTGGTCCCCTCCACTATAGGCAAAAGATCCCTTTGCACCCCCTCCCGGGACACGTCTGGTCCCTCCTTTGGCTTTTCGCCGGCGATCTTGTCTATCTCGTCTATGAAGATGATACCGGAGTTCTCCACTCTTTCGACAGATTCAGAGATCACTGCCTCTATGTCTACCAGCTTGCCAATCTCCTCCTGGATTAAAATCCTTTCTGCCTCTGCTACGCTGACTTTTCTTCTTTTGGTCTTCTTGGGCAGCATGCCGGAGAACATCTCCTGAAAATTAACTCCCAGTTCCTCTATGCCCTGGGGAGAGAAAACCTCAATTATGGGGAATCTATCATTAGGCACGGAGATCTCGATTGTTCTTTTGTCCAGCTTTCCCTGACGCAGTTGAGCTCTCAGCTTTTCTCTGGTTTTCTCCCATTTTTCCTCTAAGTTTTCCTCCTCTGTTGCTTGCGGAAAGGAGAAAGAGGGCGAATTGTATTCCCGTGGGGGCAAATCTGTTTTTTTACGGCGAGGTTTGGGGGGCAGAAGATAATCCAGTATCTTCTCCTCAGCCTGGCTTTGTGCTTTTGATCGCACCTGCTCCGCCTTCTCCCTTTTCACCATGCTGACCGACAGATCGGTTAAATCTCTTACCATGGATTCCACATCTCTCCCCACATATCCCACCTCAGTATATTTTGATGCCTCCACCTTGATGAAGGGGGCATTGGCTAAATTAGCCAGCCTTCGCGCAATTTCGGTCTTGCCCACACCGGTTGGCCCGATCATTATGATGTTGTTGGGCATGATCTCCTCCTTTAAATCTCCCTTCACCTGTTGTCTTCTCCATCTGTTTCGTAAAGCGATAGCCACCGATTTTTTGGCCTTATTTTGCCCGATAATATACCTGTCCAGCACCCTTACGATCTCTTTGGGAGTTAACTCCCTCTTCCAGTCTTTTTGCAAAGCCTTTTTCCTCTCCTCCACATCTGTCAGTTCAGGAACAGTTAGACTTTTTACCTGACTCATTTTTTATTTTTCTCCATTTCCTCTGAAGCAGTCTACTTTTTCCGCCTCATCTAACTCAATATAACGAATTTCTGGATTTTTCAAAGTTTTTGCTGGGCTAAATCATAAACTTTTTGTTTTTCCCAAAATAAGCCGCGCTTGTGCAACCTGGAGGTTTTTATCCCAGAATCCTAAGTATGTACATTTCAATAAATTACTATCAAACGCGATTTAATTTCACCCAAAGTGGGCTGAGATCCTCGACATTAAGATACAACTGTTTGTCCACTAAAAAACTATTGGAGTGTTTCTGCCTCTTTAGGTAAAATAAAAAACAGGCAGAAGCACTCCAGAACTTTTCTGTATTAAAGCTCCTCAATAACAATCTTATCGTTGGTATAGACACAGATAGAGGAGGCTATCTCTATGGATTTTCTAACTATGGCCTTAGCATCAAGGTTTGAGTGAGCCTTTAGCGCTCGGGCTGCGGCCAAGGCGTACGGACCCCCGGAACCGATGGCTACGATCCCGTCGTCCGGCTCTATAACGTCTCCGTTTCCGGAGATCACCAGGGCATGATCCTTGTCTAGCACTGCCAGAAGCGCCTCCAGCCTCCGCAGATATTTATCCATTCTCCAGTCCTTAGCCAGTTCCACCGCGGCCCGGGGGAGATTTCCTCTGAATTCCTCTATCTTTGTCTCAAACCTTTCAAACAGGGTAAAGGCGTCTGCAGAGGTTCCGGCGAAACCAGCTAAGATTTTGTCGTTATGTAGCTTACGGAGTTTGTTGGCGTTCTGTTTGACGATGGTCTCCTCTAAGCTTACCTGCCCATCTGCACCGATAGCAACCTTACCATTGTGTCTTAATCCGATTATGGTGGTGGATTTTACCATTTAAGTCCACACCTCGATTTCTTAGGCAAAGAACTTTATGCTCATCTTTTCTTCTGCATCTATCCTTACTTATCCCTTGCCATGATCTTATCTACTTAATTCTACGCTCTGGGATGCGCTTTTTTGTATATTTTCTTTAACCTTTCCGTGGTCACGTGAGTATAGATCTGGGTGGTGGAAAGGCTTTCATGTCCCAGAAGTTCCTTAACAGTTAAAAGATTTGCTCCTTCGTCCAGAAGATGGGTGGCGAAGGTGTGCCGGAACGTATGGGGACTGGTTCTTTTCTCCTCGCTGACCATCTGGGCAAACTTTTTCACTATTCTTCTTATACTGCGGGCGGAAAGTTTCCTCCAAGAATGATTCAAAAAAACTGCTTCAGCATCTACTTGGGATTGGTCTTTGTCCGAATTTGGATCCCGTGGAAAACATTGTTTTCGCCGTTCTAAATAATTTTTCAAGGCGCCCAGCGCTTCGGCTCCAACCGGAATGATCCTCTCTTTTTTTCCCTTGCCCATCACCCGGATCAGCTCGCCGTCGAAATCTATGGATGATAGCTTGAGCTCAGAAAGCTCTGATAGACGCATGCCGGTGCTGTAAAAAAGCTCCAGAATGGCTAAGTCCCTGAAGCCGGCAAGTTGATCCCGGGAGGGGAGCCCAAGCAGATCCTCCATCTGCGAAACGGTCAAAAAAGAGGGAAGGGGTTTCCTTCTTTTAGGGCTTAAGAGATATGAGCCTAAATCTGTCTTGATCCTTCCTTTCTTCAGAAGATATTTGAAAAAGGATTTTAGCACGAACACCCGATGGGCGATGGTGCTTTCCTTCAAACCCTTTCTTTTCAAAAACACCAAAAAATCACGGAGAAGTGGACGGGAGAGCTGATGAAGGAAATCTTCACCAACTCCTCTTTTTTTTAGAAATTCACCGAAGGTGGAAAGGGCACACTCATAGGAGATTTTGGTGTTCTCTGAAAAGTTCTTTTCCCTTTGAATATGTTGAATAAAACTGCGTTTCTCTGTTTTGAAATCTTGCATAACCTTACCGGTTTGATTCCACTGATTGCTCAAACAACCTGAATCCCCCACTTCTATCCGCTTTATCCGTTTAATCCGTTGACCACTTAATCCGTTGACTTTTCCACTGGTTGCAATTCTTCATAGCCACATTTGAGGCATTTCAAATATTCGCCTTTGGCTTTATAGGATTTCTCCACCAGAAACTCAGCGCCGCAGTTGGGGCATGGCTGGTTTATCGGCTTGTCCCAGGTGGCAAATTTGCATTCCGGATAATTGGAACATCCATAGAATATCCTTCCCCCTTTGGTCCTTCTTTCGATCAAAAAACCGCCGCAACCCTCTTGGGGACAGCTTACCCCGATGGAAAAGGGACGGGTGAACTTACAATCCGGATATTTAGAGCAGGCGAGGAATTTGCCGAACCGGCCGACCTTTATCATCATGGGTGCTCCGCACAGATCACACTTCTGGTCTGGAAGAAGCTTTCCATTCTCCTCCCCAGGTAAAGGTTTGGTGTTTTTACATTTGGGAAAGGCAGAACAGGCTAAAAATCTCCCATTTCTTCCCCAGCGGATGATCATGGGACTGCCACATTTCTCGCAGGCCTCATCGGTCTCTTGTTGAGTGAGCTTACGAATGTGTCCTTTATTGCTCTCCACCTTCTTTAGATTGTGTTGAAAAGGAACGTAGAAATCTTTCAACACTTTGACTCTGTCTTCCTTCCCTTCCTCGATTTTGTCTAATTCCTCCTCCATGCTGGCGGTGAACTTCACCTCAAATATATGGGAAAAGTTTTTGACCAGAATCTGATTCACCGTCTTTCCCAGCTCCGTGGGGAAGAGTTTTCGACTCTTTGCCTCCACATACTTTCTCTGCTTGATGGTGGAGACGATCTGAGCATAGGTGGAGGGACGACCTACGCCATTGCCCTCTAATTCCTTAATCAAGCTCGCCTCGGTAAATCTAGGAGGAGGTTTGGTAAAATGCTGTTTGGGGATAAGCTCCAAAAGATGCAAGGTGTCCTTTTCCTTCAGGAGGGGGAGCTTGAATTCCTCTTCCTCTTCGGAGTTTTCTTCTTTTATATCCTGATAGATTTTCAAAAATCCATCAAACGTCTGCAGCGAGTGTGTGGCTCTAAAAAGATATTTTTCTGCTTCAATTTCAACTGTGGTCACTTGAAAAATCGCCTCTGCTATCTGGGAGGCGATGAATCTGTTCCAGATGAGTTGATACAACTTAAATTGATCTTTGCTCAAAAATCTTTTTACCTCATCTGGAGTGTAGTCGATGTAAGTGGGACGTATAGCCTCGTGCGCTTCTTGTGCTCCCTTTTTGGATTTATATTCTCTCGGTTTAGAGGGGATATAGTCTGGACCGAAGTTTTTTTCTATGAAATCCTTTGCTGATTTTTTTGCCACCTCAGCAACTCGAGGGGAGTCGGTTCGCATGTAAGTAATCAATCCCACACTCCCCTTGTCTCCCAATTCCACACCCTCATAAAGCTGTTGAGCAATCATCATGGTTTTTTTTGAGGAGGAATACAGCCTTCGAGCCGCATCCTGTTGCAGGGTGCTGGTTATATAAGGGGCATAAGGATAGCGCTTCTTTTCCTCCTGGCTGAATTTCGCCACCAGAAATTTTTTCCCTTTGATGTCGGTACAGATACCTTCAGCTTCCTTTTGGTCGGCTATCTCGAAGTCCTTATCCTCAATTTTTACCAGTTTGGCAAAAAACGATTCGGATTTTTGTGTCTCAAGATGTGCGGTGATACTCCAGTATTCTTTGGGCACGAAATTTTCAATTTCGGTTTCTCTTTCACAGATGATACGTAAAGCCACGGATTGCACCCTGCCGGCGCTCAAACCTTTGAACACGGTCTTCCAAAGAATTGGAGAGATCTTATACCCCACCAGCCGATCTAAAATCCTGCGTGCCTGCTGGGCATTCACCTTATTCATGTCGATCTGGCCGGCACGCTCTATCCCCTCCAGCACCGCGGCTTTGGTGATCTCGTTGAAGGAGGCCCGGAAGATTTTGGGATTTATCTTCTCAATCTCTTGTGCAATGTGCCAGGCGATAGCTTCGCCCTCCCTATCCGGATCTGGAGCCAGATAAACCGCCTTAGCCTTTTGGGATTTGGATTTAAGCTGGGTTAGGATCTTCTTTTTCCCCTTTATTATCTCATACCGGGGAGCAAAGTCGTTCTCGATTTCCACCCCCAGGTTTCTCTTAGGCAGATCCTTTAAGTGTCCCACCGAAGCCTCCACCATAAACTCTTTGCCCAAGAATTTCTTCAAGGCTTTGGTTTTGGTGGGTGACTCGACTATCACCAGATTCTTATCCACCAAGATCGCTCCTTATCCCAAATTAAAGATTCCAACGATTTGAGGTGTTCGGGCATTCCCCTAAATTCTCTCTGACCTTTCAAACTCCACGTTTTCGTCCAGCACATCCTTCAGGGCTTGAGCCAAAACCTTTGACTGTTTTTCCTCGGGGATGGTTTCTTCTTCCCCTTCTGATTTCTGTCTGCTTCTTTCCAAGTTCATTCTTCGGGCATACTTAGCCGTCAGAATAACCGCTTCATATCGGTTTTTATACATTTTATCGAATTTTTCAGTGGCATCTAAATACATTGATTTCTCCTTTTCGGTATGTGCCTGTATGTTAAAAAAAGTAAACGATGTTTTTTTAGAAAATCTTTGCTTAATTTAAATAATCTTTTATTCCCCATCTATCTACAGGATCTAAAAAGATGTTATGGCCGAGTGCTTCTGCCCTCAAGATGTGTATTTGCGGGGTAAGGCACGCCCTGAGTATTCCACCCCAGGGACATTCTACAATACGGTCACTTTTTATTTGCTCTCCCTTATGGAGGGGAAATTCTTTTAGCTTTGAGGTCTTGGCTTTTTATTTAACCCTTTACCCTTACTCCACCCGGTGAAATCAAATCGGGTGGATTTAAGCTCCTCTGATTCGATGATTTTTTCCACCGAGTCTACGGTCTGACTTAAGCTTGCGTTTATCACAACATAATCATACTTCGACCAAAACTTCATTTCCTTTAATGCGACCTTAAGTCTCTTCTTTATCTCCTCAGTTTTTTCCGTTCCCCGCTTGAGCAATCTTGTTTTCAATTCGTTCATGGATGGGGGCAGAAGGAAGATCAAAACGCTCTGCGGATATTTTTTCTTAAAAGCCATCCCCCCCTGCACATCCAACACAAACAATGCGACCTGTTTCCCCCTTTTTGCTTTAGCCACAAATTTCTTCAAAGTCCCGTATCTTTCGCCATGCACCCAGGCCCACTCGACAAATTCTTTTTTTCTTATCTTCTTTTTAAATTCTTCCTCACTAACAAAAAGATAGTCCTTACCGTGTTTTTCTCCCTTTCGTCTTTTCCTGGTGGTGGCGGAAACCGAATAAATATGGTCTTTGTGTTTTTTTAGGATCTTCTCACAAATTGTGGTCTTTCCTCCCCCCGAAGGAGAGGAGAGAACCACCAGGATTTCATTCTTTAATAATTCCTGTTGTGACATTTATCCAATCGCTTAAGAAGTATTTTTTTGAATTCTTCCTCTGAAAGATTCGGGAATCTCTTGTGCAATCCGTGAATAAAAAGTTGTCTGGTAAATTCAGACAACTCAAATGCCCTCATCAATCTTTTTTCGGGTGACATTTGGCGAAGCACTTGAAGGTATATTTTATGATTCAGACGTTTTTTAATGTTCACAATTCCCTTAATACATTTTTGATTGTATGGTTTGTTAGGCCCCCCTAACTCCCGTTCGTCACGGACGCCCTTGTCCGTGAAGGAAAGGGTAACCAACAAGGTGTCCGTTACCAACACGGAGTTACTATATTATTCAATATTTTGAACCTGCTCTCTTATTTTCTCTATCTCCTCTTTTAAGAAGATCACCTTTTGCGAGATTTCAACATCTGCCGCTTTGGCTCCGATGGTATTGGCTTCCCGGTTCATCTCCTGAAGCAAAAAGGTGAGTCTTTTTCCCACCGGTGTATCTTCCTTTAAGGCGAAGAGAAACTGCTGGTTGTGGCTTCTGAACCTGACGCACTCCTCGGTGACATCGCATTTCTCTGCCATCAATGCCACCTCCAGTTCAATTCGATGCTCGTCTGTTAGCAGATTATCAATAAGTTCTTTTATTCTACTTTTGAGTTTTTTCCTGTAATTTTCTATACTTTTTGGGGTCAATCTCTCAATTTGGGTGATCGATTCCTCCAGTTTTGCCACTCGTTTCGATAAATCCTGAGCCAGTTTTGCCCCTTCCGCCTTCCGCATCCGGTTGAACTCCTCTAAAGCCTGTTGCGTGATCTTGGAGATGATAACCCAGGCTTTATCCAGATCATACTCTTCCTTCTCCACCTTCACCAGATCGGGCAACCCGAGGAAATAATCTATCCGGATATCTCCGGAGAGACTGAACCGCTGTTTGAGTTGCGTCATTATGTTAAAATAAACATCTGCCGCATCCTGGTTCAATGTAACATAAGAAGCCACCGGCGAGGTCTCTTCCCAGCTTAAGTTGAAGCTGATCTTGCCCCGGGTGATGGTGGAAAGGATGGTCTGCTTTAGCTTGGATTCTAAAGAGGAAAGATTTTTGGGCAGGCGAAATTGTACGTCGCAAAAGCGATTGTTCACCGAGCTTATCTCAACCGTGGCTTTAATATTTTCCTCCACCAGCTCGGCTCTGCCATATCCGGTCATACTGGCAATCATAGATTTCTCCACCAAAAACCGTATTATACTCCATTACTTTATTTTGTCAATCAAAATTTGCCCCCGTTTTGTGGAGAGGAGTTTATGAAAACCCATAGTCAGAATCACAACATCTCATTAGTGGAAACCATCTACCTGGCTAGCTCAATCTCATATTCGTTTTCAGTTGACAAACCCGTATTTTGTGTTAACTTTCTGCTATTTGGAGAGGTCATCTCATGCGGATCATGGATTCCAAGATAAAGCATTTGATACACTTAGCGTTATCTGAGGACATAGGTAAAGCGGATTTAACCTCAGAGGCGGTGGTGGAAAAGGATCTTTCTGGTAAAGCTATCATCGTTGCCAAACAGGAAGGGGTTTTGTCTGGATTGGCGTTGGCAAAGATGGTCTTTAAGATGGTGAATCCAACAATTGTTTTCAAAGAGCTTAAACAAGATGGGGAGAGGATAAAAAAAGGAGAGAAAGCAGCTTCAGTTGAGGGCAAGATAGGAAGCATTCTTACAGCGGAAAGGACAGCGTTGAATTTCTTGCAGAGGCTTTGCGGGATTGCCACCCTTACCGCAAAATATGTGGAGAAGATAAAGGGAAGTAAGGCAAAAATTCTTGATACCAGAAAGACCACGCCCGGCTTGAGGATTTTAGAAAAACATGCGGTAAAAGCTGGGGGTGGAGAAAATCATCGGATGGGGCTTTTCGACATGATCCTGATAAAGGAGAATCACATCAGGGCGGCAGGAGGGATTTCTGAAGCAGTAAAAAAAGCAAAATCGAAATGCAGAAGGCAAAAAATTGAGGTGGAGGCTAGAAATTTAGGCGAGGTAAAAGAAGCAATCCAATCGAACCCCGATTGGATAATGCTGGATAACATGAAAATTCACCAGATGAAAAAGGCGGTGAGGATGATCCGCTCCAGCAGTGCGGATATCAAAATCGAAGCATCGGGGGGTGTTAGCTTGAGAAATGTGCGGAAGATTGCACTAACCGGAGTGGACTTCATCTCCGTGGGAGCTTTGACCCATTCAGCCCCGGCACTGGATATGAGTCTGATCTTGATCGAACCGTGATTTGCATGTAGGGGTGGAGCTTTAGCTCCACCCGCTGAGAGTTACCTCTTAACCCCTAAATGAATTCCATATGAAGAGAAGCTCACAAGTAGCCCATAGGGGCGGGAATTCATCCCGCCCAAAAGCATAGCTCTTTAAATAAACATTTTATTTTCAATTATGTGATTGAAAGCAGGGTGGATATTTCATGAAAAGAAGTATGCAGGTGGCTGAAGAAGAAGTGTTGGCACTTCTGCAAAAGAGCAAACGTACTTTTTTGAGCACCCGGGAGATCTCAGAGAGACTGGGAGTTCACCCCTATGTGGTCTATCAGACTGTAAAAGAATTGAGAAGATGGGATTTCAAGATCTTATCTGAGAGAGGAAAAGGTTACAGGTTATTGGAGGCTCCCGAGCTTCTTCTGCCGGTTGAGATAAAGAGGAATCTGAAGACCAAAATCCTGGGAAAAAACGTCCTCTCTTACCGCACTCTGGGATCGACCAACCAGTTAGGATTTCGTCTGGCAGAAAGTGGAGTTGGTGAGGGGACTCTCGTTGTGGCAGATGAACAGACCAAGGGTAGGGGCAGGATGGGAAGAGGTTGGTATTCTCCGCCTAAGTTGGGCTTATGGATGAGCCTTATTCTGCGCCCGGACATACCGCCCTTTAAAGCCCCAGGCCTTTCCATCTGCGCAGGCCTGGCTTTAGCCCAGGTGATTAAGGCTCTCACCGGAATGGATGCCAAGATCAAATGGCCCAACGATTGTCTTTTAAATGGTCGAAAAGTGGGAGGAATACTCTTAGAACTTTCTGCTGAGCTGGACAGAACAAATTTCGTGATTGCCGGAATAGGAGTAAACGTCAATCATTTGCCCAGTGATTTTCCAACAAAGCTTTCCACACACGCCACATCAATAAGGATGGAGTGGGGCAAGGAAGTTTCCAGAATAAAACTTTTAACCTTGTTTCTGAAGAAGTTCGAAGCAATTTATTTGGATTTCAAGAAGAAGGGATTGACTCCACAGCGCCAGTTGATAAAAAGGTTCTCCTCGCTTCTGGGCAAAAAAGTGACGGTGAAATTGGGGAAAGAAAAAATAGAGGGTGTAGCCCAGGACATCGACGATAATGGCTCTTTGGTGGTAAGAACCAGAAAAGGAGAGCGAACGTTGAGAGGAGGTGAGGTGACGGTGGTCTGATTTTTTGCTAACCTCACCCTAACCCTCTCCTAAAAAGGAGAGGGAAGGGAAAGTCCCCTCCTTTCTAAGGAGGGGATTTAGGGGAGATTAAAAGGAAAATGTTTTTCCAAAACGTATCTACAATTGAGGAAATTTAACCATGCTCTTGGCTATTGATATCGGAAACACCCATACCGTGCTGGGAATGTTCCACAAAGAGAAGTTGATTCAGCATTTTCGGGTAACGTCTGATCATGCTCTGACCGTAGATGAATGCGGAATTTTGGTAAAACAACTTTTCCCGGATTACGGAAAGGTCAAGGACGTGATCATCTGCTCGGTGGTCCCCCCGCTGTCCCCCATTTATCAGGAGATGAGCAAAAAGTTCTTGAAGGTGGATTCTGTTTTAGTACACTGGAATCTTCCCCTGGGAATCAAGATTTTGTATGATGATCCATCTCAAGTGGGGGCTGATCGGATTGCCAATGCTGTGGCGGCTTATCAGATTTACGGTGGTCCCACCATCATAGTGGACCTGGGAACGGCCACCACCTTGGACGTAATCACAGAAAAGGGGGAATACTTGGGAGGTGCCATCGCCCCCGGGATAGAGACCTCGTCTGTGAATCTTTTCAAAAGAGCCGCTCAGCTCTTTAAAGTCAGCTTAGCCAAGCCCCGGAAAGCCATCGGAACCAGTACCGCGGAGAGCATGAGATCCGGGATCATTTTTGGATCTGTGGGACAGATTGATGAAATAGTAAACAGAATAAAAGAGGAGTTGAGAAAGGAACACAGGGTAAAGAAGAAACCGAAGGTGATTGCCACTGGTGGACTGGCGGACCTGATTGCAAGGGAATCAAAAACCATTGAAAAGGTTGAACCCACCCTCACTCTGAAGGGGTTAAGAAGAATCTACCTGCAAGTTAAAAAATCAAAAAAATAGTTGACAAGGATGAGCCGAGCTTGTTATATTCAAAATTCGTTCTTCGGGTCGCGAGCCTAGGATAAGCTGGTTTGAATAGTGGATTTCTGCTTGCAAAAAGAGCGATATATTTTTTGCAAACCCTTTAGCACTCTTTTGCGTAGAGTGCTAAAAAGTTCTTGAGTGATAACCAGACGTATTGTTCAACTTTCAAACAAGGAGGTCGTGTTATGAAGGTTAGGCCTTTGGCAGACAGAGTGTTGATTAAGGCGTTGGAGCCGGGGGAGGCTAAAAAGGGAGGCATAATAATTCCAGATACGGCTAAGGAGAAACCGCAGCAGGGGGAGGTGGTGGAGGTGGGTCCGGGAAGGGTGACTGATGACGGAAAGAAAATCCCTATGGAGTTGAAGAAAGGGGACAAAATTCTTTACGGGAGGTATTCGGGAACT
>LJUX01000049.1 GCA_001304155.1 candidate division Zixibacteria bacterium SM23_73_3
GTGGCAGGGACGGGAAATCGAGGATGACCCCACCCTCTTTACCAAGGATAATCCCTTTGTGATTAAAGATGTGATGAAACCCTTTTACATTCGTTTATCTGATTGGGTGGATCCGGAAGAGGGTTATGCGGTGGCATATGATTCCATTAAATTAGAGGGGAGTCAATCAGAGGGGCATGATTCCTTATATTTTGAGGCGCAGGATTGGAATGTTGGGTTTGAGGCTATAATTTCCGACACGGCGTATCGGAATCATGTGGATCGGGTGGCACCTTTAGACACCTCGGATCGGTATTGGGATTATGAGTGTGAGATGGAGGTATTTCCGGCTCAGTCTTTCTGGTTTGCGGTGACGGTATTTGACGTGGGTGATCCTCAGACCAATCTTCAACCTCTGGAAACCTCCCGGATGGTAAATGCCACTTTAGTCTATCCCGTAGATCAGTGGGAGAAGGTGGAAGAGGAAGACCTGAAGGTGATAGTCTATCCCAATCCCTATCGGATAGATGGGGGGTATTATGAAAACAAGTATGAGCCAGGGAGTGGGAATCTTGACAAGCGGATAAGGTTTGTGAACTTGCCTCCTCGATGCACCATCCGGATCTACACTCTGGATGGGGATTTGGTGTGGAGTATAGATCATGACAAGGCCCCCCATACTTTGGATGCCACCCATGATGAATGGAATTTAGTCTCCCGCAACACTCAGGCGGTGGTATCGGGGATATATCTTTTCAGCGTGGAGAACAAAGACACTGGAGAAAATCAGGTAGGAAAATTCGTAATCATTAAATAGGAAAAGGAGTGAGTTATGAGGAAACTGCTATTTGGAGTGGCAATACTGCTTTTACTTGTGTTCCCTGAATGGGTGTGGGGTCAGGCAAAAGTGGGAACAGCGGGTGCTCAGTTCTTGGAATTGGGAGTTTCAGCCCGAGCCATGGGCATGGGGGAGGCTTTTCTCTCCATCTGTGATGATGTCTCCGCGATCTATTATAACCCGGCGGGATTGGCCCAATTGATGCAAAGACAGGGAATGTTTACCCATGTTTCCTACCCAGCGGAAATAAGTTACGACTTCGTGGCGCTGGCTTATCCTTCGTCCAGATGGGGTGGTGTATGGGGGGTGGGCTTCTGTATGTTGAATGCTGGAGATATGGATTACCTGGGAGATTATGAAGTGGGAATGAACCCCACTCAGACCTTTACCGCCAAAGATTATGCCATAAGCTTCGGCTATGCTCGAAGCCTGACAGATCGCTTCAACGTGGGGGCGACCTTGAAGATCATAGATGAACTCTATGATACGGAAAGAGCCATCGGCTGGGCAGTGGATGTGGGCACTCTGTACGATACCGGATTCAATGGTTTCAAGATAGGGATGATGATCAGCAACTTCGGACCCGATCTAAAATTCATAGATGAATCGTATCCCCTTCCCATGAACTTCAGATTCGGGGGGGTGTTTGACATCTTTCGACGGGAAGACCACAGCGTTGTCTTTGCAGCAGAAGGGAGTCATCCCAATGACAATGTGGAAAAATTCAATACCGGGGTTGAATATTGGTACAAAGATATTTTCTCGCTGAGATTCGGAGATCATCTGGAATATGATGTTGGCGGAATTTCGGCAGGAGGGGGAGTAAGACTCAAAGTATCCGAGACCGAATTCAGCTTCGACTACGGCTATCACGATATGGATTACCTGGAAAACGCGCACAGATTTACCGTGGGGATTGTGTTCTAAAAAGCTTGTGAGGATATTGAAAACTGAGTATAAGCTTGTTTAAGATAAATTATCAAAAGGAGTTTTGAAACTATGCGGAAAAGTAGCTATTATTTGTGGTTTTTCGCCCTTTGTCTTCTAATCCTTTATGGGTGCGGTAAATTAGAAAGAAAGGGGACCCCCACGTCCAACACCCCGCCCACGGTGTTTTTTACCAACGTCCCCCCCGAATCGACCTCGTTTTCTGTGAACCCTCGGATGTATTGGTTTGGGATAGACGTTGACGGCTTCATAACCGCTTATCAATATGCGGTGATGGTAACGGACAGTGTTGTTGGTGCCGGAGGTGTAGAAGAGGTGAAAAACTTACTTCATAGCATCCCACCTGACAGCGTCTCCTGGGTGGATCAGCTCAGTTTAAAAAACATGATTGGAGCTCACGTCCAGGCTGAGCCGGGCGGACATGCCAGAAACGTGAAGACCTATGCGGATATGGACCCCGAGATTTATACCCCTCAATACATATTCCTGCGAGCTATTGATAATCGCGGAGCTATATCGGAGGTCAAAAATAAGTTGTTCTATCGCAATAACCATCGTCCCGAAGCCTTTATCGACGTAGACGAGGATTTTGCCAGCCAAAACCATTATTGTCTGGAAGAGACCACCCTCACCTGGAAGGGAATTGCGATCTCCTGGTCGGGTCAGGATACTGCAGACTATCCGGACGAACGCGATCAACCTGAATTCGACTTCAAATGGGAGTTGGTTGGTCCTTTCGATTCTCCCTCTGCTGTCGACACCGGAGTTGTGGTAGATTCTTCACTGGATAGCATTTTAATTGTGGGACAATGGGTTTACACCCGGTGGGTATCTCAGAGAAGGCATGTATTCAAGGGATTGGAGAATTATGCTGACTCCGGCTACGGATGGTATCAGCTGAGGGTGAGGGTTCGGGATGACGCCTTCGTCAGCCATGAAACCCCTGCCACACTGGACTTCCGCATTCTAAAACCAAAATTCCGTTATGCAGACAAAAACAGGAAGACCATTCTGGTGGTGGATGCCACGGCTTACGGGAAGGCGACGGGGATAGCGGATAATGGAAGTCCGGTTGATACTGGGGACGTTAGACCTTTTTACCGAGATGCCCTCTCTCAACCAGGTTTGTATGATGAATTGAAGTTCTGGTATGATCCGTATTCTGCCCCTGCAGAGGACAAGAAAAGTCCTCCGGGAGAAGATGTCCTCTCACGATACGACCTGACCATAGTGCTTAACTTGGGATCCAAACCAGCCATTACCGAACAGAGCTATAAGCGATATAAAGAATACTTAAACGTTGGGGGGCGATTGTGGCTTATCGGATTAAATAACTTCAGGTTGAGCAGTGGCAGAGCAGAGCCTCATTCTGTGCAAGGAGAACTAAGAGGTCCGGCTCCCAACACATATGAGGTGGCAAGTGAATACTGTGGAATTGAAGAGGTGTTTGTTCCCACCTATACCTTCGTGGATACCATGACTCTGGAATTCGTCGGGGCTGAACCCTTTGGATTATGGGAAGACCTTCCTGTCCTGGAAGCGGATCCAGCCAAGTGTGGAGAGCTAAAAGGCTACGATCCAACCAATGTTGCTTACTATTTCGGTGTCAGAGGCATCCCCTATGTGTGTTATGATGCCATGTCCAACAAATTAGATTTTGCACGTAGAATTCCTTACCAGAGGCGAATCTACTCTTTCATCTCTTACTATGGTTCGATTTCACCTATGCACCAGAAACCTTGTGCCATAAATTATATAGGTTCCACTAATCGAACCGCAGAATTCTGTTTTCCTCTCAACCTGATGAAAAACGAATCACCAGATTATCCTGTATTTGATGTTATGAAGAAAATGGTGGAGTGGTTCTGGGAAGATTTACCTTAAGCCTTATCTTGTCAGTTTGAATTTCCAGTAAAGAAGAGGTCGGAGCTGTTGTTCCCGACCTCTTTTTTATTACTAATGTGATTTGGATTGATTGCCCTTTTCCCCCTCTCTTTAATTTCTTGATGTTGCCTGAATTTCATCCAGAGGCACTTCCCGGATGCAGCACCTACAGGCTTTGATCTGAAGAAGTTTTTTCTCAGAATAACACCTTCCATAAAAAAACTCCCATCATGGCACAGCCGACTACGAATTTAACCATAGTCCCACCGAGAAATCCGAGGAAAGTCCCCACTCCTGCCTTCAGGGCCTGAGAACCTTTTCTTCCTCCCAGGATTTCTCCCAGGACGGCGCCGACAAACGAGCCCAGCAAAAGCCCGATCAGTCCCCCGGTAAAAAGTCCGATAATCATGCCCAGAAACGCCCCCGAAATTCCCCATCGGGTGGCTCCCATCTTTTTTGCTCCATACAAATTAGCCACATAGTCCAGCAGTGTGGTGATTGCCGTCAAGAGAGCAAATATCCCCAAAAAAGTCCAGCCTATCTCTTTAAACTCGGTGAAAACGGCATAAATAAAAGCCCCCAGCCACATGATGGGCAGACCGGGGAGCATGGGAAGTATGGTCCCGGCCAAGCCGATTAGCATTATGATGATGGCTAATACGAACAGACCAATCATTCCAACATTCATCAGAGGTGCTGATCCTCCTTTTCTCAATTACCGTCAGTTAAGGGGACCCCCTTTGGACTTATACTAATATCATCCACATACCAAAAACGCAAGGCTTTTTTATCAAAGAAGGTTTTCCCTCTTTAGGAATTGAGAACTACTAAAATATATCCGTTGTCCGCAAAAACCTATGGAAAAGAATCGGTTGTTGTCCTTTTGTGAAAACTTTCTGAGAAACTGCCGATAATATCTCATGCCTTTAGGAGATTGCTGAAATCATAAAAGAGGAGGTAAAGATGAAAAGATTGTGTTTGCTGGTGATTCTGCTTGGAATGCTTATTTGGGGTGTCGTATTCTGCGCCAATGGAGGTGAAAAATATAAGCCGGGTTTAAAATTGGAAAGTTTCGACGGTGGGTTCTTCTCAATTGATAAACCAAAAGGCTGGAACATCGCTACCGCCGGAGCGTGTGCCGGATTCGCCTTTTTGATTCGCGATCCATCTGAACCTTTAAGACAGGTGTTCTACTTTGGGGAAGTTGGGCCGGTTTATTTGTCCGATCAACAGAAGCAAATCGATTATCAATACATGAGCATGGGCGGTTACCCTTGCTCGTGGATAGATATGCCGGTTGTCAATCCCCTTACCCCTGGTAATTTCCTTGCACAGTTTCATCGCATCGCCCGGACTCAGATAGCTCAAAACTTCATGCCTCAATGTCCCAGATTGGAAAACCTTCAAGTTATTTCGAAAGTCCCACAGCCCAGCCCAATCAGCAGCGGTAGCACCCAACTGGTAAGGGCGTTGTTTACCCAAGGCGGCAATTTAGGGGAAGGTTTGTTTCTGGTTACCGTTGCTCCGGTATTGCCCTTCACCGGTGGTCCCGGAGGAGGCTTAGCATATGGATTCTCCATAACCGGAATTACCGCACCCAAAAGAGAGTTTCGGAACATTGAAAATATACTGGTCAAGTCAGTAGCAAGTTATAGCATAAGCCAGTCTTACGTTCAAAATTGCATGGCTCAGCAGAACCAGGCTTACCAGGGAATTCTGAAAGCAGGCAAAACCTTAAGCGAAACTTCGGATATCATCATGCGGGGATGGGAAAACCGGAATAAAGTGGATGACGTCTTATCTGAAAAAAGAAGTGATGCCATCTTAGGAAGGGAAAGACTTTATGATCCCAATACCGGAGATGTATATGAGTTTGAGAACGGGTTTTACGACAAATACCAGCTGGATCAAAACAAGTATGAGATGAATGACTTGCAACCCTTGCCCGGTGATAACCATGACCTCTGGACGAAAGCACCCTTGGATGGATACAAACATTTAAGATGAATAATAACTGTGGAGATATGTGTAGGGATAACTCATGAGTTGTCCCTACAAATCTGCGTTCCCTCCCTGATATCGAAGATCCGTAGGAAGGGAGGGTTAGGGTGGGTTCTTGCCACGGCAAGAAATATGTAGAGTAAACCTTTCTTTGCCCTGAGCGCAGTCGAAGGGCTTGTCCTGAGCATAGCGAAGGGTTTATCCTGAGCTTGCCGAAGGGGGGTCGGGCGTTTTATCTTCTTGCCACAAAGAACATATTAACTATCACTTTAATGGTGAAAAGGATAGCTCCCCAGTTTATGGGAGACGAATATCTTTTGCGTGCACAGTTCTCAAAACAGAAGCGATGAAAAAAATAAAAAACAAACACCAGTAAGTCCAGTATGTCCAGTAAATCCAGCCCGTAGTTTCGCAGGTCTCGCCTCTCCGTTTACGGTGAAACCCTTTCCTTCGACCCTGAGGTCTTAAGGACCGAAGGGCAAGGTGAATCCGCTCGCGGTTAATCCCCTGCAGGGTGAATCCCTTCAGGATGAATCCGTTACCATATGTCTCACGGACGAGAGCGTCTGTGACGAACGAAAGAACCTCCCAAATTCCCATTTCGCTTGTCCTGGCTTAAAGCCAAAATCAGAATCTCACAGATTTTCACAAAGAGACCGGAGCACAAATCAAGCCACCTTTTGTTTGACAAAGCACATGCGGGGAGATATATTTTATTTATGTTCAAAAATCTTTCAGACAAAGAGAGAGAAAGGATAATTATATTAGGTATATTTGTTTTGGCTTATGCTCTAAGGTATTTATACTTTCTTCAGATCAGGAGCAATCCCCATTTTTTCTCTCCCACCATGGACCCTTTGTATCACGATGTGTGGGCACAGAACATAGCTAGTGGAAATTGGATCGGTGGGAAAGTATTTTTCAGAGCACCTTTTTATGCCTACTTCCTGGCGATAGTCTATAAGATATTTGGACATTCGTACATCATTCCCCGTTTGATTCAACATCTCATTGGTTCCTTCTCTTGCGTTTTGGTCTTTTATCTGGCGAAGAGGCTGTTTAATCGGAAAGTTGCGGTAGTATCCGGTTTGATCGCCGCCAGCTATGGCATGCTTTTGTATTTTGAGGGTGAACTGCTTTTGGATTCGTTCTTGGTCTTTTTTGATCTTCTGTTGATACTGCTTCTGCTCAAAGCCAGAGAAGCTCCTAAATTCTCCAGATGGTTTGTCTGCGGGATAGTTTTAGGATTTTGTGCTATCACCCGACCCAACATACTTTTCTTCATCCCCTTTGTTTGGCTATGGATTTTTCTGGTCTTTAAACAAAGGACTGCATTCAAAAAAATCCTGATCTATTCAGCTTCGTTCCTACTGGGAAGCGTTCTGATAATTTCCCCGGTCACCTTAAGAAACTTACTTGCTGGTGGAGACTTAGTTTTGATCGCCTCTCAGGGCGGGATAAACTTCTACATTGGGAACAATGAGAATGCGGACGGCATGAGCGCCATATTCTACAAGGAGCATTGGGAATACCGGGATTTTCAACTGGTGGCGGAAAAGGAGACCGGCAGAAGTATGAAACCCTCTGAGATTTCTAACTTTTACTACCGGAAAGGGATTGCTTTCCTCTTGGAGAATCCCTCCCGCGCATTCAAGCTTTTGGCTAAAAAACTTTATCTTTTCTGGAATCGATTTGAGATCAGCAACAATCAGGATATATACTTCTTCAGGAGATATTCGTCTCTGATCCGAGCTTTGCCTATTGGATTCTGGTTTATTGGACCTTTGGGCCTGGCGGGGATGATTCTATCCATGCTGACCCTTAAGCGTCGCAAAAAAGTCCGTTCTAATAAAATCGTTAATCAGAAGAAGAAAATCTCTTTACCCATTCTGTTTGTCTTTTCATATATGGTGACCGTGGTGATGTTCTTTGTGCCCGCTCGATTCAGACTGCCGGCCATCCCCTTTTTGATAATATTTTCTGGTTTTTCCCTGGTGTGGATTGCGGAAAGAGTTATCAAGAAGGATGTCTCTGCCGTCAGGCTGTTTTTGTTGGTCCTGTTTCCTTTTATGATTTTGACCAATTCGAATGCCTACCACCTCGGTTTTGGCGATTTCTCCAGTGCTCAGGCACACTTTGGCTTGGGAAACGTTTACTTAAAAAAGGGAGAACTCGATTTGGCTCTAAAGGAGTTTGATTCCGTACTTGTGTTAAACCCCCGCTGGAACCGGGCTCACCTTAACCGGGGGATGGTGTTTTTCAGAAAAGGGGAATACGATAAAGCTGAAAAAGAGTTTCTGGCTGAACTGCAACTCAATCCGGATGAAGAAATAGCCTACAATAACCTGTCGTCGGTTTACCTGCGCCAGGGGTTTCATGATAAAGCGGAGCAGATGGCAAAAAAGGCGGTTGAGCTTGATGATCACTATGCAAATGCATATATGAACCTGGCTTTAAGCTACCAGGGAACCGGAAGGAACCAAGAAGCAAAAGAGATACTACGTCAGGGTCTGTTAAAAGTTCAGCCTTTTTGGGATGGCGAATTGCTGATGGGGGAGATCTATCAGACTGAGGCAAAATTTGATTCAGCCATAGAAATATTCGAAAAAATCATACATTCTGCAACTTCTCACCGGGACGTCGCCTACGATCTACAGGCTCTGACTTCAAGAGGGGGTGCTCCCCTTGATCTGGAAAATAGCGATATCCAGGCAAAGGCACATTTTAATCTGGGAACCATTTATATGCAGAAAGTAGAGTTGAATCTGGCTGAGGCTTGCCTTTTGCAGGCGATCTCTTTGAAGCCGGATTTTGCCGAAGCTTATGCCAACTTGGGCACACTGTACGATCACACCGGACGCGGAGCCGAGGCTATATCTCTGCTGAAGCAAGCAATAAGTCTGGTTCCACAGAATGCAATCTATTACTATAATTTAGGGCTGGCTTATGCCAAGCAGTTGAAGCTGAAAGAAGCAAAGACAGAATTTAAGACAAGCCTTCAGTTAGACCCATCGCTGATTGAAGCTCAGGAGAAGCTCCTTTTAGTGGATTCATTGCTCCAGACCGAAGACCTATCGCCATAAACTTCCCCCAAAGTTAGCTCAGTGCTCAACCATTAGTCCACCTCTTTTTGAGATGTAAGATATGAGGTATGCAGGATGATGGAGTGCCATCGTCCCTAAATCTGGGCGGACACACTTCGTGCCGAGCGCTCTCAGTGCGAGGCAGAGGTCCGCCCCTACGCAGCTGCAATGTTTGTTACTACGCTTTTTCTTAAGTGTCGGGTCCAAATGGATTCATCCTGAATGGACAGCCCGACCTACAGATCTTACAGGGATGCATTCTTACAGAGGCGTTCGGGATTGTATCCCGGACACAACACCAGAATAGGTTGACGGTCTCCTCAAAACAAACATTTTGAAATTTCGCTAAAATTTCTTTGAATTTGACCAGACTTTGCTATATTTTCTTAACCGAATGAAAAGATTGTGACCTTTGGGAGATAATAAATTTTTCGATAATGCGGGAGAGCCAAGACGAAAAATGGATGCGGCATGCCTTAACTGAAGCCCAACTGGCATTGAAGAAAGGTGAGGTGCCGGTCGGAGCAGTGGTGGTATATGAGGATAAGATCATCGGGAGGGGTCATAATCAGGTGGAGAGCTTGAAGGATCCCACGGCCCATGCCGAGGTCATCGCTATCGGAGCCGCTTCCACCTATCTTGGTTCGTGGAGACTCTCCGGCGCATCTTTGTATGTGACCCTGGAGCCATGTGCCATGTGTGCCGGGGCATTAGTTTTGAGCAGAATCGATCGTCTGGTCTTTGGGGCAAAAGACCCCAAAGCAGGAGCTTGCGGATCGTTATATAATATCGTTCAGGATATCCGGTTGAATCACCAAGTTGAGATTGTTCCCTATGTCTTGGAAGAAGAGTGCAGTCAGATTCTGCAGGCGTTTTTTGAAGAAGTACGCCAGAGAAGCTTAGAAGCTAAAGAAGGGAATAAGAATGGAAACGCTGAGTAGTCCCGTAGATATAGAAAGAGTACATTCCAGGCTTTTGAATTTGGGTCTTCTGCTAAACGTTCTGGCTCCGGGAAGTCTTCTTTTTGTGGGCGCGTTGCTCAAAACCAGAGGAGTGGCAGGAAGCTCTGTCGGTAACTTGGAGTTCTTCTTTTGGGTGTTGATTGCAGTAGCCTTAGGCGAGATCCCGGCCATCTATATCATTAAAAGAAGCTTCCTTTCAGGCAAGTTTCTTCTGAGGGGACGTGAACATGTGACTGCGGAGCAGACCCTGCTCCAGTGGGGGGTGATCAGCTTTTCTCTTGCCCTTGCGCCCGCCATATATGGATTGGTATATTATCTGTTGGGCGGTACTCTGGAGAGATTTGTTCTTTTTGTAGCTATTACTTTATTTTGCTTCTTGGTGTTTAAGCCGAAACTGGAGGAGATACGTTCTTTTGTGAAAAAACGATCAAACTTCATTGACAACACAAAAGAATTTTGAAGTGTTTTAACTGTTGACTGTTTTCTGCTTTTCTCGGAGAGGTGCCGGAGTGGTTTAACGGGGCGGTCTCGAAAACCGTTGTGCCGTAAGGCACCCCGGGTTCGAATCCCGGCCTCTCCGCATACAACCCTATGTCATACAGCAGCTTACAGCGTTACCGGATTGAGCGGAGAGGAAATGTCTCGAACATAATTCCCTTGTAACTCCTTGTCTGATATGTTGATTAGCTTCACTGCAGACACCGTTCTGTCCAGTTTCTACACCCGCAAAAGTCACCGCCTAAAACAGAGACGGAATTCCCTTTCTATATGTGGAGTCTAGCTAACCTCTGCAGGACCTAACATCCTTAAAGTGAAGAACATCCTGGATTGCAACTTGCATATAGAGCTGATTTTTCATCAGACCTGCACGGTAGTTTGTGTGTGGTAGATCTCAAAACAGCCTTTGTCGCAAACAAGAATAATTCCTATATCGTAATAAGTCTTAAATGTTGCAGAAAGATGACATTACATCAATGGCTCTTTTCAGGAACAAGTGTAGGAAGCATAATTTAAAGAGCACCCCACAGCGCACTGCCACATATAAAGAGTTGACTGGATCGAAAGATCATCCTACAGCGAGCACGATATTCGATAAAGTACGAAAGAGTTTTCCTGATATTTCCTTCGATACTGTGAACAGGACGCTTTTGACCTTTTCCGAAATCGGATTGGTTTCCGTTGTCGAGGGCTATGGCGAACCAAAACGTTTTGATCCTAATTTACAGACTCACCATCATTTCAGATGTGTGAAATGCAACAATATCATAGACTTTCACAATAAATCTCTTGACAACATAAAAATCCCCCAAGAAATTAAGACTCTATTTACTGTAATGAACAAGAGGGTCGTTCTTGAGGGTATTTGTGATAAATGTAGGGAAAAGTGATTTTTTGGCTTACAAATTGGTTAAACTCATTTAATAACCTTAAATTACAGGAGGATTACAATGGGGAAAACAGAAGAAAACTTGAAGGCTGCGTTTGCGGGTGAGTCCCAAGCGAGGAACAAATATACTTTCTTCGCCGAAGCTGCCAGACAGGAAGGTTACCCCTATCTTGCCAAGATCTTTGAGGAATCGGCTGAAAACGAAAAGAATCACGCCAAAGATCACTTCAAGCTTCTTCAGGGAATCGGAAACACTGAGGCTAATCTAAAAGAGGCAATAGGCGGTGAGCATTACGAGACCGTGGAGATGTATCCTTCCTTTGCTAAACAGGCAGAGGAAGATGGTAACACTGATGCTGCTGTTCTGTTCAAACAGATAGCGAAAATTGAACAACATCACAGGGATCGGTATAAGAGAGTGTTGGAGATGGTTCAGGCAGGGACGGTCTTTAAAAGGGAAAAGCCCATAAAGTGGAAATGCAGCATATGTGGCTACACCTTTGAGGGCACTGAGCCACCACCCAAATGCCCATCCTGCAAGAATCCAAGAGAATACTACGAGCCAGCAAATATGGATATCTAAAGGAGTCGATATGACTGTCTACAAGTGCTCGGTCTGTGAAACCATTTACGACGAAAAAAAAGAGGGCAAAAAATGGTACCAACTTCCAGAAGATTGGGCTTGCCATGTATGTGAATCGAGTAAATCTTTTTTCAAGCCTGTTGGTGAAGTTGTTGCCAAGCCAGAGGTTCCTGAGGTCATTACCGCAGATACATCAGATTACTTGGAACAGATCAAGAGGGAGTCTGATGAGCTTGAAATTTACGTGGCGGATATCCATGAGATAGCTGAGACAGGCAAGTCCATCATCGAACCCATGAGGACTAGAAAGCTTACGTTTTCATGGGATGAGATACTGATAAAAGGGGCTCAGCTGGCTAAGATTCCACTCAACAGCGATGAACCGGTCAATACCAAGACAATAATAGGACCCGGTGCCAAGAAGCCCTTGATCATAGATACGCCGATTTACGTAACTCACATGTCATTCGGCGCTCTTTCAAAGGAAGCGAAGATCGCGTTAGCCAAGGGAAGTTCTGCCGTGAGAACCGCCATGTGCTCTGGTGAGGGAGGTATTCTACCCGAATCCTTGGAGAATGCTTACAAGTACATTTTTGAAAGTGTGCCCAACCAATACAGCATGACTGAGGAGAACCTGAAAAAAGTTGATGCCATTGAAATTAAGATAGGTCAATCAGCCAAGCCCGGTATGGGTGGTCATTTACCGGCGGAAAAAGTGACCCAAGAAATAGCGGCCATCAGGGGATTTGCTGAGGGAATCGATATCATGAGTCCGTCCCATTTCGATGACGTAAAGAACCGGGAGGATTTGCGGAAGAAGGTTAACTGGTTGAGAACTATCTCTGGGGGCAAACCGATAGGAGTTAAATTAGCAGCTGGAAATATTGAAGCAGACCTTGAAGTAGCGTTGTATGCTGAACCGGATTTCGTGACCATGGACGGAAGGCCCGGCGCCACCGGTGCCGCGCCCAAATTCATCAAGGCGGCAGCGTCGCTTCCCACAATCTTCGCATTATATCGAGCAAAGAAATTTCTTGACCAGAAGGGAGCTAAAAGCATCTCCCTGGTGGTCACAGGGGGATTGAGAGTGTCCTCGGATTTTGTAAAAGCGCTCGCCTTGGGAGCCGACGCGATTGCCATTGGAACGGCTGCTTTAATGGCATGTGGTTGTCAACAGTACCGGATATGCGACACCGGCAAATGTCCTATGGGAATTACGACCCATGATCCCAAGTTGAGATCAAGGTTAGACGTAGACAAATCAGCCAAGAGGCTGGAAAACTTTCTGAGAGTCTCTACCGAAGAACTTAAGGATTTTGCACGGTTAACCAAACTTGGAGATCTCTTCGCACACGGAGATTGAACATGTGTAAATGGCTATCATGTAATTCTATCTTATACACCATGTAGCTATTGTCAAGGGTGCTATTAAATGCCAAACTCTGGTCTTAGTATAATGATGGGCAATAGTCATTTGACTGTTTATCAATAAGCTTAAACACCGAAACCGCTGCGATTGGCTTAGCTTTTCCGCTCTCCTGGGGCATGATTCCGAGTTTTTCCTTCTGTGCAGACACGTTTGGGTTAAGCTGGAATCGATCACGCGGCAAACACTAGAAAAAGCCACTTTTGCAGGCGGTTGTTTCTGGTGTATGGAGGATGCTTTTGAGAGTTTCGAGGGTGTGATTGAGGTCGTCTCGGGATACACAGGTGGTCACAAGGAAAACCCCACTTATGAGGAGGTATGCTCTGGAACGACCGGTCACTATGAAGCAGTCCAAATAGCTTTCGATCCTTCCAAAATATCATATCAGGCTTTGTTGAATCATCTCTGGAGACAAATTGATCCCACAGACAAGGAGGGGCAGTTTGCCGATAGAGGTTCACAATATAGGACGGCCATTTTTTATCACAGCGAAGAGCAAAAAGTTTTGGCAGAAGGATCCAAAGAAGAATTGGAGAAATCAAAAAGATTTGATAAGCCGATAGTCACCAAAATCTTGCCCGTTACCAAATTCTTTGAGGCGGAGGAATATCATCAAGATTATGCTAGGAAAAAGAGGGCACAGTATGGGCTGTACAAGAAAGGTTCTGGCAGAGAGAAATTCCTTAAGGAGAAATGGGAGCAGAACCACACAAAACCGAGTGAAGAGGAACTGAAGGAGAGACTAACTCCCCTTCAATACGAGGTGACCCAGAAATGTGGAACCGAGGCACCATTCAAAAACGAGTATTGGAATAACAAGAAAGAGGGGATATATGTCGACGTTGTTTCGGGTGAGCCCCTGTTTTCATCTAAAGACAAGTTTGACTCTGGCACTGGTTGGCCGAGTTTTGGCAGGCCGCTTGAGGCAGACAATATTGTGGGAAAGAGAGACACCAGTCACGGGATGATCAGGACGGAAGTGAGAAGCAAACATGCAGATTCACATTTGGGTCATTTGTTTGAGGATGGACCGGCACCCACAGGATTAAGATACTGCATAAACTCTGCGGCACTAAGATTCATTCCTAAAGAAGATCTGGAAAAAGAAGGTTATGGAGAATACAAGAAGTTGTTCGAGGACTGAAACAGAAAAGATGACAGGCACTGACCATCGTTTCCTCCCTGGCGTTGTTGATTCTCACTATATATTGAAATACACTATTAGCGATAGTTTAAATCTTGGCCGTAATTTTTACCTAACGCAGAATGTGCAAATAAAGCAAACTGTCGGGAAGACCTTGTCAGTTCATAATCATCACCATTCAAAATCTTAATGTCCCACCGAGAACCATATAGTTTAGGAGAGCAAAATTGCAAACCTCATCCACATCAGCCCCACCCTCCAGCATTCTGTATCCCAGCTTCACTTGAAGGTTTTCATGCAAATCATACGCTGCTCCCAATAGAATGTCCTCTGCTCTACCCTGCGGCCCCGCAAGGGCATCGCCATCTAGAATCAGAGTGAACCTTTTAGCAAACATCCACTCGACTCTAAAGTTGACAAGCGGCACAAACCCAGTATTTTTCTTCTCAGCCTCCTTATTATCCCCTTTCAGGCTTATGGAGGCATCCCTGATCTTTGCAGAAAGGCCGAGAGCCATTTGCAATTTCTTGCTCCGATAGACACCATAACGATAAGTGATGCGGTAAGAATCAAACCGATATTTTGACTTTAACAGGACTCCTTGTGGAAATTGTTCCTCGTTAAAATCCACCCGTCTGTTGATTATTCCTTTGCCTTCCAAACGAAGGGGAGCCACTAAAAAAGCTATATCGTGTCTTTCGGCTAATGAATAAATCAGCCTCACCCGCCAGAAAAAAGCGGGGTCAGTTTCAAGTTCATCCGAGAGCGATATCTTAGTACCAGAGTTATTGGGAATCTGTACATCGTTATACCCACTAAAAACGACCCCTGTCTCAACATCCAGACGCAGTTGTGCAGAAACCTGGGGACATCCTGTGAATAACAGAATAGTAATCATGGCAGCAATGGTTTTACAGATTTTCATAATGATTAACCTCCTTTATTGTCATAAAAAAGACACTTGCTTGTTATACGATTCTCCAGAGGAAACTCTCAGAGCTTTATTGTGCAAATTCGGAATATTATGTTTCAGAAAACGTCATGTGAGTATAGGAAGCACAAAACCATTTCAGGTGAAAGAAGTTCACCGAGAATTTGCCAATGAATAGAGAAGTGAATTGAAGTCCTGATACGAGTATAGTTGACGCAGATTCAGCTTTCTCTGCATCTTAAGTCAATTGAATGGAACGGATTTGATTTCCCCCTACCTCAAGGGCGCAAAAAAGTACCAGCCGCGAATTGATTCAGTTTCCCAAAACGAAGGCACCAGTTAAGCACAATTAAGGACAACACTCGGCGCCTCCTAAAATGCTTGAAGATTTTGGTTTACAGTCGAAAAAAACAGTATTATATTGTAATTCGAGAAAGAGGTCAGTTATTGGAATCAATGTACTAGCAAGTCTCAGTGTTAGAAAAATGTAGCATCATGATACTTGCATTGTGTTCGACATTACGTGGCGAATTCCAAGTATGGATAGACTAGAAGAAATCAAGTCAGCTGCAGAAAAGCTGCCTGCGATATCAGAGGATGCGATCAGCAAACTCTGCCAGTCATTACCTCGTCTGGTTCAGCTGGTGAACGAGAAATTTCTGATAGATGACAAGTTCTGTTGTGGGAAACCGCTGGACAAACATATGAAAATTGTAAAGAACATCCACAAAAACTTTGGCGATGCCCTTCTGGCGGTTTATCAGTTCAGTCTGTATGATGTTTTAATCCATGAATTCGCCTGGATAGTCTCGACACTTTTCTATAGGGATTTTGAGAAGGACTATTTCCCCAAGATGCTGAATGCATGGATAATGGCCATCCATGGGACAATCGAGCCCTCTCGCTCCCGGGAGTTGATTCAGCCCCTGAGATTTCTGGAACGCAACCTGTCGGTTATCTTAGAGAACTGGGATATTTCCGCGAAACTCGAAAACGAGAATCAAGAGGAATTTATGAATCTACTTCTGGAAAAAAGAAGAAGAGATGCAACGGATTACACGATTTCGCTTCTGGACAGTGGGTATAGTCCCGATGATTTGTGCCACGGTATTCTCATTCCGGCCATGAAACAGATCGGACTGTTGTGGCAGAAGAATCAGATAACAGTCTCAGACGAGCATGCTGCGACAGAGATAACCAGGTACATCATATATCGTCTCTGCGACAGCATTCCCCGGAAGCAAGCCTTGCCTCATAGGGTTCTGGTCAGCTGCGTTCCTGGCGAAGAACACGAGCTGGGTGCAGAGATGGTGGCAAGTTATCTCGAAAGCCAGGGCTGGACGGTATATTTCACCGGGCACAGCGCTCCGGATGAGGATATTGTCGTGGTGATATCAAGGTATATGCCGGAGGTCATTCTTCTCACATCCACACTGATCTCTAATCTGCCTTCTACGGTTGAGCTTTCAAAAAGGATTCGACAAACGGAACCCGCTTCTAAGATCATCCTGGGAGGCCGTGCTGTTGTTCGTGCTAAGCGAAGAATGCAGGAATTCGCAGATGCGCTAATTGTTGATTACAGAGAAGCTCACCTCACTGCCATAAGACTACTTTAAAGCAAGTGCGTAGATTGGTAGCAATAAAGATACTATTGCATGACGGTGCCACTACGGCGGGTGCCGTCCTGGGAGTCGTAGCCATCATCTTCCTGGTAGGGCAGCAGCTGACCGTGTTTTTTGGCCTGCTAAACTTCATGTCTGCCATAGTCGACCACAGCGGTGCGGATGCTTGGATTGTGAGCAAAAAAACGGACAATATTAACGCAGCGGGTTCTTTACCCATAAGATATGCAGACAGGATCATGGGATTACACGAGGTCGAATGGGCGGAACCGGTCCTGTCAGTCGGCGGTCTGGTCAAAAGGAAGGATGGCAGATTTCAACCTGTGCAGGTGATTGGGCTGGCTCGTCCTCGTCTGGCTGGAGGACCCTGGCGTTTCTCAGAAGGAAGTATTGGTGCACTGCTCGATTATGAAGGTCTGACCGTAGATCAGCTCGATCTCAGGGTGTTCGGCAACCCAGAAAAAGATGACATCTTAGAAGTCAGCGAAAGGAGGGTACGCATTGCCGGCATAACCAAAAACATCCGAGGCTTCGGGGGCACGCTTGTATTTACAAATCTGAATAAAGCCCGCGAAATCTCCAGGGTGCCAGCAGATAGATGCAGTAACATTCTGATCAGATTCAAACCAGAGACAGAAATTCATCAGGGCGTACTCAAACTTAAAAAGATGCTTCCCCAGGCGGAAGTGATATTGACCGAGAGCCTTTCTGCTCAAACTCGACTTTACTATTTGAAAAACACGGGGATTGGAAGCAGTTTTGGATTCTCCACCATCATAGGTATTTTGGTGGGAATTGTGATTATCATGCTCACCATGTACACGAACATACTGAACAGACAGAAGGACTTTGCAGTACTGAGAGCATTGGGAGCAAGAAAGAGGGACATTGCCATCGTCGTTTTCTACCAGGCTCTTTTTATTGCGCTCATCGGCATCTTCATTGGTTTTCTTTTGCTTGCTCTTTTCCTCAGTGGAACCAGAGACTCGCGCCTCCCCAGCTATATGTTTTCCTGGGTACCTCCGGCGCACGGATTCTTTACTATAGTTCTATGCCTTCTCGGTTCCTTGCTGGCTATGAGAAAGGCCACCAGAATTCAACCAGCTTCTGCTTTTAGATGATAAATCAGAGGATACGGCACAATGGCAAAGGTAGCCGTAAGATTGAACGAGATAACCAGAGAATTCTTCGACGGAAAACAGATCAGAATGGTCTTAAAAAAGACCAACCTTGATATCTACACTCGCGAGTTCACAGTAATAGCTGGACCTTCGGGAAGTGGTAAGACCACGCTTCTCACCATTATTGGCTTGATACTGACTCCCACAAGCGGTAGAATTATGATTGACGATAAGGATGTGGCTCATCGGTCTGAGGACGAGCTGGCAGCCATGAGAATGAAGAAGTTTGGTTTTGTTTTTCAGAACGCCGATCTGATAACAGCGTTGAGCGTAGCTCAAAATGTTTTAGTCCCTACTGCTATCCAGGGTGCCCCAGTTTCGGCTGAGTCTAAAAGGGCTATGGAAGAAATTCTTGCACAGTTCGGTTTGGCCTCCTATGCTTACGCGATGCCTCAGCAACTTTCAGCTGGTCAAAGACAGAGGGTGGCTATTGCTCGTGCCATGATAAACGCTCCGATTTTGCTTCTATGCGACGAACCTACCTCTGCCCTCGACATTGAGAGTAGCACGACCGTCTTGGATACGCTCAAGAGGCTTTCTCAAGATGAGAACCGTGGAGTGGTCATGGTAACCCATGATCCGAGAGTCTTCCCCTATGCGGACAGAATGATCAAGCTTGAAGATGGAGAAGTAATTGATGATTCCAAAAGTGGTGGAGAAGAGAAACATGAAGAATAAGCTTAAGACAATTGGTGTTTTAATCATTGTCGTGCTTGGAGTGATTTACATTGTTATGAGCATACACAGATCCTCACCAGAGAAGACACCTGCTGAGGCTCCCATACTTCCTCATGTGCCTGCAAGGATTTATGGACAGATAGAGCCAGAAGGTGGCAACGTATATGTTACCGCTTCCAACACAAGACAGATCATAGCGATTCATGTTGCAGAGGGAGACTCCGTCACAGTGGGACAGAAACTGTGTACACTTGAAAACAGTGTAGAAAAAGCTCAAGTTGCCTTAGATTCGGCAAAGGTGGAGTTGGCAAAAAAAGCTTGGGACATGAGTAAAGACGATTTCGAAAGAAATGCAATTCTTTACGATAGTGCTTCCATCAGTGAATACGATTACACTCACGCCAAGCTTAAAGCCGAGTTCGATTCCTTGAATTTGATGGCCGCCCGGAAAAACCTGCGATTGTCTCAAGCCAAACTAAACCAGCTGGATCTAAAATCACCTATAGATGGCCTGGTGTACAAGTTCGACATTCGCCTTGGTGAATCACTGCCTGAGGGAGACAACTCATTTATTTTAATTGGCAAGTCTGACCTTTGGGCTCGACTATACGTGGAGTCTTTTTGGATTGAAAGGATAAACATTGGTGAAAAATACGTAATTAAAGACTCCGAAACAGAAGAGGTCCTTGGAACTGGCACGGTGGTCTCCAAGTCTCCCTATTTAGGCGGCAAGATATTCAAGACCAATGACCCGTATGAGAGATTTGACATTAAATATCAGGAAATCATATTGAGGTTCAGATCGGAAAAGAAAAGCATTCCAATAGGCTTATCAGTTGTGGCCGAGATTCAGGAGAAGCCCCGGAGATGAGAGTAAGACAATCTTAGACTCACGATACTTTCGTCTATGAAAGGAGGGTATGTATGTTTCAGATGATTGAAGTCGTCGGAACATCCGGCAGCGGTTTTTCAGAGGCTGTCAAGGATGCTGTTGACCAAATAACCAAGAAGGGACATCAAATATTTTGGTTTGAGGTAGTGGAGCAGAGGGGATCAGTAAAGGACGGAAGATTAAAGGAGTATCAGGTGAAACTGAAGATCGGTACATCATTTGAGTAGTCAGCACAGCTTTTGGATTGGCTGGCGATTTTCTTTGTCAAAAGCTTTTCATTCTTGAGGGAATTCAGTTCAGGACCTTAGGGTCAATTTCACTGCGGAAATTGCAGAGTTCTCTGGAGGCGTGATCCGGCTTTTGGA
>LJUX01000050.1 GCA_001304155.1 candidate division Zixibacteria bacterium SM23_73_3
CCCTACAAACTTCTTCTTTTTAAGGAGAGCGTCAAGATGCTTCGCAGGTTCAGGGTAAGGTTGTGAAAGGCAATAAAAAAGTCGGATAGTCCCCCCCGTACGGGGACATATTCGACCCATACAGTTCAAAACTGTCTCCATAACTTTATTTTCGCATTCTCTCTTCGGATAACGCTTTGAAATAGTCTTTTATCAATTGCTCGTATTCCTTGGGATAGGCTTCCTGTATAAACCTGGAGAGATCGTCTTTGGCGGTTCCCTCTTTCTGGGTTTCACTGGGGGAAAGTTGTTTGGGGCTTGGCCGGAACACGTCCTCTCCTGTCTCCGCCCTTCTCTGCTTGGAGTAGTCTCTTTCTCTTAGGGATTTTTCCGCATCCAAAAGGCGGGAGAGTATCTTTTTCTGTCTATCAATGGTGGATTGATCCACGTGCAGTCTCTCCAAGTCTCCCACCACTTTTTTCATCTCATCGCCCATCTGGCCCAAACGACCCAAAACCTCAGAACGGTTGCCAAATTCGCTCTCCAACTCGGAGAGTGCTTTTCTGACCGCCTCCTGTTCAGCGGCAAGCCTTTGAAGTGCCGCCTGCTGGGAGAGGGTAAGTCCCATGGTTTGGCCGTCGCACTGTCCCAATTTCTGAGTCTGTTCATTTATGCCCGATTGTTTGTTACACATGCCCTGCATCTTTTCAAACATTTGGTCCATTCCAGAACCACTGCATGATTTTTCAGCATTCTTCATAGCCTGCATCAGCTTTCGAGCGGTGACGTTCAAATCATAGATGGTCTCTCTCTGTTCATCAACGGCGATTTCCTTTTGCCTCTCATCCAGTCTCCTGATAGCCTCCTCCATGCTGGCTACGGAAAGAGCCATAAACCTCAAAACATCCGCATTGACGAAAAGCGTCAAATGAGACAGAGCTTCCAGATCCTCAGAAATTCTCAATCCCGCGGTTTTCATGTTCTGCTGATTATGTGCCAGATCCCTTAATGCCATATCCCTCTTCTCCATCTGGCTGACGCCATCAAATAGTTGTTCCTGATTGTCAGAGAGGGAAAATACATCATAAAGCGATTTTCTGATAGCCTTCACGATCTCCTCTTTCTGTCCGGCAAGCATATCCTCCTGTGCGCTCTTAAGCTGGTCTCCCATCTGCTTTAGTTTCTTTGAACAGGACTTCCCTGACTTTAAAGATCCAGCCTTGTCAGATTTGGAAAGCTGGGAGATCGCCCGATCCAAATCCTCTTTTATCCCGGACTCTTCCGGCATGTTGGAAAGTTCCTGGAGTTGTGGTTGAGGTAACAAGGAGAGTTCGGTGGCAAGTGTGGTGAACTCTTCCAACCCTTTTTCAAACTCACTGAAATCCTCTTTCAATTTTTTTTCATCAGGGGCAAGTTGAGGTAGGTCTTCTTTGGGTGAAGCATCCATATTTTGGTTAAGCTGATTTTGTTTCTCCGCCATACGTTCCGCCATCTTTATCAGATGGCTCAGCTTCTGTTCCGCCTGCATCCTTTTCAAAAGCGATATGGTTCGATCCAGCCTTTTTAACATCTCCTCGGAGGATATTTCCATCTTCTTCATGGCTTCCTTAAGCTGATCTGGATCCATATTCTTCAAAGCATCAGCCAACTTTTGCATAGCCTCTTTCATCTCGGGAGTCATGATTTGTTCCATTAGCTTCTTTATCTCCATCATCTTTTCCACCATCTCCAGAGCGGCAAGCTTATTCTCCTCGATCTTTTGAATATTTTCATCCATCCTCTGGGCTAAGTCTTTTAAATCCTCAGCCAGCTTCTGTTGTTTGTCCAAAGCATCCTCCAACTGTTGTCTTTTTTGCCAATCCATATCCAGCCCGGTGTATCGATTCATCTCCTGCGACAGATCCTCGATCTTCTTCTTAAGCTCCCTCTGCCCTCTGAGCACGGTTTCCAAATCCACGATTTGTTCCTCCTGTTCTCTCTCCACTTCGGCTATTATCTCGTCTAAGGAGGGAAGCCGGAGGTAGTAGGATTTGCTTTCTGCCTTCTTGGGTCCGGAGAAGGAGTCATTATCGTAAACTAAGGCACGGTATCTTACCAGATCGCCGGGAAGCAAAAGAAGATGGGAGAGATTCCAGAGATACTCCACATTCATTTCAATCTGGTTTTTGCTCGGAATATCGACCTTTAGAGTTTTCTCATCTGACTCATTTCCTTCGGAGATGATTTGATATACCAGCTTGAGTGAGGAGAATCCGTAATCGTCAGATATCCTTATCATTAGAGGTGCTCTCATGCTCTCAGTCAGATCCCGATCAAATCCCGGTTCTAAAATCTCCACGAAGGGAAACTGATCATCTAATCGGGTTATCCTGTATTCAATGGGGTCCTGACTTTTATTTCCGCTTTTGTCCCATAGCTCAAGGAAATATGAGCCGTCCTTTTTAACCACCATCTCTCCTGTGGCCACATTTCCCTTGATCTTGGTTTGGCTTCTGGTGAGGTCGGAGAAGACGATTTCCCCCTTTTCTAACTCTTTATTAGCCCGTGCCTCGATTTTAACTTTAGTTCCCCCTATAGCGGTGATGCTCCCGTCGTTCTCGTCCACCACCTGAGTTTTAAGCTGGGTGTATCGGGGATAGATAAAAGTCAATTTCAATCCCACCACCCTGGGTTTGTCCACCACGGTTATCCTATATATGTCGCTTTCCACTCCTTTGGCTTCGGCATAATATTCAAAGCTTCTTTTGACCTCTTTGAACTGGTGACTGAAGTCAGGCTCCGCTTTTGCTATCTGATGAGCTTTGAGATCACTCGGATGTGTCTTTCGAGAAAGCTTCTCTCTGTTCCAACCCGATCCTTGGTTTCTCCAGAAGAAGTTGATATCTTTGGGTTTTTCTCCCTCTACATTGATCTTTATCTTCACATCCGAATACTTGACCACTTCTTTATCACCGGGGGAGATCACAAAGAAGAACTTCTGGGGGGAGACGAATTCGGTCAAGGGATGGGAAAAGATATAAAAGGAATTTTTAAATGCGCCGGGGAAAATCAAGGCAAAGGCTAGCGAAAACACAACCAATCCTGCCGCCACTCGGCTTATCTTGTTAATTATAGTTTTATCTATAATTTTTTTGAGGTTTAATCTGGCGGAGGTGAGGTCAGCTTGCTGGATCACCGCCAGAATCATATCAGTGGAATAGCCTTCCGGATTTTCCCTGAGGTTTCTGGAAAGTTGAAGGGCGGCAATCAGGCGATTGTGAAATTCGGGGAATTTTGCTTCCACTCTTAAGGCTATATCTTGCAGACTGGGGGGATGAAAAATTGGTCGGAGGCAGAAATAGGAGAATGAGATCACCAAAAGCAGGGCTGTCATGCCCAGATAAGCAACCCTTGCCAAAACCGGAAAGACAAAAATGGAATTTGTCCACAGACCTAAAAATCCCAAACCTAAAGCGAAAGATAGAAATATCAATATTCCTTGGATGACCCTGTTTTTGATATAGGAGTGTCTTAAGAGCTTGAGGCGATTTACCAGAGCCCAAAAGCTTTCTGAATTCTTTTCGTTTTTCATAATCCTTTATGCCTCCACTACTCCGGTTGGGGCAGGGGTTCAACCCCTACCCCAACACAAGGATAAGATAAGCCTAATTCTCCAAAGCCCAGGCGATGATATTTACCCCCATCTTAAGTGCGGCTTCACGCTTTTCCGGAGGATCATTATGCACCTGGGGGTCCTCCCATCCGTCTCCTATATCGGACTCATATACAAAAAACACTATCAGTCTCCCCTCATGAAAAGCTCCGAACCCTTGAGGTGATTTCTCATCGTGCTTATGTATCTTGGGCAAGCCATTGGGAAAGTCATACCAGCAGTGATAAATCCCGTGGCTGAAGGGGAGTTCCACCAGCTCTTTGTCCGGGAAAAGTCTTTTCATCTCCCGAAAGAAGGCATCTCTCAACCCAAAGGAATCGTTGGCAAAAAGGAAACCACCATGAGTAAGATAGTTTCTTAACCTCTCCAGTTCCTGATCGGTAAATTTAATATTTCCATGACCGGTCAAAAACAAAAAAGGGTAGGAGAACAAATCTTCGTCCATTATGGAAACCCGCACCTCCTCTTTAGCTACCGGTATGTTTGTATTTTCCCCCAGGAATTTAAGCATGTTGGGAATAGCAGAAGAACCCCAGTACCAATCACCACCACCTCCATATTTAAGTCGAGCAATGGTGAAAGCAGAAGGATCTGTGTTCACGCTCAGCTTTTCAGCTTGCGCAAAAACCAACGATCCAAGAGCTAAAAGGGCTAAAATAAACGTAAGTTTTTTCATACTCATATAAATTATACAATTGAGGGTTTCGGAATGTTTGCAGCCTTACCAGTAATGTATATGGGAAGTTCATCAAATCAACGAAAAACCTAAAAAAGTTTGAAACAAACGGCGCGACTTGGCGTAAGACATAGATGAGTGTATATATGTCTATAAATTTCTTAAGTGGTTTGATCAAAAATGACAAAGTGTGACGATTTCTTCAGGGCGCTTTCTGACGAGACCCGACAAAGTATCCTCAAGATGCTTGAGCGCGGGCAGATGTGTGTCTGCGAAATAGTAAGAGCTTTTGACGTATCGCAGCCCACCATCTCGCATCACCTGGACATTCTAAAGAGAGCCGGGTTGATAGAGTCGGAACGAAAAGGGCAGAATATTTACTATTCCTTGAACAAAAATTGGTTTAAGGAGTGCTGTTGCGATTTCCTCTCCATGTTTGAGTGCTGCTTGGATATGGTGAAGACAGACAAGGTCGCAGAGAAAGCCAAAAAGATAAAACAGACGGCGAGAAGAACTAAGAAAGGTTGAGCTGATCAAACATAAAACCGAAAGGAGATTGACTATGAACCATACCGGTAACCCGAAGGAATCTTTAAACATCCAGATCACCTACTGTGTCGAATGAGGTTACTTGGCAATGGCCTCCAGTCTGGAGGCTGCTATTGAAAAAGAGTTCGGAAGCATGGTGAATCTGAAAGAGGGGCATGATGGCATCTTCGAGGTGTCTATTAACGATCAAGTCGTTTACTCCAACTTCAACCAGTGTGGCCGGCTTCCCGAAAACGAGGAGATTTTTCAGAAGATTCGGGAGTACAGGGGATCAGGCTGATCGGAACAGGCTTCTACCCTTGGCGGCACTTTCGGCACAGGCATCACGCTGACTAAATGCTGAGATAAAGGAACATCGATTTACTGTGAATGGAGGTGAGTAAGGATGGATAAAGAAAAAACCAAGAAAATAGTAAAAGAAGCCTATGGCAACATAGCTCAAAGGCAGAAGAGCTGTGGGTGTTGTGGACCCAACACCACAGAATATGCCAAATCCATCGGCTATTCCGAAGAGGAACTTAAAAACATTCCAGAAGAGTCCAATTTAGCTCTGGGTTGCGGAAATCCAACCGCCTTGGCCGGTCTCAAGGAAGGCGAAATTGTGCTGGACCTTGGCTCTGGCGCCGGATTTGATTGCTTTCTGGCGGCAAGCAGGGTTGGATCGAAAGGTAAAGTCATTGGCGTGGATATGACCCCTGAGATGATCGAAAAAGCAACGGATAATGCGAAAAAAAATGGCATTGAAAATGTTGAATTCAGGCTGGGTGAGATCGAAAATCTGCCGATGGAGGACAACTCGGCAGATGTGGTCATCAGCAATTGTGTGATCAATCTATCGGCTGATAAGCCCAGAGTTTTCAAGGAGATCAATAGAGTATTAAAGCCAGGTGGGAGAGTGGCCATCTCGGATATAGCTTTGTTGAAGGAACTCCCCGAAAAAGTGCGAGAGAACGTCGAGGCGTACGTGAGTTGCCTGGCAGGAGCTCTGCTTGTGGATGAGTACAAGAGACTGGTTGAATCCTCCGGATTAAAAGATGTCAAGATCACTGAGAAAAACGTTTCACCCTGTATCGAAACAGACACCCAGGATCCCCTGGGCCAGGCAATTTTCGAAGGCTTAGAAGGCAGCGAATCGTTGGAAGGCTACGTGGTCAGCCTTTACGTGGAAGGGCACAGATAACACAAATTGACACAGGCCCTCAGCCGTAAGCTCTAATAACTGCTTAAATTGTTAGAGAGGCCTGGTGACCACATTCCATCTCACCGTCCAATTCACATATACGTAATCAAAAGTGGAGTAAAGGTCTAGGAAAACTTGCTTCTGAAAGGAGGAGCCGTGAAGAAATTGGTCGCAATCGCATTTGCTCTTACTTTTATTTGCGGCTGCAGCGTTGGTGATAGTGGAGTGAAAGAGGATGACATGGCGAATATCCTTAACATTCGATGGCAACGTTTCATAAGTGAGAGCGGAGGGACCTGTTCACGATGTGAGCTAACGCAAGAAGAAGTTAAAAAAGCCTTTCGCAACCTTAAAAGATCTCTTGCTCCGTTGGGGATAAAAGTTGCCTTGGAAGAAGGGACGCTTGATTCCGCCACCTGTGCCAAAGATATTTCCCAGTCAAATCGCATCTGGATTGGCGAGCGGCCATTGGAAGAATGGCTGGCTGCAAAGGTGGGCAAAAGTCCTTGCAAAGGTTGCTGTGCGGAGCTTGGTGCTGATGTGGAATGCAGGACCATTACGGTTAACGGAAACACTTACGAAAAGATCCCCACTGAGTTAATTATCAAAGCCGGCCTTCGTGCAGCTTCGGAACGACTTGCCGTTGGGCAAACCGGATCGAGTTGTCCGAAGACAGCTTGCAGTAAAGCTTGTAGCAAGACAGCATCAAGCGGTTGTTGCCCAAAATAGTTTAATCGTATTCCAAATCCTACTTATTGTCCGTTAATCGTCCGAACCCCCCGCCTCTGGCGGGGGATTTCGGCCCTACATCTGTGGTTTCCGAGCTTGCCCTGAACCATACGGTTCAGGGCTTGTCTCGGACGAAGAAGCTTCCAGTAGCAGACGAATTCATTCCTCAGCCGAACCATAAAGGTTCTGCTACATGAGAAAAAGGTCAACAAAAAAACCGCTCAGGTGAGAGCGGTTTTGTAAAAAATTTATGATCCGGTCTACTTGAATCTCTTGGGTGATTTTCTTTCCCATTCCATGATGATGGGACTGGCCACAAACATAGAGGAATAAGTCCCCACAACAATCCCTATCATCAGGGCTAAAGCAAAATCATGCACCACCTCTCCCCCCACCAAAAAGAGCGTGAGAACAACCGCAAAGGTGGTCAGGGAGGTGATGATGGTTCGGCTCAAAACCTCGTTAATGCTGGCGTTTATGGTGCTGGAAAAGTCTCCTTTTTTTCGAAAAAGCTTTAGATTCTCTCTGATTCGGTCAAACAGCACCACCGTATCATTCAAGGAATATCCAGCCAAGGTCAACAGTGCGGTGACTACCAATAGGGTGATGTCCTTCTGTAATATAAAAAGTATACCCAAAACCAACAATACATCGTGAAGCGTGGTGATGGTGGCGGCTACCCCAAATCTGAAATCGAACCTTATCCAGATGTAGAGAAGAATACCTGCCAGGGCGATCAGAACTGCCCAACGGGCTTGTCTCTGAAGAGTTTTCCCCACCGCCGGACCGATACCATCCACAGAATCCATATTAAATTTGCTCTGCGGTAATTCTTTGGCTAACACGCTTAAAATATCTGAAGATATTTGGGTAACTTCCTCGTCGGTTGTGACTTTCACCCGGATCAGAAAATAGTTGGGTCGCTCCCGGTGAAGGGATTGAATGAATGCATCATCGTATCCATTTCTGCTCAAAGCCGCTCTTAGTTCCCCAATCTCCACCTCTTTTTCAAAATACCCTTGTAACATGGTGCCGCCGGCGAAGTCAATCCCTAAATCAGCCTTTCCCAAAGATATGGCCACAAAGGCGGCCAGTCCAAAAATCACCAGAATGCCGGAAATGGCAAAGGCATAATATCTTTTCCCGATGAAGTCTATATTAGTTTTCTTTAGTATCTGAAGCATATTTCTTAGGCTCCTTCCCTACGGATTTCACTGCGTTCAATTTTATATGCTCAAAGTCCTGTATCCCTTTCGGATGTCGAAAATTACTCGGGTTATAACCACCGCAGTGAATAAACTTATAGCAACTCCCAAACTCAAAACCACGGCAAATCCCTTTACCGGTCCCGTGCCAAGATTAAAAAGGACTGCGGCAGTTATAAGGGTAGTGATGTTTGCGTCGATGATGGCGGTAAGCGCCCTTTTATACCCGGCGTCTATAGCCGCCCGGATGGTTTTTCCAGTACGCATTTCCTCCCGAATACGCTCAAAGATCAAGACATTTGCATCTACCGCCATACCCACGGTGAGAATGATGCCAGCTATCCCGGGCATGGTCAGGGTGGCGTGTAAAGCGGCCATGGCGGCCATCAGAAAAAATAGGTTCAGAAGCACAGCAAAATCAGCTATCAACCCTGAAAGTTTATAATATATGAGCATGAACAACAATACCAAACAGAATCCGATAATCACCGAGGTGGTGCCTTTGCGGATGGAATCCTGTCCTAAAGAGGGTCCGATCACCCGGTTCTCTATGATCTTGACCGGAGCAGGAAGGGCACCCGCTCTCAACACGACGGATAAGTCTGAGGCATCCTCAAAGGTGGCAGCACCCCCCATTGTGATCACGCCCCTATCCCGGATTTTGGATTGAATGTTGGGAGCCGATTCCACCCTCCCATCCAGGGTGATGGCCAGAGGCTTATCTATGTTGGCGCCGGTCACCCGGGCAAATATCCTGCCGCCCTTCTTGGTCAGGGTGAATTGAACCTCCGGCTTTCGGAACTGATCATACGTTGGTCTGGCATCCACTAAGTATTTGCCCGAAAGCTCCACCCTCTTTTTTAACAGGTAAAGTCCCCAGTATTTTTGATTTTGAAAGGTCTCTGCTCGGGTAGAAAAGGCAAATTCATCATCCTTGGGGATGAGTTCTTGGATCTCAGGTCGATTTAGCAGAAGCTCCACCTTAGGCTTTTCCTCAGCCAGCACCAAGAACCCCGTCCTTCCTTGATACGATTCCAAATATTGGGTGAAAGGTCTCTCTTCATAATAAGGTTCCTCTTCCTCCTCCAGAAAGCTGGTTGTATCTTCGGTGGTGTCCGGCTCCTCCTCAACTTCTGCAAAAAGGTCCTTCACCACGTCCTCTTCTGGTTCCTTTTCCTTCTTCTCGGGGGTTTCCACTTCTTCCTCTTCGGTAGACGTGGTTTCAGCCTTAGCCAGCACCTCATCGATCTTCTTCAGGATGGATACGGTATTTTCCGGGGTCTCCAGCAGTTTAAATTCCAGTTGAGCGGTTTGTCCTATCAGAGCTGAAGCTCTTTCCACGTCGTGAAGTCCGGGCAACTCCACCACCAATCTATCTCCGCCCTGTTTGTGTATCAACGGCTCGGTTATCCCGAACTGATCCACCCGGTTACGAATGATCTCCAAAGCCCGATCTACCGCATCCCTCCGCTCATCTTCCTTAAGCTTCGACTTGTCCACCTGCAGGACCACGTGCATTCCCCCCTTGAGATCCAATCCCAACTTTATAGCTTTCCCCTCCAAGCTGATTAGATCCTGAGGTTCTGTAGAGCGAATCTCTTCCTTGTCCGCCTCAGACATGCTCCAAAGCTTGATGCTGGGGTAAAGTGCATACAAAGAGGCAATGATCAAGAATGAAATTAATAGTATCAGATAAAGTCGTGATCTTCTCATATTGGTTTTCTCCTGAACGTAGTTGCCTTAGAATAACAAAATGTGAATATATACTATAATTACGAATTGTCAAGAATTACCTTGACAATTTTTTATCATATCCTAATATATCGAAATCGCATTCGTTTATACCCAATAAACTCTTTTTTTTCGGAGGAAAACATGATCCTAAGATTTGCAGTGATTTTGTTGCTTTCGTTTTTGCTTTCGTCACAGCAGGTGCAAGGTCAGAAGCTGGAAAGCAAAACCACTCAATACTTGCTTCCCAACGGTATGCAGGTGATTTTGGTGGAAAAACACGCCAATCCCATGATCGCCTGTATGGTTTACGTGAATGCGGGAAGTAAATACGAGACCGACGCCAACAATGGGGTCACCCATTTTCTGGAGCATCTACTATTTGACGGGACCAGGACCAGAAGCAGAGAGGACATCACCGAGGGGATCAAAATTAAGGGAGGATATATCAACGCCTTCACCAGCAAAGAGGTCACCTGTTACATGGTTCTGATGCCAAATGAGTTCATCGAGACCGGGCTGGCGGTCCAGTCAGATATGCTCTTCAACTCTGTACTTCCGGATGAGGAACTACCCAAGGAGAGGAAGATAGTGATCGAGGAGATAAAACAGTCTGAAGATAATATTGACTATCAGGTTGAGAAATTTTTCGATTCGACAGTATACCAAGGTACTCCCTACGTTCGAACGGTGCTGGGAAGTGAGGAGATTATCTCCAACATACCAAAGGAGGAGATACTCGAATACTATCACACCTACTATGAACCCAACAACATGATCGCTCTGGTTATCGGTGATTTCCAGACAGGAGAGATGAAGGGACTGATCCACAAATATTACGGCACCATACCGGAAAGACCGCTTCCTCTTCACGCGGAGATTCAGTTCACCCCTCCAGCCAGTCGGGAGGTGAAGTATAAGAAGGTGGATAGTGGAAATATCTATGTGAATTTCTGTCTGAATGCTCCCAGATATGATGATCCAGACTACTATGTTTTTGACGTGCTTACCGAGATTCTGAATTTGGGAGAAAACTCTCCTTTAACCCAAGCATTGAAGGAAGGGACAGATCCCTTAGCCACCGACGTTTCAGCCCATCTGGAGACACAAAAGGAATTCTCCACCTTGAACATCTCCATTGTCACCGATTCGCCCAAAAAGGTGGACAGGATTCTTAACGCCACGGCAGAGGTGCTTCAGGAGTTGGCTGCAAAGCCTCCTGAGGAGAAGCAACTCCAGGGCGTGATAGTCTCCTCCAAAACTCACCGGTATTATCAGGAGGAGAAACTGCATTTTTACGGAATGATGGTGGCATCGGTTTTGGTTACCTGTGGATGGGAATTTTGGGATAATTATATCGATAACTTAGAGAAGGTCACACCGGAGAAGGTTCAGGCGGTGGCGCAAAAATATTTCTCCGATCCAAAGTATATCGCCACGGTGATAACACCAATAAATTAAAAGGGAATATCAGACGAATTTGGAGTGTCCAGCCCCGCCAGGGCGGGATCTTCGACTTTAGCTGGACCCAAAAGGTCAGGCTAAAGCCTAATACTCTAACAAGCCCGATGAATCGGGCAACTACAATAATCGGAGGGAGGATATGAAAAAGTTTAACTACAGTTTTTCGGTCATCTTGCTCCTTGCTTTTGGTATGTTGAATTGCGATTTGCCTGTTTCAAAAGACGTGATCAAACAACGGTTACCTAATGGCTTGATCGTTATCGTAAAGAGTAATCCCGATTCAAAGGTATTGGGTATAAACATCCTGGGAAAGAACCGTTCTGCCATGGAGCCGGAAGGCAAAACCGGCATTGCTGATTTTACCAATCGCATGTTGCTCAAAGGAACCAAGACCAGATCAGCAAAAAAGACAGAAGAAGACTTATCCAGCATTGGTGCAGAGATCACCCTGGTGGACAACCCCTGGATCCCTATGGATGACGTATACACTACCCATTCTTACACCTTCATTAAGTTTCAAGCTATTGATGAGTTTGCAGAATCCGGGATTGAACTCCTTTCGGATATAGTAAAAAATCCGATCTTTATAGAAGAAGAAATTGAGAAGGTTCGAGGGGAGATGATGATGCTTTTAGGCAGGCAAAAGGGGAGTACGCGGCAGTCGGTTAAGAGGCTTTTTTATGAGACGCTTTTTGCTGAGGATCATCCTTACTCTAAACCGATAATGGGGACTCCCCGCACCATAGGATCGATAACCCAAAATGATCTGGTTTCGTTTCATAAGAGATTCTATTCCCCCAACAATATGATCATCACGGTGGTGACTAATTCCCCGGTAGACGAGATGATGGCAAAAATCCAAAATACCTTTGGTGATATGGAGCAGGTAGATTTCCCCATACCCAATATCCCTGCACCAGACAGTCTAACTGTTCCCATTCACGCGGAACAGATGATGGAAAAGGAACAGGCTTATATCTACCTGGGTGGACCTCTTCCCGGAATCTTCTCCGGTGACGTTCCCGCCCTGAAGGTGATGAATTCGATTCTTTCCTCCCGGCTGGGTTTAAACTTGAGGGAAAAACAAGGTTTAGCTTATTCGGTCGGCTCCTCCGCAAGTTTTGACAAGCAGTTTGGATGGTTTGTCGCAACCATCGGCACCAGGCCGCAGAATTACGATGTGGCCCTGAAAGGAATCTTAGCTGAGATGGAGAAAATGAAAGAGGAAGGGGTGAGCCCGGAAGAACTGGAGAAGGCGAAAAATGGAATTTGGGGAAGGATGTTGTTTTATCGGCTATCCCGCGTAAACCAGGCATATTTTATGTCGGTTAATGAGTTCAAAGAGGTGGGATACGACTACGACGATAAATACATCAAACACATAAGGCAAGTAACAGCGGAGCAGGTCAAGCAGGTGGCGGAAAAATATCTGGATACGGAGAATTATATTCTGGCGGTTGTGGGGAAGACGTAAACTTCTCACACGTTCGGACAGGGGTTGTACCCCTGTCCGCAAAAGGGTGGAGTGGGGGTACAACCCCCACCCCAACGAGAGTAGTAGGTTTTTGGAGTGTCAAGCTTTAGATTGACCGGGGGGTCTGGGCGGGATAAATTCCCGCCCCTATGTGCCAGTTGATTCTTCATTCATAGGGCAGGGTTCATCCTGAAGGGATTCACCCTGAAGGGCATTCAGCCCTGCC
>LJUX01000051.1 GCA_001304155.1 candidate division Zixibacteria bacterium SM23_73_3
AGGACTGGCCGGGTGGTTGTGAGAGGTTAGTGTCGAAATACAAGAACTCTCCCAGCTGCTCCAATGGCGTAAGCTGAGCCAAGGCAGAGGCTACCAGTACGGCGGTCAAAAGAGAAACAGCAAAGCAAGCCAAGAATATTTTGCCAATCATTACTAAGTCCTCCTCTCCATTTAACGAATTGCTTATACCATAACTAATCCTTACCTTCCCCCTCCGTTTTGCCTTTGACAAAAGTTGAATTTATTCTTGACCACCTCCTTGAAAATAAGGTTAAAAAGGCCACCTTGCCCCAGAAATGCTCTGAGTTCCTCTCATGAGGTACTTAGGATCTTGTTAATGGTTTTATTACGAGGTTCACACGCTTTCCTTCTCTATATTACTATAACACAAAACCCTCAACTTGTCAAGGCCTTTTCGGTGCTGGGTATGCATGATTTATTTGCTTGCTTGTGTGGCTTTGTCACAAAACCAAAAGGTGTATCCTTCGGTAACAAAATAAGAATCCAAACGGGAAAGGGAGCGTCTGGCATATATAAAAAAAATGGATTTCTCGAAGCCCAATTCTATCAGACACTCACAAGAAATCAACAGGATGCCCCAGGGGCTTGTGGCTCCTCCCTGGTCCCGGGATCCCAGCTCCTTTATCTTTATTAAGACCTGCTCGGAGATTGCCCAGTTTTGTCTTCTAAGTTGACCAGTTCGCCGCTAATCAATATTTTGTTGATGTGGTATCTCTTGTACAATTCCTCCATGGCTCTCATATCGCCATCCTTTGCTTGCCTGCGCAGAATATTAATTCTTTCTTGGTACGCTGTTGGTTTTATTGGCACGGACTCCTCCTTTCCCAAAATGTTTTCGAGTTCGAGCCATCAAGACAGTCTTTTCAAAAGGGAAGATCTCAGAAGATATTACAAGGGACTTATTCACAGAAGGGGTGATCTGTGAAATAGAAGCCGAATTCCCCCCTCTTAGAATCCCAACAAAAGGGCAGGAACAAACGCAGAAATAAAGAATCCGGTAGGTTTGTCTGAGATCTTCCCCTGAATTCAAGTTTGCCTCCTCCTGGTTCAGCGATATCTTGTGCTCGCCCTGGAAGCCTGATCTCTCTTGCTTGATTGACAGTAATAATTTAGTCAATTGCCTTTACTATGTCAAACTGAAATGCAAAAATCGACAGAACTTTTCTCGACCTGACTATCTTATTCTTAGAAGTGGTCTAGGGGGTCGGTGGTCTGGCGAAGGCTGGAGACAAAGCCATTACCACAAAAAGGTCCTCAAAACCTCATACGAATTGTGACTGGGCTTTTTACTTCTATTCACAGGCCGGGCAGGGGTCGGTGTCTTCACCCCTGTTTCAATTTTGTTTCAATTCGGGTTGGGTTTAGGTGGGTTTTCATGGGTTATGGTGGGTCGTCAGGAAAGAGCCTAACCTGTTGCAGGATCGTCTAATAGCCAAAACCACAACAAGTTGACAATCCCCACCGAATTGTTACCCACAAACAAATCCCAGTCGCCATCATCATCCATATCTGCAAAAGCGGGAAAGCTTCTTTCTCCAATAGTCGAATCGTAAAAGTCTGAGACGAAATCCCAGCCAGGATTTTGGGGAGTGCCTCTATTGAGGAAAAAACGAATCCACCCATCCTTATCACCAATAAATATATCCAAGTCTCCATCCGCGTCAATGTCCACAAAGGTGAGTTTGGAAAATTCCATTCCACCAACAAAGGCGCAATCCACAGCTTGCCCGTCCACTTTAGCTTTTGACTCTTTTCTCCATTTTATCTCAGTGGCAAAGGATTGAGACAAAAGCAGGAATTGAAATACAAGCAGAGGACCATATATCCACCATTTGCGCTTTCCAGAGAGATTATAAGGATGGGAATAAGTTAACATCCGACGCCAAAATCTTTGGGATAGAAGGTGTTTCATTACTACTCTTCGATGTTTCATAAATTTATCTCAACTTTTCTGAGAAGTCAAGAGAATTTGTCCAAGATCCGTTGGAAAAGTAGCTTCTGTCAGAACCTGTAGCGTTAATATTTAAGTTCACCCATTTAAGTTTTTGTTTTTCAAGGAATTACCCACCACACTTAAAGTGAAAATGTAGGGGTGATTCACGAATCGTCCCCTCGCCTTTGACAGAAGAGATTCCATTTAAAACACAGAGGTAATCCCCAAAAGGTCAAATTTTTCTAAAAAAACAGGAAAAAATTGAAGTTCACATTCTATGAGCCTTTTATTTTTTCACATAAGTCTTTATAATTTAAAGGTTTATAGAAGACGTACCTAATTTAAGAAATTTTGATTTTTTAAGAAAACTTTAAGGATTCTCTTAACTCCCCAAAGTTATCTTGGATTCGGAAAAAAAACCAGGGTGAGATTTTCCCCTTCCTCTCATACTGGCTCTGGGTGGAGCTGGTGGCGTGGAGAGAAAAAGCTCTCCACGCCCCTGGTGATAGAAAATGGGATGGAAAATGAGATGCGAAACGATAAAAAAAGCAAAACGAAAAGTATGGAGGCGCTTATGCGAGAAGGAATGCAATGGTGGGGATTTTCAGAACTGTTAAACTTTAATCCAAAATCCGGAGGTGTTGAGATGAGCTGTGATAACTCAAAACGAAAATCAACAGTTAACCGTAAATCCAAAACTATTTTCAAAAAAGGAAGGAAAGTCATGAAAACAAAAATCTCTATTTTTACCATAATTTTCGCCGCAGTTTGCATGTTCTCATTTTCTCCAGCCCAGGGCAAGATGCTTTCTGGCCAGCCTTATGCTTGCGAAGAGGACTTAATCGAGGTAATGTTCGCACAGGATTCGAAGGTGCGCGTTCGTGGAGGTGAGCTGGTCGATCTTAAAACGAATGCCCTGGCTGGCGTGGATGAAGTGCTGGCTAAAACCATTTCGGCTGAATGGCACCGAATCTGCGATGTGCCGGAGGAGCGACTGGATCAGATCCATGCTCGTGGAGAAGCCAATACCGGCAAATCACTCTACAATTTGAACAACATCTACCGCCTGCGCATCAGCAACGAACTGGACGTTTGGCAAATCAGCAGGGAATTGGAGGCGCTTCCCGGTATTATGCTTGCCCGACCCGTGCCCAAGCCCATGCCTCTTCCCTGGCCCGGCTACTACGAACCTCAGCAGGGCTACCTGGACCCGGCGAGTTCCACGCCGTCGGGGATTGACGCGAGATATGCTTGGGGTTGGTGGCCAGGTGGTGAGGGCTCCGGAGTCACGGTTTGCGATCTGGAGTATAGCTGGAACTACAATCACGGAGACCTAACCAAGGCACCCGGCTCTCAGATTAATTCCAACGTGGCCGACCCCTTCGGTGATAACAATCACGGCACAGCGGTTATCGGAGAACTGGTTTCCGATAAAGCCGCCTGGGGAACCACGGGCATTTGCTATGCAGCAAATTTGAAAACTTGCGGCACCTATTACGGCACTCCCTACCCCAGTTGGAATGTTGCTGGTGCCATGGCAGTGGCGATTGCCAACTTATCCCCTGGCGATGTGATTCTTCTGGAGCAGCAGTGGGACTATGGCGACACTAACACTTATCAGTGCCCAGATTACATTCCCATTGAGTGGTGGGGCGATACCTACCCCAACGCTCAGTCTCGGAATGCAGTCTACGTTGCCATTGAGAATGCCATCGCCAACGGCATTCACGTGGTTGAATGTGGAGGAAATGGTGGCGCACCCGTGAACCTTGTCGGCTACAACACAGACAATCTCACCTGGTACGGGAATTCAGGTGCCATCATCGTGGGCGCCGGAGGGATCAAAACTGCAGGCCAGTACCCCGAAGGAGACCTTGAGAGATTATGCTTCTCCAGCTACGGTTCTCGCCTCGATCTTCAGGGTTGGGGGGAAGAGGTTGTCACCACTGGATATGGCCATCTCTGGATCGCCGATGGAATCAACTACGCCTACACCGACAGCTTTGCCGGCACCTCCAGTGCCGCACCGATCATTGCCGGGGCAGTGACATGCTGCGTCGGCTACTGGAAGAATTATGTCTCCCCCGCTCTTCCGTCACCTCAGTATATTCGTAGTCTTTTGATCAGCACTGGAACGCCTCAGGTCAACCCCGCATCAGGGCACATTGGTCCCCGACCAGACCTGCAAGCGGCGTTTGCCGCTATGTATCAGGCTTACTACTGGGTTGATGCAACGAGTTCACCTCTGAACGGAAGCGGCTATGGGGTGGCTTGGGGAGACTATGACAATGATGGTGACCAGGATCTCTACGTGTCGAACTACAGTTTTGGTAGCAAGTTGTACCGAAACGACGGTGGAGGAGTCTTTACTAGTCCTTTTGCGAGCACTACTCCCCCGAACGACAATTTTGACGGGACGGGCGTAGCCTGGGGAGATTACGACAATGACGGTGACCTTGATCTCTACCTGGCACAGGCTAATGGCCAGGCGAACAAACTCTTCCGAAACGATGGAGGTGGGGTCTTTACTGATGCGACCAACGGGCTTCCTTTGGGTGATACGGGAACTACCTATGGGATAGCCTGGGGAGACTACGACAACGACGGTGACATCGATCTTTACATTGCAAATTTCGGCAGTGCCAACAAGCTGCTCCGGAATGATGGCGGAGGAGTCTTTGTTGACGCCACCGGCGGCACACCACTTGGTGACGCAGGAGACGGCTGCGGCGTGGTCTGGGGTGACTACGATAACGATGGCGATCTCGACCTATACCTGGTAAACGGATCTTATCAAGCCAACAAACTCTTTCGGAACGACGGTGGCGGATCCTTTTCTGACGTCACCGGCCCACCACTGAATGATGCCTTATTCGGCATAGGCGCAGCGTGGGGCGATTACGATAACGACGGTGACCTCGACCTCTACCTGGTGAACGGCAATATGGGCGCCAACAAGCTTTTCCGAAACAATGGCGGTGGATCCTTTACTGACGTAACCAGTGGACCCTTGGGTGATGCTTCGAGCGGCTATGGTTGTGCCTGGGGCGATTATGACAACGATGGTGACCTCGATCTCTACCTGACGAATGGCGGCTCGCCCTCTAACAACAAGCTGTTTCGGAACGATGGCGGTGGGGTCTTTGTGGATGCCACCAGCCCTATCCTGGGGGATCCGTCCACAGGCATTGGCGTTGCCTTTGGCGACTACGACAATGACGGTGACATCGACCTCTACGTTGCTCACAACTATCCAGGCCAGAACAAGCTGTTTCGTAATGAAATAGGTACTGCCAACCACTGGCTTCACGTCGACCTGGTGGGGACTACCTCGAACTCTTCCGCGATCGGCACTCGCTTGCGCATTGTTGTAGGTGTGATTTCACAAATCCGGGAGATTTCAGGCGGCTCAGGATTTTGCTCCCAGAACTCTCTAACTGCTGAGTTCGGATTAGGTCTCACCATGCTGGTAGACACGCTGGAGATTATGTGGCCATCCGGGCAGGCAGATACGCTGACCGCTCTCGCCGCCGACCAACTGGTGACAATCTATGAAGGAGGATCCAGTCGAGGCGATGCCAATGGAGATGGGGTAATAGATTTAGGAGATATTCTCTTTCTTATAAGCTATCTATATAAAGGTGGTCCTGCTCCAAATCCTCTATGGACTGGAGATGCAAACTCTGACGGTTTGGTTGACTTAGGAGATGTGCTCTATTTAGTCAGCTACCTGTATAAAGGAGGACCTGCTCCATGTCCAGGAAAAGGAGAAGTATCCTCAACTCTCACCTCCAAGTTGAGTAGCAGTTTGGGTCATGCAGAACTCCGGCTCCAACTCAAAACCGACCACAACCCTGTTGGCTTTTCTAAAGCTTCTCCGGAAGGTTTTGATCAGGTTTTTCAGATCTCAGTGGTAGGAGAATTTGATCGGGACGTAGCTGGAGTTCATCTGGAGATGGAGTTTGATCCGGATGAGGTTATCCTCTTGGATCCTGAGTTGACCTCCCTGACAAAGGATCTTCAGCTCTTCTCTGGCACAAAGGATGGGATTCAGAAGATAGGGATGGTAGATCTATCAGGCAAAAACTTCCTTTCGGCAGCAGAAGGAACCTTGGTCAACCTGCGAGCAAACGGAAAAGATTTAACCAGCATAAAGATCAAGAAGGCGACACTTTTCGGTGTGGATGCGATGCCACTTGACTTAGACATTTGTGGTGAGTTGAGGTTTAAAGGAAGTGAAAACTCAGAATCTACGCCCCAGCATTTCTCCTTATCCCAGAACTATCCCAACCCCTTTAACCCCCAGACCAGCATCAACTACGCTCTGCCGCAGGATGCACAGGTGAGGCTCATCCTCTATAATATCTTAGGGGAGAAGGTCAAGACCTTAGTGGATGAACGTCAATCTGCCGGATATAAGATGGTATGGTGGGATGGAAGAGACGAGAGAGGAGACAAAGTTGCCAGCGGAGTCTATTTTTACAGGATGGAAGCTGATAAATTTACAGATGTGAAGAAGATGTTGCTGGTGAAGTAGCTGTGGTGCACGATAGGGAAAACGAGCTAATTAAAACGATCCCAAGGTCAGTTTGTAGCCTAAATCAAAAGCCCTCCCAGAAAAGCTTCATAAAGGAGCCTATCTCCAGGAGGGCTTTTGATTTCTCGCCGAGTAAACGAAGGAATAAGTGCAGACACAAATAAAGGTCTTTTTTTATCGTATAAAATGTAAAAATGCACAAATATGCATAAAAACATATAACCTATGGTGGTAATTATGATTGAGTCAAATCTAATTGAGTTGGAAAGCAGTTATCTCAAGGCCATTGCCCAGCCCACTCGTCTGAAGATCCTTTATTTTCTTAAAGATGGCGAGAAGTGTCAATGTAAGATCATACCCAGAATGAAGGAAGATCAATCCAACATTTCAAGGCATCTAACTCACATGAAGGATATGGGAATACTCGATTCCCACCGGGAAGGGGTGTCGGTGTATTATAAGATCAGAGACAAAAGGGTTTTCAGCTTACTCGCCCTGGTCGACCAGATGGTCAAAGCTGAAATCAGAGAGAGGGCAAAAAGGGCTAAGGTTCTTGCATGAACTTTTCGAGAGAATTGCTGTTTTGATGCGAAGACATCAATCTCGTTCCCTTCACCAAAGACATTATGCTATTTCTTGATATCCTCCAAAGCGGATGGGAAGCTCTGCTTGAATATTTATCTGCCCACGTGCTCACCTGTCTGGTACCCGCATTCTTTATAGCTGGCGCAATAGCTATGTTTGTCTCCCAGGCATCTGTGATAAAATACTTCGGTGCCAAAGCTAAAAAGGTTTTGGCATACTCGGTTGCTTCTGTCTCTGGGGCAATCTTAGCAGTTTGCTCCTGCACCATTCTTCCTCTTTTTGCAGGAATACATAAAAGGGGCGCAGGCTTGGGTCCGGCTATCGCTTTTCTCTATTCCGGTCCGGCAATCAATATTCTGGCGGTGGTCTACTCCGCCAAGCTCTTGGGCTTTGATTTGGGCTTGGCCAGAGCTATTGGGGCTATAATTTTCTCGGTAGTCATCGGTTTGATAATGGCTTTCATCTGGCGAAATGAGGAGTTTGAGAAAGCCAATAACCCGGGTGAGTTAGCCTTACCTCAAGACGAGGAGAGATCAAAACCACAAGGCATCACCCTATTTTACTTTGCCATTTTAGTAGGAATCTTGGTCTTCGGCGCGGCGCAGAAATGGCTGATAACAGGAGTCCTTCTTTTGGTCCTGGGTTTGGTTCTATACAGATGGTTTGAGAGGAGCGAGTTGAAATACTGGATGGAGCAAACCTGGGATCTGTTCAAAAAGATATTTCCCATTCTGATTGCTGGTGTATTTGTGGCAGGAATCATAAAGGCATTGCTGCCCCAACATGTGGTTGAGGTTTGGCTTGGAGGAAATGGACTCAGGGCTACTTTTATAGCCTCGATCTTTGGAACTTTAATGTATTTTTCAACTTTGACCGAGGTCCCCATCATCCGAGCCTTGATGGATTTGGGCATGGGCAGGGGTCCTGCTTTAACTTTGCTTTTGGCAGGTCCGGCTTTGAGCCTGCCCAATATGATTGTGATAGCCAGAATAATGGGAGTCAAAAAAACTGCAGTTTATGTTCTACTTGTGGTGATAATGGCGACTATAACTGGAATGATTTTTGGTAATTTAATCTTGTAGGAGGGGTAAGTATGAAAATCGAAGTTTTGGGTCCCGGATGCGCTAACTGCAAAAAGCTTGAACAAGACGTAAATACTGCTTTAGCTAAGTTGGGAATTGAAGCTGAGGTGGTGAAAGTTACAGACCTGAATAAGATTTCGTCATACGGAGTTTTAATGACTCCGGGATTGGTGATAAACGGTAAGGTCTACTCTTTCGGGAAAATCCCGGTGATGGCAACCTTAAAGAAATGGATAGAGGATGAAACCAAGAAAGACACCTAAAAACGACCTTTAAAGGATTCATGATGAAGGAGAAAATGGTTACCAGAAGACTTATTTTGAGGAATATTAAACTTTTATTCATTCTGTTTTTCTTCGCCTTTTGTCGTTCTTCTGAAGCGGAGAATTTGAAGAAAGCAGCCTCTCAGGAGTCGTCAGAAAACATAGATGTATCAAAGTATCTTCCAAAGGGTGATACCCTTTTTGTAATTCATTTCCATCCTACTGTCCAATGTTCATGTTGCATAAATGTTGGCATCTTTGCCCAAAAGGGATTAGAGAAATACTATGTCAAACCATACAAGGAAAAACGGATCATCTTCAAGGAATGTAATATTGACCAGGACTCCCTAACCGTACAGAAATACAAAATCTTCTGGTCTGCCTTAGGGTTCGAAAAATTTTCACCGAAAAAAAACGAGTTTAAAGAAATTGAATCGGTTTGGGAATTTTGCGAAGAGGAGAAGAAATTTCTTTTGAATTTCAAAAAAGAGCTGGATCAGTTTATGGGCCGGATTCAAATCTGGTAGATTATCTCCTGAGCAGGCTCAGAAAGCTAAACTACATCCCTCCGGCCAAGGAAGGGGCCTATGCCGCGGCTTTTCTGGAAGAGTACAGAACGTACTGTGATCGAAAGGCGGGAAAAATCGAGCCAAGCGAGAAAGGTAAAGGCACCTGGGAGGGTGTTCCCAGAGAGGAGATACCCTGGTTTCCTCATATCCTGGATGATTTATGTGACGGCTGCGAGGCTTGCGTGAAATTCTGCTCTTTTGGAGTTTACGAATATGACGAGAGGACCAATAAGGTGAAGGTCGCAAATCCGTTTAACTGCGTGGTGAGATGCAGCGGCTGTGCGGCTAAGTGCGAGCCGAAAGCTATCGTGTTCCCACCCCTGGAGATTTTGGAAACATTCAGAAAAAGATGATGCAACAGGTGCAGTAAAGAATTCACTGCAACAGACAGCCGGAGGTGAAAAATTGAAGATAAAACAAAATGTGCTGGTGATAGGGATCGTGATTGTGATAGCAGTCGCCTTTGTCTTAATCAAAGGATTCTCCAATCGAGCGGAAAAACAGTATAGTCGGAAATCCACAGTCGCAGATACCAAGTCAGATCGTCGGGGTCAGCAATCGGAGAGACTGCCTAGACTGATTGATTTAGGAAAAGGGACTTGCATACCCTGCAAAAAGATGAAGCCAATTTTGGATGAGTTGAAGGTTGAATATGAAGGGAAAGCAATTGTGAAGATAATAGACCTCAGATATGAACCCCGGGCGGCCAGAAAATATGGAATTAGATTGATTCCCACCCAAATATTCTATGATGCAGACGGCAATGAGGTTTATCGACATGAGGGATTCATGGATAAGCAATCCATAAAACAAAAATTTGTCGAGATGGGGGTTTTTAGTATGGAATCGATTTTGTCTAACATCTCGGACGTTATAAACAACTCTCCAGGCCTTGCGTATCTTGCGGTCTTTGTGGGGGGACTGATCTCCGCTTCCAGCCCGTGTGTGTTGGCAATTATCCCCTTGGTGATCGGATTCGTGGGCGGTTATTCGGAAGGAAACAAAAGAAAGGCCATTACCTACTCCCTTGTGTTTGCTTTTGGACTATCCGTAACCTTCACCATACTGGGTGCAATAGCTTCTCTTGTGGGAGGGCTGTTCGGGGATGTGGGGAAGTTCTGGTACTACCTCGCCGCAGCCGTCGCCATTATCATGGGGCTTTATCTGGTTGGGATAATCAAGTTCAAGCTTCCTCAACCGGTCACTCTGAAAACAAAACATAAAGGCATCATCGGAGCTTTTCTGTTAGGCCTTTTGTTCGGCGCAGTCTCCTCTCCCTGTGCCACTCCGGTTCTGGCAGTGATTTTGGCTTTTGTTGCCACGAAAGCAAAGATAATCTACGGAACGTCTCTCCTCTTTGTCTATGCCGTTGGTCATTGTGCTTTGATAGTTTTGGCAGGTGTTTTTACTGGCTTTGTGGAAAGCTACGCTAAATCCAAAGGGGTAAGCAATTTCTCCGCCCTTACCAAGAAGATTAGTGGAGTCCTGATCTTCCTGGCTGGACTATATATTCTATACATTAACGTCTAACAAGAGGTTTTTGCCGCCACCCAATCCTTCAGATTGTCTATATTGTTTCTGTTCCGGGGGGATGTTATTATCCCCCGCAACGGTCTCTTGTGGATGACGGAGATCTGTCTGGGATAAAATCCACGAGGAGCTAAACCTCGCAGGCAAAAAAGAAGCCCGATAAAATCGGGCAGCTACGGTTCTGTGCCTGTCAGGTCAGGGAACCCACAGGCACAGAAGAAGGGTGTAACTGATGCGGAAAAGAGATGGGGCTAATACTCGCGGAAATATTCGGATCTATAGTCTTTGATCTCAGCCTCTTTTTTAACCTGGGCGAACCACTCCTGGTATGTCTGCCCTTGTTTTGTCTGTAAGAGCGCGGAAGTAATTGAGTCCTTAACTGCCACAAAGAGGCTGTCATTTAAAGTGGATCGGGACACAAGCTGAATGATAAAAGCACCCAGACTGGTCTTAACCGGAGAAGAGATCTGGTTTGATTGGGTTAAGGAGAAGGCAGTCCCGATGAACTCCGAGACGTTGCCTATTTTTGGAATAAATGAATTTCGGGTGAATTCATCTGTTTCCGCATAGGTAACATTGTTTTCATCTGCTGCCTTTTTTAAGCTTTTCCCCTCTTTGATCTGGGCGAAAATATCTTCAGCCTTGTCATAAGCCAGGGAATCGGCTTTGACCTTGACCAGCTTTTGTTTTATGATAGGCTTAACCTCCTTCAGAGGAGAAACTCCTGCCGGTCTTTTAGCTTTGATCTGGAAAACATAGAATCCTCTTGCGGTCTCAAACAAATCGCTTACTTTGCCTAACTTGTTCTCAAAGGCAAATTCATCTATCTGAGGATTGATCCCGATGCCGGGGATAGATCCTCCTTCAACGAACCCGCCGGTCTCCAAGACAGGTAAATCTCGCTCTGCGGCCAACTGGGAGAAATCGGATTTTCTTACCTGGTCTGCAAATTCCTCTGCCTCCTCTTTAAGCTGGTCTATGGTTTCCTCGGACGGTGTTATCTTCAAAAGTATGTGGCTGGCTTTGACCTCTTGCTTTTCACCTTTGCCTCTTTTTTCCTCCACCTTTATCAGATGCCAGCCAAACTGGGTTTTGATCGGATCGGATGTCTCTTTTGGCTCAAGAGAGAAGGCGGCTTCTTCAAAAGCGGGAACCATCATCCCTTTTCCGAACCAACCCAAGTCCCCTCCATTTTTTGCAGAGGCATTATCTTCCGAATAGTCCATAGCCAGCTCAGCAAAATCCTCACCCTGCAGAATCTCATCTCTTATCTCCAGAAGCCTCTCTTTGATCTCTTCCTCATCTGCCGGGCTGGGTTTCTTCTCAAATATCACATAGCTTAAGTTGGCACTCTCCTCAGCTTTAAATTCGTCTTTATGCTCCTGGTAATAGGCTTGTATCTCCTCATCACTTCCTGGGATATCCTCTTTCTGGAACAAATATGACGGCACCAAAAGGTATTTTACCTTTACTTTTTCATTATCGTCCCAAAAAAACTGTTTTACCTCATCATCTGTGACCCGAACCAAACTCAAGATGGATTGCTGAAGCTTGGCTAACCGCAGATTAGGACGGATGAAATCCTCAACCTGTGCCCAGGGAACTCTGGGATCAGACAATGCCTGTAGATACTTTTGATAATCGAATTGTCCTTCTGGAGTCTGAAAGGCGGGATGCTCCCGAAGCTCAGGAGGAGGATATCGCCTCATATATTCATATAATTCCGTATCAGTGACTTCAATTCCTCTTTTCTCAGTCTCCTGATTCAGAAGGATTTCGTTTATCAGGTTATTCCAAACCTCATCCCTGATCTGGATAGCAGTCTGCTCATCCACATCCCCTCGTTCCTTTTCCGCCTGTCTTAGGGCTTGATCATAGTAATACTGAAAGGCATAAATCTCGATGTCCTCTCCGTTAACCGTGGCGATTATTCCTTTTCGTTGCTTTCTGGAGGTAAATTCCATTCCCCAGGCAAAGATGATGGTTCCCACGAAGGCGACTATGACGATCCACATAATGTGCTTGGTCAACTGTCTCATTGCTTTCATCATAAGGCATCATACTCCTTTTTTAAGTTTTTAACGCTCTAAATATATTATCAATTTGGAATTTGGCAAGTCGTTTTTATAGCGTATCTGAAAAAGAATGAGATGCTGATAGATGGCGATTTTACCACTGGTTGCGTGGGGATATTGTCCCAGATGGGTCTTGGTTATCCCGACGCAAAGTCTAAGCGGGAGCCGTGAATGGTGCCTCTAAAATTTCGTGTGCCAAGAGAGATGATTTTGATTGTTTGCTCAGGTGGAATGAGTCAAGCCGCATAAATCCGTAGGGGTTTGATTCATCAAACCCGAACCTCAAGCGGACGCCATAAATGGCGCCCCTAAATCTAAAATTAATAATGGAATACCATAGCCGCCTGGTTGGCGAAGTTGAGGAAGATATTAGGATAAATGCCTAAAAGGAGGACGCCTATGACACAGATGAGAAGGGCGGTCTTTAATGCCGCTCCCATAAGGATGGGACTTTCCTCAGTTGAAGTCTGAAAATACATTTGCCTGACCACATTTAGGTAATAATACAGAGAGATCACGCTGGTTAAGATGGCAATCACCACCAGCCAGATATATCTCTGTTCGATGGCGGCGGAGAAGAGATAATACTTTCCCATAAATCCAGCCAGAGGCGGGATTCCCACCAGCGAAAGCATGAACACTGCCATCATAGCCGCCAGAGCAGGCGACCTTCGGGAAAGACCAGCATAATCCTTTATTTCGTCGCTTCCCGTTTTGTGGCTGAAGGCGATGGCGGTGATAAATGCTCCCATGTTGGCAAATAGATAAACGAAGGTGTAAAAAGCAACAGAGGAGACTCCTCTGGAGCTGGCGGCAACCACCCCTAACAGAATATATCCAATCTGGGCGATGCTGGAATAGGCTAACATCCTTTTGATGTTGGTCTGAAGCAGGGCGATGATATTTCCGATTATCATAGCCAGGGCGGCTAAAACCGCCATCAACATAACCCAATCTACCTGAAAGATCAAAAACGCGTGGAAGAAGACTCTTAGGAACGCCGCTATTCCGGTCGCCTTTGAGGCTACGGAAAGAAAGGCAGTTATGGGCGTGGGTGCGCCTTCGTAAACATCCGGCACCCACATGTGAAAGGGAACCAAAGCCAGTTTGAATCCAAAACCAGCGATCATGAAGATAAAGCCCAGAACCAGAGCAGGTCCGACATTGCCTGTGGAGAGAAATCTTACAATCAAGGTGGTCCTCACCTCAGTTAGGAAGGTAGTTCCAGTAAGTCCATATATGAGGCTTATGCCGAAAAGCAACAGGGCCGAGGATATTCCTCCCAAAATCAAGTATTTAAGTCCGGCCTCTGTGGATTTGAACTCATCCTTGCGATAGGACGCCAGAACAAAAAGAGGGATGGTGGTTAGCTCTAAAGAGACATATAAGGTCAAAAGATCGCCGGCGGAGGCTAAAAACATCATCCCCACCATGGAGAGCAAAATCAAGCCAAAATACTCTCCCTTATTTGAAGGGAGTCTTTGGGTGAACTCAACCGAGGAGGCGATGGTTAAAAAGCCGGTAAGCAAAAATATCAGATTGAAGTAAGCGGAGAAGGAATCCGCTTGAAACATCCCCCCAAAAAGCTCTCCCTTCTGGGACGTCAAAACCAAAACCGTGGTTATAACGATACCCAGAAGAGCTACATATGCCAGATTATGTTTCTTCTCCTTGCGTACGAAGTCTATGATGAATATCAGAATCGCCCACAAAAAGAGAAATATCTGAGGCAATAACAGTTGGTAGGTCATTTTAAGATTTGAGAGTTGAGAGTTGAGATTTGAGATTCAACATGGCTTATCCGGTTACCAGGTGAACGATGTTCTCTATGGTTGCCTTAATCATATTGGTTAGAGGAGAAGGATACACTCCGATTCCGACCATCAGGATGGCTAAGGGAATTACGGTGAATATCTCTCTTCCGGATATCTCGGTTAAGCCTTCCCATTTGGTATTGAAAGTGCCCAAAAACATCGCCTGAATCATTCGTAAGAAGTAGGCCGCGGTCAACACCACCCCGATCACGGCCAGAGGAACGATCACATTGAAGACGGGGAAAGCGCCGACAAACACCATGAACTCGCTCACGAAACCTGAGAGCCCGGGGAGTCCTAACGAACCCAGGCAGAACAGCATCATGATGCCTGAATAGACCGGAACCTTTATCCATAATCCGCCAAAGGCAGAAATCTCTCGGGTATGTGCTCGTTCATAAAGAACTCCCACCAGAAGGAACAGCGCTCCGGTAATGAGCCCATGGGAAACCATCTGAAACACGCATCCGGAGATGCCGGTGACGGTTATGGCGGCCATTCCCAACATACAGTAGCCCATATGGCTTACTGAAGAGTAAGCGATCATCTTTTTTAAATCCTTCTGCGCCATGCATACCAAGGCTCCATATACGATGTTTATCAGTGCCAGAATTCCGATGGGCAGGGCAAAATAGATGGCACCTTCAGGAAACATGGGATAGCTGATTCGCAGGAATCCGTATGTTCCCATCTTCAACAGAATCCCTGCCAGAATCACCGAGACTGCGGTGGGGGCGTCCACGTGGGCATCCGGCAACCACGTATGGAACGGAAAGATCGGCACCTTGACCGCAAATGCTATATAAAAGGCGACAAAGGCCAAAAGCTGAAAGCCTCTGGCAAGTTCTGGCGCTTTTTCGATCAAGACCATCATGTTCAGGGTGTGCGGCTCCACGGTAAAGTAGAGTGCTAAAATTCCCACCAGCATGAACAGCGATCCAAACAGGGTGTATAAGAAGAACTTGATGGCGGAGTATTCCTTCCTTCCGTGTCCCCAGATTCCGATCAAGAAATACATGGGGACCAAAACGATCTCCCAGAATATGTAAAAGAGGAAAAAGTCCAAGGCGGCAAAAACCCCCATCATCCCAACCTCTAAAAGAAGGAGAAAGGCGAAGTATTGCCTGACCCGCTCCTTGATGTCTCCGAAAGAGTAGATCACAGATACGAAGCACAAAAGTGCAGTCAAAAAGAGCATGGGGACCGAGAGCCCATCTGCACCCAGAAAGTAGGTTATCCCCAGAGAAGGGATCCACTCGTATTTCTCCACAAATTGCAGACCAGAAGTGGAACCGTCATATCTGGCAAGAAGAATGAAGGATAAAACCAGGGGGATGAAGGAGAACAAAGCAGCAAGAAAGCGTGCGGCGCTCTCCTGTTCTCTTTTCAGAAGCAAAATTAGAATCATCCCCAGAAATGGGATGAAAATCATTAAAGTCAAAATTGGGAAGTCCATGGAATCTCTTCTCCTTCTTTATAGGCTTAATTGGGCTTGCTTAAAATTCAAACAGTAGGAATCCTTACTTTTTATTGTCTTTCCTTCAATTTTCATGCTCAATTTGAAAAAGTCCTGGCAAACCTAAAGGTTTGCCCTCCCGATTTAACTCAGTTTAAAGAGAATGATCAGAACCAGACCAAAGAATATGACGAAGGCATAGTTCTGCAGTTGTCCGGTCTGCACCCTTCTCAATCCTGATCCAATCCCTTTGGTAACGTATGCTAATCCGTTGACCGCGCCGTCCACAATTCTACTATCAAACCATTCCTTCACATCTGATAAAAAGACGGTGAAGTTTCCCACTCCGTTCACCAGCCAATCCACCACCCCCACGTCTAACTTTGTAAACAAGAAATCACATAGTTTCAGCAAAGGGTTTACGATTACAGCATGATACAGCTCGTCGAAATAATATTTGTTATAAAGCACCTTATAAGGGAAAGCAAATTTTGCCTTAAGTTTTTCCGGAGAGATGGAGCCTTTGTAATACATGGCATAAGCCAAATAAATTCCTGAGAGTGCCACCAGGGTTGAGATGATCATCAAAAGAAAATTGGGTTCCACATGATGAGGCTCATGATGAAACACAAAGGAGCAGTAACCATGTTTAAGCCAGGGTATTCCCACCCAGCCGGCAACGATGGAAAGAAATGCCAGAATCATCAAAGGAATGGTCATCACCTTGGGGGACTCATGGGCGTGGTCAAATTTTTCCTGATCCCGTGGCTGGCCAAAGAATGTGACAAAGCAGAGACGGAACATGTAAAATGCGGTCATTCCAGCCACCAGAACTCCCACAATTAAGAATATGGGATTGTGATAATGGCTTGCCACCGCCAGGATCTCGTCCTTGCTCCAGAAACCCGATAGGGGAAAGATTCCCGATATGGAGAGCGAGGCGATGATGAAGGTTATGGCAGTGATCTTCATCTTGCGGTAAAGTCCCCCCATATCCCAGATGTCGTTGGTGTGCATGGCATGGATCACGCTTCCCGCACCCAAGAACAGAAGAGCTTTGAAGAACGCATGGGTGTATAGATGAAAGGAGCCGGCGGTAAATCCACCCAACCCTAAAACCATGATCATGTATCCCAGCTGGCTTATGGTGGAATAAGCTAACACCCTTTTTATGTCGTTCTGAACCAGTGCAATTGAGGCGGCCAGGAAAGCGGTGAAACATCCGATGATAGCCACCACCAGTGCAGCGTTCTCTGCTGCCAGATAGATGGTTATGGTCCGGGCGACCAGATACACTCCGGCCGCCACCATGGTGGCAGCGTGGATCAATGCTGAGACCGGGGTAGGGCCCTCCATGGCGTCTGGGAGCCAAACATGAAGCGGAAACTGGGCTGATTTACCCACTGCCCCGGCAAAAAGGAAGATGGCACCTACGGTGAGAAGTCCAAAGGGAATATGTCCAGCCTCCACCGCATGGAACATCTCTTTGAAGTTGAACGTTCCGGCGGCGGTGGTCAAAATTAGAATCCCAATTATGAACCCCAGGTCTCCAGTGCGAGTGGTTATGAATGCCTTCTTGCCCGCATCGGAAGCAATCTTTTTCTCGAACCAGAAGCCGATCAAAAGATACGAGGTTAAACCCACCAGTTCCCAGAAGATGAATATCTCCAGAAAGTTATTGGCGATCACCAATCCTAACATGGAGAAGGTGAAAAGTGACAGGAAGGAGAAGAACCGGGAGAATCTGGGGTCGCCAGCCATATATCCCACCGAATAGATATGCACCAGCATGGAGACGGTGCACACCACAAACAGCATGACCGCAGTCAAGGGATCGATCAACATCCCCACCTTGATCTTAAATCCCGGAAGATCAACCCAGGTGAGCTCAAATTCTGAAGCCACCGGATTCTTTAAAACACTGGCTATCACAAACAGAGAGATGACAAAAGACAGGCAAACCGCCCCAATGGAGATCAGCGAGCTTAGCTTTTGATTTCGGTTGGTGAAAAATACAATGGCTACAAAGGCGATTAAAGGAAGTAGAGGTATTATCCAGGCGTTAGCTAACATGATTTAGTCTCGAGTTTTGAGTAACGAGTGTTGAGTTAAAAAACTCAAGACTCACTTCTCAAGTCTTAGTCCTACCATTTCATTATGTTTATATTGTCCACGTTAATACCTTTAAAGTTTCTATATATCAAAAGCACGATAGCCAAACCGACCGTGGCTTCTGCCGCGGCGATGGTTATGACAAAAATGGCAAATATCTGTCCCACAAAATCGGTAGGGGTGACAAACTTTGAGAAAGCCACGAAATTGATATTAACCGCGTTGAACATTAGCTCAATGGACATCAGAATGCCGATGGCGTTTCTGCGGGTTAAGACCCCGAAGATTCCAATGCAGAACAAGATGGTACTTAAAACTAAATAGTGATTCAGACCAACCAAAGGTCTACTCCCTTCGGGCGATGATTATCGCCCCGATCAAAGCGGTTAACAAGACCACCGAAACCACCTCAAAAGGCAGAACATATTTGGTCAATAGTAGCTTGCCTATGCCGACTGTGGATTGAACTTCGGCCACCTCATAAGACAGCTTCCAGGCAGTTCGGCTCAAGGTGAAGATGGTGGCGACTAAAAGTGCAGCCACGATGATGAGTCCGGGAAAGATCTGCTCGTTGGATTGCCTGATTTTGGCGTTATAAAGCTTGGCCGTCAGCATGATGGCGAAGATCATAAGGATGGTGATGGCTCCCACGTAAATTAGGACCTGAACTGCTGCCAGAAACTCTGCTGAAAGAAGTATATAAACTCCGGCTATACCAAAAAAGCAGAGCACCAAAAACAAAGCACAGTGGAATATGTTCTTAAGGCTGACCACCATCACGGCTGAACCTAAGATGATGCCAGAGAGAATATAAAAGATGGAAGCTGGAACTCCACTTAGCAATTTTTTCCCTTTCCCTACCTTGCGTCCGAGTTGGGGCCGGGGTTCAACCCCTGCTCCAACATTTATTGAAGAGTTTATTGATATTCTTTTCCTATCTCAGTCAATTTCTCCTTGTTATAAACTAAATCTTTCTTATGATAAACTGAAAATTCATACCGGGGAACCAATTTTATGGCTTTCCCCTTTACCGGACAGGACTCCTCACACAATCCACAGTAGATGCACAAGCCGGTATCGACCTCGAAGACCTCGGCGAACCTCTTTCCGCTTTCGTCCTTGGTGGCGGAAAATTTTATGGCATTGTTGGGACAGATTTTGTAGCAAAGCCCGCAGGCGATGCACTTGAGTTTATTGGTCTTAAGATCAGTAAGAAGAACCACGCACCCGCGGGACCTCTCCGGCATGGTCCATCTCTCTTTGGGATATTGCAGGGTGATGGCGTGTTTTCCCAGATGCTTCACCGTCACGGTCAATCCCAGGATCAAATTATATATTCCCGAATATATGATTTTAATTAAAGCCATTGTTTTAAGCAAAAAGTCCGGTTAAGATTAGGTTCAAAAACGCTAAAGGCAAAAGGAACTTCCAGGCAAAACCCATAAGCTGATCCACCCGGATGCGGGGGTAAGTCCATCTGAACCACATGATCACCAGGATTACTGAGAAAGTCTTAATAAAGAACCACATCCAGGAGGGGAGCCAGGGTCCGTGCCATCCCCCCAAAAAGAGGGTGGTGGAAACAGCGCTTATGGTGAAAAGGTTGGTGAATTCGGCAAAGAAGAACATGGCGAATTTCATTCCGCTGTATTCGGTACTATAGCCCGCCACCAACTCCTGTTCGGCTTCCGGTATGTCGAAGGGGGTGCGGTTCACCTCGGCTATGGCAGCGGTTATATACACTAAAAATCCGATGGGTTGTCTGATTATATACCAGTCCCAGAAATGCACCTGCGATTTAACTATCTCCACCATAGAGAGCGACTGGGTCAGAAGCACCACCCCCAGCACGGACAAAGTCAGAGGGACCTCATAGCTCACAATCTGTGCCGCCGATCTAAGCCCACCTAAAAGAGACCACTTGTTGTTGGAACCCCACCCCGCCATCAGAAGCCCCACCACGGTGAAGGTGGTGATGGCTAAGATGTATAATATCCCAATATTGAGGTCTTTTACAATAAGCCCCCTGCCAAAGGGAATGCATACATACACCATAAGGGCCGATACAAAGACCACAATGGGAGCTATGACAAAAACGACTTTATCTACTTTGGCAGGAACTATGTCCTCCTTCATGATCAACTTTATGGCATCGATTATGGTCTGTCTCCATCCGTGCCAGCCGGTGCGCATGGGCCCGAACCTGACCTGCATGTGCGCGGATACCTTCCTCTCCCACCAGACCAAAAACAAAGCTGACACGGAGATGAAGGCGATTATAACCGCGAAGATCAGGAGCATGGAGAGAAGGTCCAGCCAGAACTGGGGGATCCCCCAACGGGTAAACAGCCCCTCCAGCCAGAAGTAAACTGCTTTGAAAACGTTATCTAATTCAAACAATAACTCTCTCCCGATGTTATATATTTGCCCGATGTATCAGGCTTACTTTCAGCTCGATAAATCGAGCAACTACATTTTATTGTTTGTAGTTGACCGATTCATCGGGACTCTTTTCTATCTATCCACATCCGGCATGATCACATCCAGACTGGCGAAGATAACGACCAAATCTGCGATCTTCCAGCCCCTGGTCATCTCAGGCAGAGCTGCTAAGTTTGAAAAGGAAGCAGTGCGGAGCTTTGCTCGATAAGGCATGGTCTTCTCCCCTTCGGATACAATATAAAAACCCATCTCTCCGCGGGTGGATTCGATCCGAACGTAAGCTTCACCCTGGGGAGGTTTGAACACCGGTTTGGTCTTGGTCTTTATCTCTCCCTCTGGTATGGATTCCAAAGCTTGCTCCACGATTCTGTTAGCCTGCCGCATCTCCTGAACTCTTACTATATATCTATCCCAGGTGTCCGACTTGGTGCCTGTGGGTATGTCAAATTCAAATCTATCATAAACCGAATAAGGTTCTTCTTTTCGCAGATCCCATTTCAGGCCGGTAGCTCTTAAGTTTGGACCGGTGACTGAATAGTCTATAGCTGTCTTTTTATCCAAAATCCCCACGCCTTTGGTTCTTCCCAAAAAGATGGGATTTTCGGTCAGGATAGCCTCATACTCGTCCACCCGGGGCTTGAAGTACTTTACAAATTCTTTAGCCTTGGAAATGAACCCCTCCGGCAGGTCCCGAGACACACCTCCGGCCCGCATGTAATTAAAGGTCATCCTCTGTCCACAGGTCATCTCAAAAAGATCCAAGATCATTTCTCTTTCACGAAAGCAGTATAAAAATGGCGTGATGGCTCCTAAATCCAGAGCGAACGTTCCCAGCCAAATTAAGTGGCTGGCTATACGGTTGAGTTCATCCATTATCACCCGGATATATTCTGCCCGCTCCGGCACCTCGATTTCCGCCAGCTTCTCCACCGCCATACAGAAGCCGTGGTTGCAGAACATGGCGGAGACATAGTCGATCCTGTCGGTGTAAGGGATAACCTCTCCGTCCATCTTAAGAAGCAGCCGGCATACCCCATGAGTGCTGGGATGCTGGGGTCCCATATTGACGATGAATTCTTCAGTGCCAACCTTCTCCGCGGTCAAAAGTGGCACCTGCCCGCCGGGTCCGTAGGAAAAATTATTTTTGGGGTAGTCGGACAAAGTCTTTTCCCTCCCAATCCTTTCTCATGGGGAAACCTTGATCCCAGTCCTCGGGGAGAAGTATGGGCCTGGGATCCGGATGATTTTTAAAGGTCATCCCGAAAAGCTCGGCTATCTCCCTTTCATGCCAGTTGGCCGCATTCCACACCGGCGTTGTTGAATCCAGCTCTCCGTCTCTGGAAACAGAGGTCTTTATG
>LJUX01000052.1 GCA_001304155.1 candidate division Zixibacteria bacterium SM23_73_3
TTTCTCCACCGTCTCCTTCTTACCCACGGCCAAACAGCCTCCGGTACAGCTACCAGCAGACCCAGGAATGAAACCCCGCCCCCAATCACAGCCACCATCCCAACAGTATCGTCCCCCGTTGGCCCACCAAACCACCCCAATACCAACTTTGACATCCAAACCGCCCACGCTGCAGCACTCATGCACACAAAACAGTAATACACCGCTCCAAAAACTGGACTCCTCCACAACACCACCGGAGAAATCACCGCTCCGCCCAATAACCCCACCCCCACAACCCACAACGCCGTTGCCAACTGCGCCGGCACCCCCTGGGCCGACAACACTATCCCCCACGTCACCAGGGCAAACGGCAGTAATGCAACGTACCACGCTCTTTTCATGATCGTCATCTCTCCTTAAACGCCCCCTTACCTCAATATTCACTAAACTCGTGTCAGAGTCTCCATCTCATCGCGGGCCAAAGCCTGCGGCTACCGACTTGGAGGTTTCAGCCAGACCACATTAGAAAAAATCGCGATCTATTTTTGTCTTTTCAAATTCTTTCTCTTCTTTGGCTCTGCCTTTCAGCCATTCCTCATAAAGATGTATCTTCGCCGGGATGGCAAAGGGTGATTGAGGGGAGGTGATCAAAGCCTCACCCGCTTCCAGCATTTGAATCTCCGTGCCCAGATCAGAGATATCCTGCTTGGCTGAGGATTTCACGATGTTTCTGTCCCTCTCATCAGCCAGTCCCAGAATAAACAGGGTGTTGAATTGAGACAGAAGCTCCTCGTCAATCAATTTTGGCTGTTGGGTGATGGCACACAGTCCGGTTTTAAACTTTCTCCCCTCTCTGGAAATCTGGGCAAAGATGTTTATGTCCGATCTCCCCTTTTGAGAAAGCACTCTTTGAGCCTCCTCCATCACGATGATGGTTGGCAGAAGGGCTTTGAATTTTGCTGGATCCTGATACGCTTTGCTGTGATCGTAAAATACGGCCCGGGACAGAACTGCGGATATCAAAAGCTCCTCTTGTTCGGACATGTTGGAGGTATCCACCAAAACCAGTTTACCCGACTCTAAATCGGTTATCACATTTCTGGTAATGGATAATTCTGGATCTTTGTGGATGAATGGAAGCCTGAGGATCTGTTCTACTCTTCTCTGGATCACACTGGCGGTCGATTCAAAAAATCCTTTCCCGCTGGAAAGTTCAATTAACAGCTCTTCCATCTTAGTTTGTGCTATCTTCTCCATCCAGTTTTGCCCGAACAGGTATCTTACTGCATAAAGCATCTCCACTTGTGGCTGGGTGAAATCGTATATGTGCCGGAAATCCTTTATATCTATCTCTCGCGGGCTTATTTTGAGCTTATTGTGGGGACCCTTCAGATTTCGGGAACTGTAAACTCTAAGTCGCCTCTCAGCCAGAGGATGATCCACCAAGCCCTTATGGGCAGGGTCTCCTCCACCATCGTAATATTCACCATGAGGATCTAAAATCAACATGCCATATTGGGAAGATTCTAAAACTGTGCCGGCAAGGACCTTCATCAGATTGCTTTTGCCCATGCCGGTGGTGGCAAATATTCCGATGTGATAAGGGAAAATCTCTCCAGAGATGCCCACCCGAAAGTCTAAAACATCTTCCCCTGACCTTAAGAAACCGATCTCCAGATCACCCATGAAGTTCTTTAAAAATTCAAAATCCTTCTTCTGCGGCGTTCTCACCCTGGAAAAATGAGAGGGGATGGTTTTGGGCTTTTTGAAAGTGCTACCCTTTATATATCCCAAAGGAACACAGCGTCCCACCTTATACAGCCTTCTCACCTTCTCATGGAATTGGAAAGGCTCATTCTGTCTATCCAGAAGCATCATGTTCCCCGCAGTCCTCTCCGCCCAGTTGGGATCGGACGCCTCCATCCCATAGCTGACGTCCACCACTCTTAAAAAATAGGGCAATCCTCCATCTTCGTCCTCCGCCAGAAGAATATCCCCCAGATGCAGATCCTCTTCGTAAAAAGTCCGAAAATAAAGTTCAGTTATCTTCTTTCCGGTTATTCTTCCTTTATAATCCATTTTTACGTCCTTTTTGATTGAAATATGTAGCGGCTTGATTTATCAAGCTTTAACGGGTCGGCTGAATCCGATCCTTACAATCTTTTATATTTAAAGACCAGAACCAAACTTAAATTAGGTCTGGTCTTCTTACCTGTTCAAATCCGCATTTAGCACCTCGTGAAAATCGGTAAACAAAAGATCCCAGTCTGAGGTGGTAATACCTTTCTCAAAAGCCTTAGATTGCAGTTTATATCTTATGTCCTCTATCTCCGATAAGGTCACTCGGGAAATATTATGAACAGCCGCCAGAGGATAGGGGTACCCCAAGAAAGCCGGGTCGCCGGAAAGATGTGATAGAATGGAGAAAATCATATCCCCGTCCACCGGATCAAATTTATTGACATCTATCCGGAAGCCAAAATCGGATGAAGCTTTAAGTTTAGCCACATAGATCTTTCCCAGATAGCTGGAGCCGGTGGTATGAAGCTTCTCATCCGATATCCGGCAAAACCATTTTGAATTGGGGTAGAACCTCTCCCCTGTTTTCATCACTGCCGGAATCAAAGGAGACTTATCTCCCCAGTATAGGGTGCTGGTTTTGGTAACCCCTACCAGATGAACGCCCTTATCTTTGGCTCTCCGGGTGAACTGGAGCATGAAATTATAGGGTGGGGCAATGCTTGCCTTAAGCGATCCATCGATTAACAATATATCGCCGCTTTCCAACTCATCCAAAAGCTTTTGCGCCAGCCTCCATTCGGAGAAAAGGCGCAAACGATCCAACATCTTCTCTATTGCCGGAGCTTCTGAGGGATCTTCGCCTACCAGATCACGATAGGCGGAAACATACATCTGGAAAAGATTTGCCTTTGAAATTATCTCCAGCTTCAAAGGTATAATCTTTTGATCGATCCTTTTCCCCTGTTGATAGATAACCGCACCGGTTCGATGGACGCCGATCAGAAACGATCTCCCCTTAACCACTGTTGCCGACCCGCCATCCACGGCGGCAACTTTTCCCTGTGTCTCTTCTTCCTTTATTATATGAAAGGAAAGCTCGTCTAAATCCTTGTCCAGAAGCAAGGGCTCTTTTTCTTCCTCACCCGCCTCCACCTCGATATAGGAGGGCTCGGAATCCAATGCTTCCTGGATGAAGCTCACAGCTCGACTGATCTCATTTTCAATGGTTTCGTCTATATCCAGCATTTGTGTTTTTTTATCTAACTTACGGATTACAATTAACTGTGATTACTCTTTCTAAACGCAACCAGAAGGTTGCGGCTACCTTTTCTTTTCCTCGTTTAACGTGATGAAACTTTGATAGCCGCTGGCTTGAGCCTGCGATCCGGGCTTTTTTATCCCTTTAGACTATTGTTCCTCCTCCGATACCATGCTAAAGTTTCGTATTTTCCACTCTCCTTTTTTCTTATTCAGAAAAAGTTTAAGCGGTTTTTCAATCTCCTTTTCCTTTTCTTCATCTGTGGTAAATTCCGAACTCAGTCTCAGTCCCAGTCTCAATCTCACCTCTGCGCTGTCTTTAACAATCACAAACATCTTGCTTGCTATGCGGGCACCTTGGAGTTGTTTGCCCAAGGACAGACTGTCCAAAAGCCGGGATGCCATGTTTTGTCTTTTGTCTTGTATGATTGAGTCCAGCACGGCTCCACTTCTCTGGTTTAGCCCTCTTTCAAACTTCGTCAGAAGCTGTTTTATCAATGCCACGTCATCATCCGGCTTTTTGCCCACACATGCACAAAGCATTAAAGTCACAAGAGAAAGCCCGGCAACTTTAAGGGAATATCTTCTTCTATCCATCTTGAAGGGTGTTATGATATTGAACCAAAAGCCGATACAATTATAAAAAGAAGTTCTGCAAAACACAACTTTTATTTTTGAAAACCTTGGGGAAACCTTGCGTAAAAAAAGATGAGGGCTCACCCTGGTCGGATAGGGGGGCTAAGAAACTATCCTTGGGGATCCAGAGCTTGCCCTCATGCAATTTTTCTTCTGTCTTTTGAAACCAAATTGAATATAGATACCGCTATGAGAGACGTCAAGAGAAAAGTTAATCTTTTACAAAATTTCTTTTGAGCATAACTTTCTGGAGCCTCTTTATTTTTTTGTTACCACGTTCCTGCCCAATCTCTTCCCCTGAGAATAGACGTAATCTAGGGGGGGTGAATAGTTGAAATCAACCAGATTGACAAAAATTGAAAAGTAGATATATTAAGCGTAGAAAAACATACTCAGAGCAAATCTCCAGAAATGAATTGGCCAAGAGTAATAAAATTCATAGCCGCAGGATTTATGGGACTCGTATTTTTTCTCCCTTTATTCACCAAAGCCCAATATCTTTCCATCCCCGGCTCCAATATCACCAAGCTTTCCAGCACACTGTGGTCAGACTTAAGGGACATCAAATTCTGTCAGGCAAAAGCTTATTGTGTGTTCTTCGATGGATTGACCATCTTAGATCTGTCTGACATCAACTCGCCATCCCAGATGGGACAGGTGGAGCTCCCCCCAGATGGCCAGAAAGTGGATGTTTCAGGCAACTATGCTTATCTTATCGCTCTTGACAGCTCTATTCATTTAATTGACGTCTCATCAGTTAACCAACCTCTCTTGATAAACAGTTTCAAGATTCCCGATCTACTGAGGGATATTAAAGTTCGAGACGACTATGCGTATGTGGCTGCAAAAGATGAGGGACTTTTGGTTCTGGACGTCTCAGATCCTTTTAATTTCTCCTTGATCGGTTCATGTAGCTTAGCTGGTTTTCAGGCTATCTCTCTTTACCTGTATGACAGTCTGGCTTACCTGGCGGGAGTGGGAGGTTTGAGACTGATCAACGTTGTATCTCCCCATTCTCTCTTCCTGTGTGGGTCCAGTGACGTTATGGTGGTGCCAAATAAAGTCTTTGTCAATGCGGATGGTGGAAAAATCTATGCTTATTTGGGCAATTCAACACAGTTTTCGATTCTGGATGTAACCAATCCTGAAGATATCATTCCTCTTTCAAGTTATACACCCGCTTCTACCCTTGCTGATATTTCCGTCGCCGGAGATCATGCTTATCTGGGTTTGACCTACCAAGGGCTTATGGTTTTAGATATTACAGACAGAACTTCCCCAGAACAGATTTCTGCCCTCAGGCTGGGAGATTACGCTAAGAGAATCTTTTTTTATTCTGATTTTGTCTTTCTCACCGATCACTTCGAACCAACAAGGATAATTAACGTCTTCAATCCTGATCGCCCCTTTGTTGGTGGTAGGTGGATCGTTCCCGGCACAGGTAAGGATATAGTGGTAAAAGACGATTTCGCCTATGTGATGTGCACCAATTCCGGACTTCACATGTTAAATATAGAGGACCCTACTCATCCTCAGATGTTGAGCACTCTTTATGCCCCTTATAACAACAATGCGGTTAAAGTTGAAGGGGATTACGCCTACATCACCGCCCTTTTAACCGGAATGCAGGTGGTGGATATAAGAGATCCTTATTATCCCGAAGTAGTGGCAGGGTACAAACCAGAGGGGTATACTTATGGAGTAGAAGTAAAGGAGGGATATGCTTATCTTTTAAATGCCCAAAATGATATCCAAATCATAGATATACAAAATTCTATCAGCCTGGTCCCCCGAGGATCTGTTTTGACTCCGGGAACTGCTCAGGAGATTTTCGTACGAGGCGATTATCTTTACGTTGCAGACTTATCTGCAGGTCTGACCATTATAAATGTATCAGACAAAGATGATCCCTTCTTTGTCAGATCCATTCCCACGGTGGGAAGATGTAAAAACGTGTTCTCATCAGGCAATCTTTTGTTCTTATCCTGTGTGGATGTGGGGATGGAAATATATGATATCACCGATCCGGAAACACCAATGTTTCAGGGCGTTTATTTCTCCTCTGAGGGAATTAAGGATTTGCGTGTGGAGGGCCAGTATGCCTATTTGACCATGGTAAATCAAAAAATAGAGGTGATTGATATCACATCCCCTTCTGATCCCCTTCTGGTCGCCAGCTATCGCCTTCTGGATAACCCGGGCAATTTGACGGTAAAGAATGAGCACATTTATCTGTGCGATGCTCGTTCCTTTAAAATCTTGAGATTTCTCCCTGCTGCTTGGTCGCCTAAAGTAGGTGCGAAGAGGATGGAGTCCATTGATTGACGTCTTAGAAAATCTAATTTTGAAAAGAAAAACCGCTCTTTTTGCGAGTCTCAGTACTTACCTATATGGGGCAATTTCGCCACAGACCCCAAAGTTCTTCAGGATTCTACTTATTTGAAAAAAAAGTGGTTGAAAATATGCAAATCGGAGAACAATTTTTTTAGCCAATGTGAACAAATAAAAAAACTGCCCCGTCAAAGGAGTGAACCGTATGGCTCACTCCAAAGGCGGGGCAGTTTCAAATTACTTTTCCTTTAAGGGTTGCCCGGAAGCTGCCCACCTTTGTATAGATAACTGATCAGATAGAGCACGTCTCCAAGATCAACTACCTCATCACAATTACAATCACCGACCATTAGGTAATAAGGCGCGGGACCGTCTTTGTAAAGATAATTGACGATAAAGAGTATATCTTCGATGTTTATTAAACCATCACCACTAACATCACCAATCTGGGCCGGCGGAAGATCAATATCGATCCCGCTCACCTTCCCATATCCCACTTCTACAGGATCAGGATATAATCCATCCAGATAGGAAACCTTGGAGGCAAAAACAGTGTATGTGCCGGAAAGAAGCCCATCTATTACATAGCCTCCTTGAGTGGAGCTTCTGGCAAATCCCTTTATCTCTCCATCCACCTGTGCATAGACGAAAGCTCCTTCGACTGGTGAACCATCGGAGCTGATCACGCCGGAGATCCTTCCTCCCCCTGAGCCACAAGGCGCCAGATGAAAGTCGATATCATAAGCGTCGGGTGTTACCAAAGTAGCTTCTTCCCAGGTATAGACACCGTCATAAAATTCACCCACATATCCGGGGGCGATTGCAAATACGTAATAGTCGTCTGTCTGTAAGCCCTGAATCATGTATGCTCCCACAGAATCGGCGAAGTCAAATCCCCAATTTCCATTCCAGGAAACGGCAAAAACGATGGCAAAGGATATGGGTGAAAACATGCTGTCTTCGAATACGCTTCCTGCAATTATTCCTTCACCCGGACCACCATAGGGAATCAAGGCGAAGTCAATTCCCGGAGTATCTTGACCTTCAATGACGGTTACGACAGTAGGATAGTCTTGGGAATAGTAATCCCAGGCCCAGGCAGTGACGAAATAATCACCCGGATAAAGACCGGAGATGGTATACTCTCCCAGAGAATCCGTGTGAGCTTGACTGTGACCAAACTCTCCGTATGCCCAGACACAAGCGCCCGGGATCGGTTCTCCGGTATTTGCGTCGGTAATTAATCCAGAGATTGAGCCAGGTTCCCTTATGGGCATAAGGGTGAAGTCGATGTCGGGTGTATTCTCGCCAGCGATTACCGTCACCGAATCCAGATAGGTTTCTGGAACATAACCCATCTTATTCGCGTTGACCTGGTAAATGCCAGGACACAGATTTTGAATCATGTAATGACCGCTGGTATCACTCCAGGCTTCTCCGTAACACCAGTTATCCAAGCCAATGGCTACCAGGTGAGCCATGATAATGGGGAGACCGGTCTCTTCATCGGTTACCCTGCCTGAGATTGTGCCGTACTCGCCTGTAGGTGTTAAGGCAAAGTCAATGCCAGGCGTATTCTGTCCCCCAATCACAATCACCGAATCCGGATAGGTCTCCGGAATGTAGCCATCTCTTCGAACATTCACCTCATATGAATCCGGGGGAAGGGGATGGCATAAGTAGTAGCCAGCAGTATCGGTATACCAGATGCAATATATTCCAGTTATGGTGATCTCTGCCATTACAATGGGAAGCCCGGTCTGTTCATCAGTCACTCTGCCTGAGATGGAGCCAAACTCAGGGCCACCTTCAGGGATGAGAGCGAAGTCAATGTCCGGTGTGTTCTGTCCTGCAATCACAGTCACCGAATCCGGATAGGTTGCTGGAATATAGCCCTGTGCATTCGCACTTACCTGGTAAATGCCAGGACACAGGTGGGGGAAGATGTAATAACCGTCGGTATCACTCCACGCTTCCGCAAAACACCAGTTATCCAAACCAATGGCTACCAGATGAGCCATGCTGATGGGGAAACCAGTCTCTTCATCAATAACCATACCTGAAATTGAACCATACTCGCTTATCGGTGCCAGGGCAAAATCAATATGCTGCGTATTCTCTCCCGCGACTACAATCACCGAATCCGGATAAACCTCCGGAGCATAACCCTCCTTACTGGCAACGACCTGGTAGATCCCGGGGCACAGGTGTAGGATGCCATACCAACCGCCGGTATCACTGAAAGCCTCTCCAAAACACGGATTGTCCAAGCCGATGGCTCTCAGACGAGCCATGATAATAGGGAGACCAGTCTGTTCATCAATAACCTGACCTGTAATCAATCCGTACTCGGCTACGGGCGTTAAGGCAAAGTCAATATTGGGTGTATTCTGACCCTCAACCACAATCACAGACTCTGGATAGGTCTCAGGATGATATCCAGCTGCGGACGCATAAACTTCGTAAACTCCAGGGGGAAGGTAGTCACATATATAATGACCTGTAGAATCCGTGAACCATACACAGTCACAGTCTAAGTCGCTGAGAGTTATTCCTGCACCTGCAATCGGCAGACCGGTAACTTCATCCGTAACCCTTCCTGAGATCGAGCCAGTTCCTCCACCAGTTGGGGTTAAGGCAAAATCAATGTGGGGAGTATTTTGTCCCTGGATCACAATAACAGAATCGGGATAGGTCTGAGGAAAATATCCAGTTGCGTAAGCATTAACGATATAAGCTCCGGCAGGGACACTATCACAGGTATAATAGCCTGATGTATCCGTATACCAGACGCAGTATATCCCGCTGAGGGTAATTGCCGCTCCCGTAATCGGCTGACCGGTTGTCTCATCCGTGACACTTCCTGAGATCGAACCGAACTGAGCAAATGCCAGCCCCGAAAAGGCGACGAAGAAAGTCAAACTTAAAAGGGCAATAAGAAGTTTTGCTCTCATCTTAAAGCCACCTCCTTATCTTTGGTTTCAAAGCCTGCATTTTTTAAAGTTTATCGTTGAGAAAACTGACCTTCCCAACAAGCATTCCAGCCTTAATAGGTTGGTTTTTTATAAAGCTTCTTCCATAATTAAACCAAGAATTAATTACAGGTTTTGTTATCTCTAGGAGTCTATTTTAAAATATAATTATTATCTCACTTTTGTCAATAAAAAAAGAGAATAGAATTGGGCTTGACTCCTTTTGATTTTTATTCAACATTCGAAAAAAATTGGGAGTGGATCGAAAGAATTTTCGACTTATTAACCGCATGGACAAAAAAGCAGGCTGAATCTGAGTTCACCAGTCAATCCTATAACTTTTTTTGTATCAACATATTAGAAGAAACGAAATCGATTGGTTCCATCCCCCATAGGATTCGGTATGTTTCTTGCTTTATAAAAAATCGCATTTCTTTCCTTCTTTCAAGTAAAACAGCCCCTTCCAGGAGCCCGGCATCCTCGCCGGGCTCCTCGGACCCCAAAAAAGCTTATTTACTTAGTTCAACAAATCTGTTGACATTTGAATAGTGTGATTTAGATTACTCATAGGGAAAAACCAGGAGAATTCGAATGGAAGTTGTTTGCTCGACGGAGGGGTCAGGTGAACAAGCATAGCCTCAGTTCTGGATCATCGATTGTGGCGATCACCTTGACGGTGATTTTTCTGCTGTGGATTCTGTGCTGCAGGGATGTCCTCTCAGATCAAATAGACACTCTTGACCTCCAATTTCAATGGTCGTATCCGGTCTCTGGTATCGCGACTTACTGGCTTTACCCGGAACCTATGAAGTTGGCGGACTTAGATCAGGATGGCATCAACGAAATCTTGATCGGCTTCAACTCAGATTCGGTCCGGGTAGGCATCATCGACGTAGTGGATGGGACCATGACCTGCCAGAGCTCAGGTCTACCGAATCCAGTCATTTCGGTGGGGGCAGGAGACAGAAACGCAGATGGGCTCCTAGACATAGTTGCAGGAGGCGCCGGGGGATATCTCTGGGTGATAGATGCGCCGGATTTCGATTCGGTCTTGACAATCACGGGTCTTGACCAGGACGTAGAAGCAGTGGGCATCTATTGCCTAGATAGTGCCGACGGTAGCAAGGTTTTCGCCGGGACCTTCCGCCACTACATGCGAGATGTTTCCACACCCCCACATCATGCTTACGAATACTTTTGGGTTGGCAATATCGTCGAGTACGACGGCATGAGTCTCGCTCTGTTGGACTTGCTGGGGATAGGGGCGGTGACTAGACTGGGCGTTTTCGACCTGGATGATGACGGGATTAAGGAATTGATCCTCGGTGAAATAAGCTGCTTTGCTTACTGCGGGTGGGGCGGAAACGACGAAATTCACCGTGTGCTTGTGCGTCTGTTCTCTCCCCAAGACACCACGGCTACGGTTTTGTTCTCAGCTGATCTCGACTGCGGGCACATGATGTTTGACTACGTGCGCTTTGACGCATTGGCCATCGGTGATTGCGACGGGGATGGTAGAACGGAGATCATCTCCGCCTACCGCGTAGCTGACTATCCGACGGTAACTTGTCTCGATGGATTGACCGGCGAGGTTGAGTGGGAGGACACTGATACCGATTACGCAGGGCCAATAACTGGATTGGCACTGTGCGACCTTGCTGGGTGGCCGAGCAAAGTCGTGTGTGCTGCCTACCAGAATGGCGAGATTAGATTCAAAAGCGGACCGGATGGGGCCGACGTGGCCCTCGTCCATTCACTTCCTAAGATAGACTACTTCGGCGTAGGAAACATGGATCATGACGGTTTGGTCGAGATATGCATCGTGTCGGCCGCGGCGGACACAGTATACATCTATGAAGCTCCCTTCTTGTTCACCGATGTCGAGGAGGCGGGTGATAAGGGTCGTCCAAGCGAGTTCTCCCTTTTCCAGAACTACCCTAATCCTTTCAATCCAGAGACCAATATTCGCTTTGCCATCCCTTTCTCTTCTGAGATAACCCTCCGAATCTATAACATCCTGGGGGAACAGGTTCAAACCTTGCGAAAGCAGTGCAGTCCAGGTACTCATACGTTGATATGGGACGGGAGGAGTTCATCTGACGAAGATGTGGCAAGCGGAGTGTATCTCTATCGGTTAACTGCCGGAGACTATCAGGAGACCAAGAAGATGGTCCTTCTGAGATAAGCTTACAAAGCAAGAAAGCACCGAAGAAATCAAAAATCCAGAATCTGGATTTTCCCGGATTCTGGATTTTCTTTTTGTTGACTTTGAGTGACAACCTGATTATACTAACTAACCAATTTACGGCTTTTTGACGCTGAGGAGGAAGCATCTGTGAAAATTCTCGTGACCGGTGGAGCGGGTTTTATCGGATCGAATGTGGCGGATGGATTCATCCGAAAAGGCCATAAAGTAGTGATAATTGACAACCTCTCAACCGGACTGAAATCGAACGTCAACAGGAAGGCGAGATTCTATGAAGTGGACATCAGAAGTGCGGTGATAGACAAGATCTTTGAAAAGACAAAACCAGACATTCTGTGCCACCATGCCGCCCAGATAGACGTGAGAAAATCGACCGACGATCCCATTTTCGATGCGGACGTGAATGTAATCGGCAGTCTGAATCTGCTCAACGCTTGTGTCAGACATAAGGTTAAAAAAGTGATCTTTGCCTCCACCGGCGGGGCTATCTATGGAGAACAGGATTATTTTCCAGCCGATGAAAATCATCCAGCCAATCCTCTTTCCCCTTACGGTGTGACCAAACTGACCATAGAGAAATATCTTCACTTTTACCGGGAGACTTATGGGATAGATTTTGTCTCTCTCCGCTATGCTAATGTGTATGGTCCCAGACAAAATCCCTATGGGGAGGCAGGAGTGGTAGCTATCTTTGCTGAGAGACTTCTAACAGATAAAAAAGCTGTCATAAATGGAGATGGAACCCAAACCAGGGATTTCGTCTTTGTAGATGATGTGGTGGAATCGAATCTTCTGGCGCTGAATTATCCGAAAAGCGATATCTTCAACATCGGAACTGGCATAGAGACAGACATAAACTCTATCTTCAGACTCTTGAGGAAGATAACCAGCTCGAAGCAAAGGGAAACTCATGTTCCGCCAAAACCAGGAGAACAGCAAAGGAGCGTGCTGGATTGCTCTAAGGCGGAAAGGCTTCTTAAATGGAAGCCCAAAAATAGCCTACAAAAAGGGATGGCCCAAACAGTGGATTTTTTTCAAG
>LJUX01000053.1 GCA_001304155.1 candidate division Zixibacteria bacterium SM23_73_3
CCATCGTCAGGTTCAACATCCTTAATCACCTCCTCTAAAGGAGGCGATTATAACCTGACATTCCTTATTTGCAAACTACTGACATTATTATATTGCGAAGACATAAAAAAAGTTATAAAGATTTGAGGAGACGGAAACATATAGAAAACAAAAGGCGATTTTGGAGCATTTTTGGTCAAGCTGAAGTCGCAGATCCCGCCAAGGCGGGGCTTGACACTCCAGATTAACCGCCAGCTTGGAGTGTCTGCCTTTAGGCAGATTAAATTGCTTTTTCTCCCTCTTTGGTAAGGATGCTCATGTGCGCTGCCATCAGCATGTCGTCACGAACGAGGCGTCTATCACGGTGAATCTGTGACAAATAAAAGGGGGAAAAACCATTCTTTAGTGGTTGAAAGGTTAGTTTAACGCTAAAAGCAACAAAGCCCCCGATGGGGGGCTATGTAAAGCGAGTTAGGTAGAGGGATAGGCTTAAGTTTATTCCGTGAATTTCCAAGAGCCGATTATCTTCTGAAACTCTGAATTGGTAGGGTAATAAAATTCACGTTCACAGGAAAACTGCACCACATAGATGTTTTTTCCTTTCTTGAACAAAATCACGTGTCCGGCCAGAAAATCCTGAATGATCACCGAACTTCCATAGATTGGATCCCTTTCCCTAATGTCCTCACCGGTTTTCTTGTATGGCTGTTTAATGGTGTTATCTATGGCAGGAACACTATCGATTATCACGTCGTGGATGGCCAGATGTTCTGAGTTAGGAATCAAATCCAGTTTTATAATAAAGTCGGCTTTGTTTTGTAGAAGCTTTCCATCCTGAAGAAGGCATTTCTCCACCTGCTTTAGAGAAAGGGAAGTGGTATCCGCCAGGACCAAAATAGAAGGGACTGTCGTGGTATACCGGGAGGCACCAGGAATACTGCTCACTTTATAATTTTTCTGTGTCATGATCACCCGAACCAAGGACGGCTCCTTCTGGGTTTTCACTTTCCAGTTCTTAAGTCCGGTGATTTGGAAGCCGAATTTCGAATCGGTGTAAATATTCTTTTCCGCCTTCCCGGTCTTTTCCGCTTTAGGGTATGAGTTGGTGGCACTAAGAATCACAAAGAAAAATATTATGGACAGGACCAAAAGCTTTTTCATGGCACCCTCCCTGCTTTCTGAGATTTGTGATATTTCTTATCGCTCTCTCCTTTTAAGGAACACACAAAAAGGCTCTCCTTATGGCTAAAACTCCAATCCAGAACTGTGGTTACTTTATTATACTGGCTTCCTGCAGGAAAGTTGCAAAAAGTTTTATCACCAGGAACTCTGATGGGAAATCCTACATATTTACATATTCTGCCTGATATTCCCAAGGTCGATTTTCATCAGAGGGCAGGCGATCCAAAGCCTTTTGCGCGCGGGGGAACAAATAAAGGGAAACAGCCATCCCCAAGAGCAACCCCGTGGTGACTCTGATCAAATTGGTGCTCTCTTTTATGCTTAAAATCTGTAAGAAAACATCCACCAGGGCTGGCAAGATCAACAAAAGCGCCAATTTCAGGTGGAGAGGCTTTATTCTTTTTTTACTCACCCACAAGCCAAAAAACAGCACGGAGGAATAGAAGGAGAGACAGCGAGAACAGATCGCCACCTGATTTCCAAAAAGAAAGAAGGAACGGGACGTTTCCTGGTGACAGAAAAAGCTATAAAACCCGTAGAAGATTTTGGACATCCAATCCTGATCCAGATGTAGGAGTAGAGGTGCCTCCAGCACTCCAATCACAAATACAAGTAGATGGAAATTGATTATCCCCAGCCAGTGGTGGCGAACAAAATCATACGTCCATATGCCAAGTTTCTCCGCATACCTGGCAAGACACAAACCAAACCGGGTGGAGAGATCTTTACCCTCCTGATTAGGAGGTCGTTGGCTGGTTTTCCGGTTCTGGTCCGGAAGACTCCCCTTCTGCCTCTTGTCCTTCTCTATACACTTTTCCATAGAGATAATAAATAGCTAAATATGCCCAGAACATGGTGAAGAATACCCCCACAACCAGAGCCAGAACCCCGAAGGTGGCGATTATCTCCAGGGCAATGGTTAGCAAAACCACGATAATCAGGTTATTGATGTTTTTCTTGGTAAAGTCAATGATCTCGTTGAAACGAAAAATTTCTTCGAAACTTCCGGTCTGGGCATATCTGACCGTGATGTAGGGGAGTATAAAGAGCAATGCCACAAAGTAGAGGGGACCAAGACAATATTTTACACAGGGGATAAAAGACAGAATCATCCCCGGTATGCTATAGATGATCAGGATGATGAGATAAACTAAGCCCCTAGTAAACTTATCTCCTAAATTATCCCATTCCGGAAGAGGAATCTCTTTCCCCTGAGAGGAATTCTTAGCCAACTCCAATAGATACCCTAAGACGAAAGGAATTCCAACCAGAACTAAGGTAAGAAGATTGAATATCGCACCCAGAAGAATCTTAACGGCCCAGTTTTTGTCTTCGAACATAAAAGAAAATGATCTGGTAAAATTCATTATCCCACCCTCCTCGATAAATAGGTTAGGTAACTATCATCCATTATAGTTATCGAACGTTTCATAACTTTCTTCACCAGGCTTTTCTCAGTTCACATCCATGCCCAGGCAAGCCATCTAAGAGCCGAAACTCACCTATCAAAAAAGCGGGCGAAGGGAGTCGAACCCTCGACGTCAAGCTTGGGAAGCTTGCATTCTACCGCTGAATTACGCCCGCTTGGTTTTACGTTTTCACTCGTTCCCCTACCTTATCAAAACCATCTTTTTGGTCTGAGTGAAGTCTTTCGCTTCCAGCTTATAGAAATAAACTCCACTGGCAACCTGATTTCCACTTTCATCTTCTCCATCCCACATTACCTCGTTCTTCCCCGCGGTCTGCTCTTCATCTACCAGTGTCCTGATCTTCTGGCCAAGAACGTTGAAGATCTCAAGCCTCACATGACAGGCTCTTGGTATGGAATAGCCTATCACCGTCTCTGGATTGAAAGGATTAGGATAATTGTTGTGCAGCGAAAACTCTGAAGGAAGTGCTCCTGGTTCCCCTTCCTCCTCTACCTCCGTGAAACAGTATCCATCAAAATAAAGATCATCGAAGTTACCGATCAAGAAAGGTTTAGCCGCATATACATAGCCCGCCAGGGCAACTATGAAGCATGGCATAATGGTTCCCTGACAGATCTTTCTGGCATCCGGTGAGGAAGCTGCCAAGTGATCATTTATCTTGGTCAGCTCTCGCCAGTTGGTTGGATCGTCGGAGCCAGTCCAGGCGGTATAAATATTTGAAATCTCCTCAAGAGGGCTTATGCTGAAATAGCGTTTAAGGTAGGAAACATGTATGATTGTATAGTTGTAGAAGCGCCAGGTGACCAGATCAGCTGCCATCTCATCGTAGGTCTTGCTGTTAGCAAGGTTTATGTAACTTGACCAGTCGGTTCCGCTGTTGGTGCTGTAAACGTATCTTACGTCGATGTCTCCGCTGTTTGCATAGTCATGATTGAAAGTCACCCATACATGAGCTGAGTTGACCGGTGTGGTATGAAGGGCAGCCACTTTGGGATAATCGTCATCGAAAGTATCCGCAATGAGTCTCTGGGAGCTCCCCCAGGAATCTCCCCAATTGGTGCTTCGTCTAAATTCAATTTCAAAGTCGCCTCCGCTTGTAGTTCCATAGACTAGGTATGTATAACCTTGGTAGCCATAGGCAACATCGGGGTGCTGACCATCAGCATCAACCAGCATATCGTCAAACCACGAGGCTCCGCGATTTGTGGACCTAACGGAACGTACATCGGGAGTAGCGTCCCCAGATTCATGCACTTCGTAGACCACTATTAACGTGCTTCCACTAATGTTCGAGCAGGCAGAATAGTAGGTAATTGTGTCGCCTGCGGGCCTGTCGGCGACGTCAAAAAAACTACCCGACGATCCGTCAAGGTCGCAACGATATAATCTGACCTGCCCATCCGACCATGCGCGATGATAGAAAAGATAGAGGTGCTTGTAGGTAAGGTACTCGCACACCAACACCTGTGGATATGTTATCTCGTAGCTACTTACGATCAATTTGAAGGGTTGCCATGTCGCTCCATTGTCAGTGGATTTGTAAACTTTTATCCCCCTCCGCTCGAGCCCACCGTAAGTAGTGCATCGAACAGCATAATGGGTGAAACTGCTGTCGTATGCGACAGAGATTCCCCCTTCAACACTCCCCGTAGAAATGGTTGCATCTACCCCCCACACGAACGGCTTGTAGAGTCCCCCTCCTCCCACGGGCAACTCTATTTCCCAGTCGGCATCAGAGGCGATATCAGGCAGGGCCTCATTTCCTGCTGCCAGTATCGGTTCATCCATTTCAACTGCGTAGGTTATGGGTGATAAAAAAAGGCAAGAAAGCATTACCAAAAACAAATATCCGATTTTGCTTTTCGGTAAAAACATTTTTTCCCTCCTCTTTAATTAAAAGACTTTGCTTCAAAGAAAAGCTATTCAAGGATGGCTTCCCACCTATTATCATTAACAAAGGCCTATCTTATCACCTCCTTTTTCGATTTTTTGGGAGCTTTTCAATCTACTCCAAATTTGATTATTTTCTAACCTTGAATTTACCATCCAGCTTTTTCATCTTTTCCACTATTCCGCCATATTCCAGTTCGGAGTAAGGGAGCATGGCACAGCCAGAGAAGCCCTGTCTTCTGATGTCCAGTGCCTTTTGTGAAACCTGATCCCGCACCCAATCCCAGAAGGGTTGATCAAAAGCATCTGCCGGTTCGGTCAGCTTCCCATCCTTCACCGAAAATGCTTGAGCGGAGACTACAGGCGGTCCATCAAAATAGGAGATGGGTGAATTAGCCTTGACCGGCATCAGAGGTCCGGTATGGCTTCCGCGCATAAAGCCTGCAACGTAATGACCAATAGAGAACGGAGCCAAGATTTCACCCGTGGCTGGAAACGCTCCCTGTACCCTGACCAGGGCGACGGGATCATCCTTACCCGTGTATTTTCCGGCAATGTTGTGCAGACGGGTAGTGGAGACTGAAGCGGCGATCTCGCCGGTGCTGTCAGAATATATATGTTCTATTACGAATCTCTGGTTATCCCGTAAAAGTGCGGCGATATCATACAAATCTTCAGGGGCGGAAAGCTCAATCACCCTGTCTCCTTCTGTGTGCGCCACGTCCATGATCACAAATTTAAATCCCTTGCCCATTTTGGGAGAAAGCATCAGCCCGGCACAATACATGGGGTCGGCAAAGCCTAAATAGAAAGGTAAATTATAAGCTCCGGGGTCGGTTTTGTCTGCGGCAAAAAGGACGAAGCACTCATTTGGTCGCTCCTCAATCTCCATCTCTGCCACAGCCGGCCCCATACCTTTCACATTGCCAGAGAAAGCATCCTTTAGGAGATCCTGACCTGCCCCATAAAGGCCCTGCTCCTTCGCCACCCTGGTCCCTTCCACAAAAGCATCCCAGGCTAACTTGTGAATGGTGTCATTTAATGCTCCCTTTTTATGAGTCATTAAAATGGCAATGTCATCGCCGGTGCTAGAAATATAGTAATCAACTACCTCTCCTTTTTTAATTCCGTTTTCGTAAACGAAATTTGCCACCACATCCTTTAGCTTTTGACTGGGTTTGATGTGTCCACCTATGCTCCCCACATCTGCTTTGATTACACTTATCGTCAGCTTCATTCTTCCTCCTCCTTGCGGAATAATTGATGACACTCTCTGGAACTAATCAAATTTAGCTAAAAAAACCAAAAAGTCAAATATTTCTTTTTGTGGTTTTAGCATGAGGAAATTATCCTTAGTGCCTGAAGAACATGGGTCAAGGTATTTGGAGTGCAAACCTTCAGGTTTGCCAAACCTCATACAGACGTACAAAATGTTTTTACATTGTCATTGCAAGCTCGAAGGGCGTGGTCCCGCCAACGACGGGACTTCGCTTCACTCGCAATGACATTTTATTTAGCGCATTTGTATTAAAGGGAATGTTGAAAAAATTCAAATCTTAGGGCGGGATGAATTCCCGCCTCTATGTGGCACTGTGGTGCAGGCTTGTCTTTTGAAACTGCGCACGAACTCTAAAGTGATTTGAACCTACGCCTCAATCCAAAAATACCCCAGCCTTTTAAGTAAACTGGGGTATTTTGTTTGCCATGTTTGTTTTAACCCATTATAATCCTGCTGAAAAGGTGACTACTACCACCACGTTACGGAGTTCGATAGCCAACGGGGCAGGGACGAGGGCATAGGCGGTGAAAACTCCGCTTTTCACCAGACCCCTCAGAGTCTCAAAATTCTGTAAAAGATCATAATAGTGTGCCATGGTGACATGGATGCTATCTCCACCAGGTATGGTTATTCCATCCAGGATTATGGTGGCAGAGCTTGCAACCGCAGCGCTATCGCTTAAGGTGCTGTCGGACGAAACATACACTTGTCCGGTGGCAGGACTGAGAAAAGGGTTAATCAACTTAAAGGTGAAAGCAACATCCTCGATATTATCTAAATCGTCCTTGTGATCCTGCCACACGCTTTCCTTGGTTAAATCCACGGTGAACTTATGAAAATGCTCACTGGTATCAATATCTTCTTTGTCTACCGCATAAATTATCACCCAGGTGCCTGAGAAAAGCCAACACCCGCTTACCGCGGCGACGAACAAAAGTGGCAAAAGCCATAGATATTTTCTATTAAACTTTTTTCTATCCATCCCTTAAGCTCCTTTCCTTTCCTTTCTTTTCTATTCTATTCTGGACCGAAATAATAATTCAGGCCTGCGGTAAGCTCCAGATTATCTCTTCCACCACCACCATCGAGGCTTATAGCATGGATTCTGGCTCTCACCTCTATGCTAAAGACATCAGTAGGGAGGAATTCGATCCCGGCTCCAAAGGAGAGCCCTAAACGAGTTTGATCCGGGATTTTTTCGCGCTTTAAGGTGTTGGAGTTTATCCCCAGTAATCCATAAAAGCGAGCTTGGGAAAACCCGGAGAAGCTTCCGAACACCGCATCTGCACCAAAGGAGGTAATGTCGCCGCCTTCTCTGGTCATGGTCTCTCCCCCAACATTGTGCTCTTTATCTCCATATTGGGAAAAGACGAAATTAGGTTCCACCCCTAAAAACGGCAAAAGCAAAACTCTTCCCTTTACCCCGAAAAGAGTTCCATTCCCCATATCTTCCTGTCCAATAGGAATGTTCAGTCCAGCAAAACCACCAATGCTGAATTTACCTGCAGCGGCAACAGAGGATGCACCCACAAGAAATATACATATTAAGCTGAGGCAAACTATCTTTTTCATAACTCTTCCCTTTCTAAATGTTTTTTGTTTCTGTCAAAAGATAACCACTGAATCGAAATTATGAAATCTTCCTTTCCCTCCTTTCTTGGCTTTGTTTAAACCATCACTGTTTGTTCGCAAACATAGTAACCTGGTAGTTTGTTGTCAAGCAAAAAAACCAGATTGGGCGGTTACCGAAATCTAAAAGACGAAGTCCGAGTTGAAATCTTATGTGACATACAAGGAAGTTGTTGACTTATAAACTTACGCTTGTACAAAAAGCGCAAAACTGTGTTTTTCCCGTCACCTTCCTCTTGCTCCTCTTTCCTATGGATGAAAGGTTAGGGGTGAAGTTTTCACTATGTTGATCATATCGTTTTCTTGAACTTCATGTTCTTCTCGAACTCCAGCCACTGAAGATGCCAGTTTTTTTGTTTGCAATGCACACGGAGAATGATATATTTCAGAATACTCGATTGGAATTTTTGGAATTTTTGAGATAACGTTTACAATGGCAGATAAAGAATCCAAATACTCAAGCCTGATATTACAGCTTTTGAACTGCCTCTTTTTGATGGTTACTTTTTTCCTCCTGGCATCAGCTGCTGTTTTCGCCTGGGAAAAAATAGAGTTTCAGGAAACACCCACTCGAGAGATGTTTCCCCAATTCGATGCGGTGATAATTAAAGACGAGGCTACCATGGAGATCAAATCAAATGGCGAAGCTCTATTAACCCAACATCGGATAATGAAGATCTTCTCCGATCCCGACAAGAGATACAGTCACCAGGAAATTCCCTTTAACAACAGCGTAGAAGTCATCAAGATAAAAGCCCACACCATTCACTCAAACGGCAATCGGTTCTCTTTAGACGAGGAGGATATTCGGGAAAGATCGCTTCTCTCAGAATACATTCTTTACTCTGATGCAAAGGTTAAGGAATTCTATTTCCCCCGGGTGGATACAAATTGTGTGGTGGAATATGAGTATCAACTTCTTCTCAGAAGTTTGCTATACTGGGGAGACTGGTTCTTTCAAACTCACCTGCCCGTCCTTTCTTCAAAATACACTCTTATCACCCCTAAACGTTTTGATTTTAAAGTCAAGGTGCTCAATGATAAAATAGAACCTAAGATCGACTTTCACAAGGGTAAAAAGGTATTCGTCTGGGAGACGTCTAACAAGAATGCAATAAGGAAAGAAGTCTTTATGCCCCCCGCTTCTGACATTGCCTCTCGATTGGTTTTTTCCCCGCTTAGCTTCAGATTTGATGATGAAATTTACTCCTCCAAAAACTGGAATGAAATCGCACGGTGGTTTTGGGAGATCTCACAAACTAAAACCATTCCCAGCCAAAAGATAAATCTCTTGGCTTTTAGGCTGACATCTGGTGTGGACTCCAAAGAGAAGAAGATAAAAGCAGTTTTCGACTATGTTCAGGAACATGTAAGATACATATCAGTAGCTATTGGCACCGGTGCCTTCAAGCCACACCCATGTGCTGATGTTTTGGAATATGGATATGGGGATTGCAAGGATATGACGACGCTTTTGATCACTCTCTTAAAGACAATAGACATCGAGGCTTATCCAGCGTTACTTTCCACTAAAGGTCACCGCAGGTTATTGACCAGCATGCCCAAAGTGAAACAGTTTGACCACGTGGTGGTGGCTATTCCTTTGAACGGCGAATATATCTGGCTGGATCCGGCGTGTAGAAATTGCCAGTTCGGACAGCTTCCTTTTGAGGATCAGAAAGCATCCGCTCTTGTGATCAAGCCGGATGGAGGAGAGTTGACCCTCACCCCAGAAACCGAGGAGGATGAAAACGTTACTCGTACCTTCTGGGAGATCAAGCTTAATTCGGATGGCTCCGTCTCTGGTAATTTAACCATACAAGCAACCGGGCAGGAGGAATTAGCCTTCAGGGCTTCTCTGGCCGAATTAAAACCCCAAAGAAGAAGAAAAGCTTTGACCGGATTTTTAAGTTTCTGGTTGGTGGATCCCTTTCTTGTGAAGTATGAATTCAATAATTTTGAAGAGAAGGATTCAAATATCTTTATTCAAGCGAGCTTCGTTGCAGGAGGCTTCGGGGTAGAGCAACAAGAAAGGTTGTTTCTTCCTGTTAATCTCAACACTCAGAATTATCTTAATTTGATGTTTCCCCATAAACAAAGAGTTTCTTCTGTTGTCTTCGATTATAAATTCATAAATGTAGATGAAGTCACGTTACAGATCCCCGCGGAATTTCAGGTCGAGCACCTGCCAGGAGCTGTTCGATTGGATGAGCCATTTGGCCTGTTTGAATCAATTTATAAAGTTGAGAAAGACAAAATCGTTCATAAAAGAGTGTTTGTTAGAAAAGAGCTTTTTATTCCGGTGGCAGAATACGGCCAGCTAAAATATTTTTACCATCAGGCGAGTGGAGAGGACAATAAGCGAATAATATTGAAAAGGAAACGTAGCACGGGTGAAACAAATAAGTAGATATGGCAATTTAATCAGCTGAGAGTCCAAGCACGTGTTTTACCTTACCCCCCTTTCTCCCCATCTCCACTTTGTGGGGAGGGGGACCGAGGGGGAGAGGTCTATACTGCAAAAAAATGCCTGAAGAAAGAAATGGTAGCCGCAACCTTCAGGCTGTGCTAAGGGTATTTAAGACACTACAGAGATTTTCAAATGAGTCTTATACATAAGAAAAAAATTGCTATTGCTTTAATCGTATTTTCTCTGTGTTGCCCAAAATCCATTTTCGCCGAAGATAATTGGGTGGAGAAGCTCCCCACTGGTTGGATCAGATCATTTCCTCCCGATAATCAAATTCCGTCCTCCTCTGATTACCCCACCGCTGGTGCAATTTACCTTTTGGATGAGGACATTTTTTATGTGGAGGACAAGACGGAAGTGAAGGTAGTGGTCATGAAGATTTTCAATCGGCGGGGATACGAATATACCGAGATCACTTCTCCCTATTACAGAAAAAATGAATCAATGGAGGTAAGAGGAAGAACCAAAAGAAAAGACGGAACTATAATCGATTTGAAAGCGGAAGACATCCATGAAATCTTAGTGTCAAAAGATCTCAAAAGAAAGAAATTTACTCTTCCGGGCATTGAGGACGATTGCCTGATCCATTACGAGATCATATACAGATCGAGGAAATATCCCCTTTCCGGTATCCGTTATTTTCAAAGTGAGGAGCCTACCATTCTTTCCCGATTCAATCTGATCGTTCCCAAAGATCTTCAGATGATTTTTTATGATAGTCCACCCGGGATACTCGATACCGCAAAAGAGATCCCCGTCCATTCGGAAGGAACGGCTCTCTATACTTTCGCCAAAAGGAATCTGCTTGCCCGGGAGACGGAAGCTTATATGCCCCCATTATTTCACTACTCTCCCGGTTTAGCTTATTCTATCACCGCCTCAGAGGATAACCAGGAACTTGTAGCATCCTGGGAAAATATCTCCCGATGGTATTTTGAGACCATAAACACACATTTTGCCCCAATCGATCAGATGAAAAAACTCGCCAAAAGTCTCACCAAAGATTGCACAACAGAAAAAGAGAAGATTGAAAAGGTGTTCCATTTTGTGCAGTCCCATTTCAAGGCAGACTTCCCTTCTCGCTCCATTTTTGATCAAGCTCAAACGATCTTTAATCGACAGGTGGGTAGCAGTGCCGAGGTAAGCGGAATATTATACGCTCTGTTAAAGTCGTTGGAAATTGAATCCACACCCGTGCTGGTACCAAACAGGGAAATGGTGCTGGACCTGCCAGACATTCCCATGTTAGATTGGTTCACTCACCTGCTGTTGAAGGTGGATGTCGATGGAGAAGAATTATGGCTGGATCCATATTATGGGACAAACAGTTTGAATTGTGTATCATCGCAATACCAAAAAGTTGATGGATTGTTGATTCAAGATTCGGATGGAAAGCTCATCCAGACGCCGTTCGTGGATTATTCCGGAAACCTAAAGGAGCGGGTTACCCATGTGAAGCTAACAACGGATGGAAGCATCGAATGCGAATCCCGGGAGATTTTTTCTATTCACAGAAGTGCAGGAATAAAAAATCTGCTTCGCAGTCAAACCATCCTGGAAAAAAAAGATTATCTTGCAAAAGAGATTTGTCAATATTGCCCTGGGGCTATATTGGATTCCTGCCAATTTGGTGATTTTCACAACTATGAGGAAGCTTTAAAGATTTACTGCCGATTTCATTCTGCCTATTACGTGCAGAAAGTGGACGGCGTGCTATATCTGAATCCTAACATTTTGAATCGGGATGAAACCGCAAAAGATTTCTCCGAGCCCACCCGAATCTTCCCCATCATGTTTGATCAGGTCAAAACGGACATGGACAGTGTGGTTATAAACATACCAACTTCTTATGAAATAACAGAAATGCCTGAGTCAATTCATCTGGAAAATGATTTTGGAGAATTTCGCACTGAATACAAAACTCAAGACAATTTGATCATCTACACACGCACGTTTATCATCAAAAAGTTGATAGTTCCGGCCAGTTCATACAAAGATGTAAAGAGTTTTTTGAATCAGATATTTGAGCAGGATCAAAGGGTCGTTATCATCAAAGAGAAAGGATAGATCGTGGGGACGCCATTTGTGGCACCCGTTTTTTTCCCATAACTTATCGAGAATGAAAATCAATTTTAAGGAGGAATAGAATGAACAAGGAATTTAACAAGCTGATAAATGAGATTCTGGAGTTCGGTTGGAAGGAAAAACCGGTGGAGGCAACTTTTTTGGGAATCCATAAATATGATGACAAGCTGGATAAGACCAGCCCGAAGTTGCGCAGATTATACCTCAGGAAGACCAAAGAATACTTGAGGAAACTGGAAGGATTCTCTGTTGACCGCAAGAGGAAATCGAAAAAAGCAAAACTTTCCATAGATGAACAGATGGACTGGAGAATGTTGCGGGACGCTCTCAGAGTGGAGATCGCAGAGGAGGAGAAGCTACGCTGGTTAAGGCGGCATGCTCTGGTATATCCGTATACCGCTCTGATGGGCTGTTACGTTTTGATCATGCGTGATTTTGCACCATTAAAGGGCAGAATGAAATCCCTTTTGAGAAGATTGAGGCAGGTTCCTCGTCTAATGAAAGAGGGACAGGAGAATCTAAGCAGAGGAAGAGACATACCCAGAATATGGACTAAAGTCGCCATTGAGACGACTGCGAGTGGAAAGGAATTCTTCGGCCAGATGGTTCCCCTGTTTGCCGAAAAAGTGCCTCGCCTCAAAAAGCAGCTTTTAGCCGCCAATCGAAAGGCGCTTTCAGCTTTTGACGATTACGAAGAGTTTCTCAAAAAGCGACTTCTTCCCAAGTCCAAAGGACGTTTCGCCATAGGAGGGGAGTTTTTCAATTTTCTTTTATCCGTCCACCATCAACTCCCATACACCGCAGATGATCTTTTATCCATGGGAAACCGAATCATCAAACAGACTCAGGCGGAGATGAGATTGTTAGCTAGAAAGATAAACCCTAAAAAGAGCTGGACAAAGATTGTGGATGATCTGAAAAAGAAGCATCCCACCAAAAAAAATCTACTTTACTTCTATACAAAGGAGATGGCAAGAGCCAGAAACTTTGTCAAGAAAAGAGACTTGGTCACCATCCCCAAGGGCGAGAGTCTGTCAGTAGTAGAAACTCCGGTTTTTCAGAGAAATACCATTCCTTACGGCGCATACATGCCTCCCGCCCCATTTGAAAAAAGGCAACGAGGGTTCTTCTGGGTGACACCGGTCAATGAGAAGCTACCACTTAAGCAACAAGAGGAACAATTACGAGGACACAATTCGTATGGAGCGGTTCTAACTGCTTTACATGAAGCTTATCCTGGCCATCATCTTCAACTGGTCCATTCCAACAAGATAAAATCCAAAGTCAGGAGTCAATTTTGGACCTCACTCTTTGCTGAAGGGTGGGCGCTTTACTGTGAGGAATTGATGTATGAGAAAGGATTCTACACCAACCCAGAAACCCGTCTGCTTCAACTGAAGGATCAGCTCTGGCGCGCTTGTCGGGTGGTGATCGATGCCAGCCTGCACACCAACCGGATGAGTTTTAATAAAGCGGTGGAAATGCTTGTGAAGGTTGCAAAATTAGAAAAGACTAACGCCGTTGCCGAAGTCAAACGATATACCTACACTCCCACCCAACCCATGACCTACGCCATGGGCAAAATGGAGATCTTGAAATTACGGGATGATTTCAAAAAGCTAAAAGGGAAAGCTTTCAACTTAAAGAAATTTCATGACCAGCTTTTAAGCTACGGGACCATTCCCATTGAAATGGTTAGAGAAAGGATGCTGAAGAGTTGATATAAAAGATTTAAAATTTCTTTTTATGATGTATGCGTATTAGAAAAACCGATTAGGTTTAGCTACGGGAATTCCCCCGCCTTTGGCGGGATCTCGGGACTATTCCCGAAGCATTAAGAAGAATGGAGCAATCATGACCTATTACAAAAAATTGGTTGGTGAAAAATGTTATCTGTCGCCTCCCAGTTTAGAAGATGCTGAAAAATGGACCGAATGGGACAACGATCTGGAAGTGACTATTCCGATGGGAGAGGAAGCCTATACCCCTTTTTCTCTTGACAAAACTAAGGAAACCATAAGTGATCTCATAAAAAAGAAGAGCCATGTCTTTAGTATAATTGAACTGGAAACAGATAAGCTTATCGGACGTTGTATGCTTTTTGGCATGGATTAGGTTGACAGAAGAGCTATGCTTGGGATTGCTATCGGTGAAAAAGCATACTGGAATAAAGGCTACGGTCAGGATGCGACGAAACTGCTGCTTGACTATGGATTCAACCTACTTAATTTGAACAACATAATGCTTGGCGTGTTTTCTTTTAACGAGCGAGCAGTCAACTGTTATAGGAAAGTAGGCTTCAAAGAGATAGGAAGAAGAAGACAAGCAAGGATCATCGGCGGAAAGAAGTTCGACGTTATCCTGATGGATATACTTGCAGAGGAATTCGAATCTGTGTATGTGAAGAAGTTTCTGCAGGATCAAAAAACCGGATAAACAGAGCACTTTCGACCATGAAAAACCGTGAGAGCATCAGTCTTGAGGTGCGAAAACTAGGCAACGCGAAAGAAGCACGCGAATGTGCCCGGCTCATGTCTAGCTCAGAGCCGTGGATAACTCTGCGCAGAGATTACGACCTTTGCTTGAAGATGTTAACTGATCTGGCGAGAGAAGTCTATGTAGCACTGTTGAAGGACCAAATCGTTGGTTTCATGATCCTACAGATGCGTGGTCCCTTCATAGGTTTTATCCAGACGGTAAGTGTCAAACCCGAATGGAGAAACAAGGGTATTGGAAGCAAGTTGGTGAAGTTTGCCGAGGACAGGATATTCAGAGTAACTCCCAATGTCTTCATGTGTGTGTCGTCATTCAACAAGAAAGCCCAGAAGCTATACAAAAAACTTGGCTACGAAGCAATTGGTGAGTTGAGGAATTTCATTGTCTCGGGGCATTCCGAGATTTTGCTCAGGAAGACGATCGCCCCGCTGACCGAGTTCACGCCCGAGTGATAGATATTGGCGAAGACCCGAAGATCTCAGCGTCCCCTGGCGGAAAGGTGATGATAGATGAAATCCAATGATGATAGATGAAATCCAATGAGCTTGGATTCGAAATTGTCAAGCCCACTCTGCTTCTCGACAAGAAAAGAGTGATGAAAAACATCGAAAAGATGGCGCGGAAGGCAAAAGCTGCCGGCGTCAGATTCCGGTCGCATTTCAAAACGCACCAATCAGGCGAGATCGGGAATTGGTTTAGAGATGTTGGGGTGGAGGCGATCACAGTTTCATCGCTTGATATGGCACAATATTTTGCC
>LJUX01000007.1 GCA_001304155.1 candidate division Zixibacteria bacterium SM23_73_3
AAACTTGGCTATTAGCGGTAAAATGTAGTTGCCTGATTCATCAGGCACCATAGGACTCGATCCTTCGACAGGCTCAGGATGCTTCCATAAATCGAGCAACTGCAATATCAATGCAAAGGTAGGGAGAATTCTATGGCGATTTTGGTAGCTAAAAGCAGCAAGGTAATTGTTCAGGGAATAACCGGAAGCGCCGGAAGGTTTCATACTGAAAGGATGCTGGCTTACAGCACCAACATTGTGGCAGGCACTTCTCCGGGAAAAGGCGGGGAGAAGGTCTTTGATGTTCCGGTATACGATACCGTGGAAGAATGTGTGAAAAATCACAAGGCTGATACTTCGGTAGTTTTTCTTCCCGCTCGATTCGTAATGGAGGCAGCTATCGAAGCTATTTATGCCGGAATAAAGTTCATCGTGGTAGTCCCCGAACATATCCCCATTCTGGACATGATGACCATCCGCAAGGAAGCTCAAAAATTCGGGACCATAGTTTTAGGAGGAAATACAGCTGGAATCATCACACCGGGAGAGGCAAACCTGGGGATAATGCCGGATATAGCTTTTAAGCCGGGGAGAGTTGGAACCGTCTCCCGATCAGGGTCATTGACCTACTATGTTGCCGACACGCTCTCCCGAACCGGCTATGGAGAGACTACCTGTGTGGGTTTGGGGGGTGATCCGGTTTTGGGTAGCACTTTCAATGAAATACTGGAGCTCTTTGAACTGGACCAAAAGACCAAAGCCATAGTTTTAGTAGGAGAGATCGGTGGGGTTTACGAGGAGATGGCAAAGCCCACCATCGAAAAGCTCAAGAAACCGGTTATTGGAATGATCGGCGGAGTTTTTGCTCCTCCCGGAAAAAGAATGGGGCATGCGGGAGCCATCGTCGAGGGCGAGATGGGAACCGCCCAGAGTAAACTCAAAGCATTAGGGGAAGCAGGTGCCCATATTGCCAAGACCTTTCTGGATATTCCCAGAATTTTGGAGGAATTGAAGATATAGCGCTTAAATTTTCGGCGCCAGATCAGTTGACTTGTGACTGCACTGAGCGAGCGGATTTATTCTTAAGCATTGAGGTTAGACCTCTCCCCCCCGTCCCCCTTTCCACAAAGTGGAGATGGGTTCACCCTGAAGGGGAGATAGGGGGTGAGGTAGAAACATGTTCAAATAATTTCCTTGTTTTGCCCACCTGTCCTTTTATCTTTACTAAAAGAACTTCTAAAATTCTTAGTAAGAGATTGATATGATGAAAAAAGATGCACTCTTCTGGGAGAAGAAAGAAGATGGTCGAATTCAGTGTCTGCTCTGTCCGGTGGGGTGTGTTATCGCTGATGGGAAGATCGGGGTATGCATGGGAAGGAAAAATGAGGGGGGAATTCTCTATGCTATAAACTATGGCAGGTTGGTCTCCTTAGCCATAGATCCCATAGAGAAAAAGCCTTTGTATCATTTTCATCCCGGCACTCAAATTCTCTCCACCGGTCCTAACGGCTGTAACATGAGTTGTCAGTGCTGTCAGAACTGGGTCATCTCTCAGGAAGAGTCTCCCACTGAGTTTGTCACACCGGAGGATCTGGTGAAGGTTGCTTTAAAAGAGAATTCAGTGGGCATCGCTTACACCTATACAGAGCCTCTGATCTGGTATGAATATATTTTAGATACCGCAAAGATAGCAAGGGAGAGGGAATTAACCAATGTGCTGGTCACCAATGGTTACATCCATGAAGAGCCATTGAAAAAACTTTTGCCCTTAATCGATGCCATGAACATAGACCTCAAATCCATGGATGACGATTTTTACAAGAAAATTTGCAAAGCAAAACTTCTTCCTATTTTAAGAACCATTGAATTGTGCCACCGGAACAAGATTCATGTAGAAATTACCAATTTGCTCATCCCTACTTTAAATGACTCAGATGAACAGATCCAGAAGCTGGTGGATTTCGTGGCAAATTTAAGCGACCGCATCCCCCTTCATTTTTCCCGATATTTTCCCACATATAAGATGGACATCCTTCCCACACCCTTAGACACTCTGCAGAAGGCTTTTCTTCTGGGGAAAAGAAAGCTCAAATACATTTATGTTGGTAATGCCTATATCCCCAACACCTCAAATACATATTGTCCCGAATGCAATGAACTTTTGATTAGAAGAGATGGTTATTACACCTCGGTGGCTGGCATCAAGGATAGGAAGTGTAAGAAGTGTGGTGCATCAGTGGACATAGTTATGAAATAAAGTGACTTTAGTTGGTTAAAGGTGCCCTCCCAGATGGGTCTCCCTCACCCTTGACCGAATTTTTGTGGTCGGGGTAAGGGTACCCCGACCGAACAGTAAAGGGGGAGTTAGTTAAATGAAGACGCCCGAAGAGTTGAAAAAAGAGGTTTTTGTAAAACTTTCACAACACCCAAAGATAGAGGCATTCTTCAAAGATTCATTAGAAGAAAGAATGAAAATAGATGATGGTTGGATCGAGAATCCTTTGGTTCTCATTCTTCTGGATGAGGAATTCTTCGAGCATTCGGCGATCCACACCCTCATTAAGGCAATGTCCAATGATGAGAAAACGTTTAATATCTTAAAACGCAAACTCAACCCCAAAGATGAATATGATAAAAAAATTCATGACGTTTTGGCTGAGCTGAATGCCTACTATCATTTAAGAAAATACTCATTTGATAACATTCATGCCCTTCAGGAGGACAATACTCAGAAAATGCCCGATTTTGCTGCTGTTCTGAGGGATGAGCGCTTTGTGTTTGAAGTAAAGAATATGCGGGCACCTATCGAGGTTTGTGATTTGCTATTAGTAAAAGCTGAAGCCAGGGCTAATAGGTTTCCAGAGATCTATAAAGATATTGGAATATTCTTTACGCCGTCGCAAAAATGGTTAGAAGTAGAACTGAACCGTCAAGAAACAGAAATTTCAACAAAGAAAGTTGAGGATTGGTTAGAGCAAACTTTTACTAAAATCGAATATGCTGAAGTCCCAGCCTCCGGGCGCTTAGAACCATTCAATTTGGTAAGCCAGGGATTAACAATCGAATGCAATTTGAAGAGGAGAAAAGACCTTGGTGCGTGTTGTGGTCTTAAGAGGGGAGTTATGGTTAGCGACCCCGACTATCAGCAAAGTGTTCTTACACCTTTCTCTAAGAAGGTTCGACGCATCACCTGTAACGCTTCGTTACAACTTTTAGAATATGACGAAAACAATGTACATCAGAAATATGTTTTGGTTAATTGGCAAAAATCTTCAAAGCTTGAAGGTCTCGTTTGGAGAGGGTTTGAGAATGATGTTCATAAGATTGTAAAGAGTATCGATCTTGAAGTTAAGAATCGTTCTAATGATTTATTTATTAAATTTTTAAACTTTGATTCGCTGCCGTGAATTATGCCATTTACGTCAACACTGTTAGGAAGAACCGGGCTGAAGGTGGGGCGATTGGGGCTAGGTGCCGCTTACGGCGTTCCTGCTCTGGCAATTGAAGAGGCCTTTGAGCGTGGAGTCAACTATTTTTACTGGGGTGCAGCCAGACGGGGGATGATGGCAGAAGGCATCAGACGACTGGCTAAGAAGAATCGGGAAAGAATGGTGGTGGTAGTTCAAAACTATTGGCCCTGGGCAAGGCTTATCCCCAAAAGCCTCACAAGAGCGCTTAAGGAACTTAAGCTGGATTACGTTGATGTTTTGCTGTTCAGCACATTTAGAAAAAGACCGAACCATAGAGCCATCGATATGGCTCTACAGTTGAAAGAAAAAGGTTTGATTCATCATCTGGGGCTGGCTTGCCATCACCGTTCTCTATTTGCCGAGGTGGAAAAGGAAAAAGTCTTCGATATATATCACATTCGTTACAATGCTGTTCATCGAGGGGCAGAAAATGACGTATTTCCCCTGATTCCTAAAAATGATGGACCAGGGATCGTAATCTTTACTGCCACCTGCCATACAAAGCTTTTGAGAAGAGGTTACAATCCTGAGAACGAAAGAACTCCCAGGGCAACAGATTGCTACCGCTTTGTCCTTTCCCATCTTTCAGTTCACGTCTGCATCTCCGGTCCCCAAGATCTGAAGCATACCAGAGAAAACCTTAAAACTCTTGACGTGGGATCCATGACCGAAAAAGAGCTTGCCTGGATGAGAAGAGTGGGGGATCATATATACCACAAGTAATAAAAAGCATTCTAAGATTTTGATGTACACAGGAGGGAAGGCATGAATAAAGGAATATCCGCAGCTTGCGCATATTGTAAAATCGATAAGACAGAAAAAATCTGTCTGGCGGAAGGAGGCAAAGGTCCCAAATTTTGTCCCACATTGAATCGGATGGATGTCGTAAAGGAGGCAATGGAAGAGTATAAGAAGGAGAAAGTACGAGAATTTGCTCGACAGGCTTCCATCCAAGAGGGGGAATGTTATGCCAACAGGGATGTCAAGCCTTATGTGAAATTTCCCGTCAAACCAAGAGTACAGGAGATCTGCGAATTTGCCAGAAAGATGGAATTCAAGAAATTGGGGATCGCATTCTGTATTGGACTGATGAATGAAGCCACCATATTAAACAAGATTCTGGTGAATCAGGGCTTTGAGGTGGTCTCGGTGATGTGCAAGGTGGGACGGGTGCCAAAAGAAAAGATTGGGGTAAAAGATGAGGAGAAGATATGTATCGGTGAATTTGAGCCCATGTGTAACTCCATTGCCCAGGCTAAGATATTAAATCAGGAGAAGACAGAATTGAATATCCTCTTGGGTTTATGTGTGGGTCATGATTCTTTATTTCTCAAATATGCCGATGCTTACACCACTGTTTTGGTGGCCAAAGATCGCGTTTTAGGACACAATCCTGTAGCCGCCCTATATGCATCCGGGAGCTACTACAGTCGCATGATGAAACCGGGGTTTTAAAGCAGGTTTTACCAAATAAGCTTTGTATAGAAAATAAAAAACGAATCGAGGGCAGATCTTCTCAGGCCAGCTTGATATAAATGCTATGCATATTAACGATCAACTATGATCTCCCGAGTTTTTTTCCTCTTCACATATTCGGGATAATACTTTTCCATACATTCCGGACAGATACTGTGACTGAAATCTGCTTCTGAATGCTCGGCAACGTATTCTTCAACTTGCTGCCAGTAATTCTCGTCCTTTCTGATCTTTTTGCAGTGCATACAGATGGGCAAGATGCCTTTTAGTTGTTTGATTTGTGCAAAGGCTTCCGAAAGCTCCTTGTTTTTTTGCCGAAGCGATTTCTCGAGTTGAATGACCCTCTTTCCTGCTCTCACCCGGGCTAAGAGTTCGGTTCTATCATATGGTTTGGTGACATAATCATCTGCACCTGCATCCAGCCCTTCGATAATTCTTTTCTTTTCGGTCAATGCAGTCAGAAGGATAATGTAAACATAACCGGAAAGATTGAGAGCTCGCACCCGGCGACAGAGTTCCAACCCATCCAGATCAGGCATCATCCAGTCGGTGATGAGCATATCCGGCGTCTCTTTCTGTAACCACTCCAAAGCTTTCAGTCCATCTTCAACTGCGATCACATCATTCCCATCCTTGGTCAGGACGGTTTGAAGTATCTTTCTGGAGATATTATCATCTTCGGCGATGAGTATCCTCATTGTTCACCTCCGCTAATTCTCTCGGCAATATCAGGATTTCAGGACGACCTCTTCCGGGAACGATTTATTGAGGTATTCCTCCAAGCGTTTCAACTCGGTTTTCAGATTGCCGATCATTTCTTTGGCACCGGCTAAATTACCTGTCCGCCCTAAAAGCTCCAGTTTAAGAGACAGATCGGCAATGCCCTTGACACCTAGATTACCTGCCGCACCTTTTAGACCGTGAGCTTCCCTTTCTATTTCTTTGGCATTACCTTCCTTTGCTGCCTCATCCAGTATCGATAATTGCTTTGGTGCATAATCTAAGAACTTTTGGAGCATCTGTTTAAAAAACTCTTTGTCACCATCAAATCTGGTGAGAGCAATTTTAAGATCGAGGAGGGGTTCTTTGATCTGGTCACCTTTTTTGAACTCACCCTTCCATTTGTTTGCATTCTTAGGATCACGAGATTTAGTCCACTTTTTTATGACGTTGAATAGCTCTTGTGGTTCTATTGGTTTGGAGATGTAGTCATCCATACCCACTTGCAGACACCTTTCCCGATCTCCTTTCATGGCATGAGCGGTCATAGCAATAATGGGGGCGTGTTTATTTACGCCCTCCATTTTCCGGATGGCCTTAGTTGCCTCAAAACCGTCCATTTCGGGCATCTGAACATCCATAAGAATCAGGTGGTAAGCGGTGCGGTTAAGAGCTTCCATTACCATCCGTCCATTCTCCACCGCATCCACTGGATAGCCCGCTTTCTTGAGCAGAGCCACCGCTAATTTCTGGTTCATGGGATTGTCTTCTGCTACCAGTATGCGAACTTTTCGACGTTTCTGCTCGGCTATGGTATGGCGAGTAACTATTCTTCCCGGCTTTGGTTCAATCTCCTTCTTTTGTTGACTCATAACGGTGATGATGGCATCAAATAATTGCGATTGTTTGACCGGTTTCAAAAGATAACCGGCACAGCCCAAAGCCTCCAGCCGGGCTGCGTCTCCACGCTCCCCAAGAGAGGTGAGGATAATCACCGCCACATCCTTGATCTCCGGATCATCCTTGATGGCTCGTAAAACCTCCTCACCATCCATCTCTGGCATCTGCATGTCCAGCAAAACCAAGTCGAAAAGCTTCTCCTTTTGAGCCGCCTTCTTCAATATCCGGATTGCCTCATTTCTACCTTCCACCGCTTCTGCAGAGCAGGCAAAGGATTCTAATATCTTGACCAGGATAGTTCGGTTGGTTTTGTTATCATCTACGACCAGTATTCGCATGCCGCGTATATCAGGAGGAAGCGATGGAAAAACATCTTTGAATTCTTTTTGCTTTTCGAGAGTAGTGGTAAACCAGAAACGACTCCCCTTGCCCGATTCACTTTCCACACCGATTTGACCGCCTAAAAGTTTTACCAAGCGCTTAGAGATGGATAGACCTAAGCCAGTACCTCCATACTTGCGGGTGGTGGAGCCGTCTACCTGGATAAAGGGTTCAAAGATTTCCTTTTGTTTATCTTTGGGGATACCCACTCCGGTGTCGGTGACCGAAAAAAGAAGTGTTGCCCGATTTTCGGTTTCCTCTTCAAGCTCCACCCGAATTACCACTTCTCCTTTTTCAGTAAACTTAACCGCATTGCCTCCCAGATTTATCAAGATTTGTCGCAGCCGACCCGGATCACCGCGTAAGAGAGCGGGAATCTGGTGATGAATCATACAGACCAGTTCCAATCCTTTGGCGGAAGCCTTAGGGGCTAAGGTATCAGCTACGCCCTCCACGGTAACACGCAAATCAAAATCGATGGTCTCAAGCTCACTTCGGCCCGCTTCTACCTTGGAAAGATCCAGGATATCGTCTAACAGTTGCAAAAGTGCACGGGCACTATCTTTAACTGTAATCAAGTAATCGCGCTGTTCATCGGTCAGGCATGTCTCCAAGGTTATATCTGTCATGCCGATGATGGCGTTCATGGGGGTGCGGATCTCGTGGCTCATATTTGCCAAAAATTCGCTCTTGAGCCGGTTGGCCTCTTCGGCTTGTTGCTTGGTTTTCTTGAGATCCTCTTCAGACCGCTTGCGCTCGGTGATGTCCGCGAAGGTGCCGACGACACCCTGAAGCTTGCCAGCCTGGTCTATGAGTGGGGTAGCGTTGACGTTGATCCAGGAGATTGAGCCATCCGGGTGCTGCACGCCCATCACAACATCCTTCACCGGATGCTTCTCCTTCATTGCCCGGGGACCAGCCATCTCCTCCGGCGGCATCGGCGTTCCATCAGGTCGGAAGACTTCCCATTCTGGGCTAACGTAATTTCGACCTATAATTTCAGAACGCTCAAGCCCCAAGATATGCCCTGCCGCGGGATTAGCCTGGATGATCTGACCGTCTGTGGCGATCAAGATTACGCCCTCAGCCATCGTTTCGAACAAACTCCGAAGACGCTCCTCGCTCTCCCGCCGTGCTTGCTCTATCCGTTTGCGCTCGGTGATGTCATCCGTCACTCCAACAATGCGATAAATCTCGCCCGATTCGTTCTTGACGGGATACACGCGATCACGCACCCAGCGGATTGAACCATCGGGCCACAGAATCCGATACTCTTGGCTGAAGGCAATCTTCCCCCGGCTATGCTTCTCAACGTACGCTTTGACGCGCTCGCGATCCTCGGGATGGACCACCTCCAGCCAAGATTGAGCGTCGGCGTATGCCGTCCCGACTGGCCGGCCCCATATCTTCTCGTAGGCTGGACTAACGTAGATCGCGCTGTTATCGGAGGCATCACTCAGAAAGAAACCCTCACCGACGTTTTCGGCAATTTGCCGGAGCCGCTCTTCACTCACCCGTACCGCCTCCTCTGCCCGCTTGCGCTCGGTGATTTCCAATTCAAGTTGCTGATTAGCTTCGGTGAGCTCGGCGGTACGCTCTTCCACCAGCTCCTCAAGATGATCGCGATATTTTGTCAATTCCTCCTCCGCCCGCTTGCGCTCCGTGACATCTCTGGCGACGCCGAGGGCAGCGACTACATTTCCGTTGGGATCAAGTATGGGCGAGGCATTGTTCATAATGTTGATATAGGAACCGCTTTTGGCTTTGTACCTGTATTCCATGTTGTCGACACTTTTTCCTCCAACCAACTGAGCAAATTGCTCCCTCACCGTTTCCAAGTCATCGGGATGAACCGGTTCAAAGCCATTGATTCTCTTTATTTCCTCGCTTGTATAACCTAAAATTCTCTCAGATGCCCGATTGATGAACAGGAAACTTCCTTTCAAGTCCACCGTGAAAATCATATCGTTGGAGGTTTCAACTAACGTCTTGTACCTTTCTTCTGATTCCCTAAGTCTCTCCTCCGCCCGCTTGCGCTCGGCGATCTCGGCCTGCAGAGTTTGGTTGGCTTGTTCCAGTTCCGCCGTTCGTTCCCGCACTCGTTTTTCCAACTCCTCGTGAGCCCTGCGCAGCGCCTCCTCAGCTCGCTTGCGCTTGGTGATGTCCGCCACGGAAGCAAGTGCTCCGATATAATTCCCATCATCGTCGGTGATCGGCGATGTCTCCAGGCTCGTGTAAACCAGTGTTCCATCTTTTCGGACAAACTCAAAATCGTGCTGTTCTTTAATGCCTTGTTTGCGGCGCTCCAAATTGAATTTGGCAATCTCTGTCGCTTGTTCATCCATGAAGAAAAACAGATGTTTCCCCAGCATCTCATCTGTGGAATATCCGAGCATCTCTGACATACGGGGATTGACAAAGGTGGTGTAGGCATCCTTATCGATAAGCCAGATACCTTCCTGCATGTTCTCAACCAACTGACGGTATTTCTTTTCGCTCTGTTGTAACGCTTTCTCAGCCCGCTTGCGCTCGGTAATGTCGACGAAGGCTGCCTGTAAAGCTGGCTTTCCCTGGTATTCGATGGCAGTGGCGAAAGTCTCCAGCCATCGTATGGTTCCATCCTTGCGGACGATACGGTACTCGTGCCGGGGCGGCACCGATTCTCCGGCCAGACGGTCCCTGAAACGCTGCCAGGCGAGTGCCCGGTCCTCGGGATGAACTATTGATTTCACCTGTTCGGGAGTGAGAGCCAGAAGCTCTTCAGGACTGCATCCGGTAATTTCAGCGACGGCGGTATTGGCGAAGACAATGCGAAAATCCTGGATTACGGCTAGCCCCTGTAGAGATTGTTCAACGAGTGTCCTGTGTTTCTCTTCGCTTTCTCGCAGTGCCTTATCTGCTCGCCTGCGTTCGGTGATGTCGCGTAACAGCTGTACTGCGCCACCACGACCGCTCAGACTAGCGGCGATGATTTCAAGCGGTATTGTTTCGCCATTTTTCTTTTTTCCTGTAGCCGATCCAATGTGAAAACCGTTTCTTTCAAACTTATCATGTATCTTTTGCCAGTCATCATGATTAGACTGGGCAGATCGCCAGTCGAAATAGAGAAGGTCGGTTTTCTGGCCAATGACTTCACCTACCTCGTAGCCAAACATTCTCTTCACCGAGTCATTGCACTCAATGATAGTTCTATCCGAATCGATCACCAGGAGCACATCCGGGCTGATGCTGGAGATAATGTTCTCCAATTCCGCTTGCCTTTTAGCAGCTTTTTTCCAGCGAACGTAGGTTAACCAGAGCAGACCGGCCAACGAGAGAAAACAGACATTAATGAGGAATTCCGCCAGCGGTAAATCGATATAAGCCTTGAAAAAATTGTAAAGCTTACCAATAGTGTGAATAGATATGCTGAATATTGACAAGATGCCTGCAACAATCACGATGATGCACAAATCGAGTAACTCTCTACTTTTTGTCTTTGCTAACTTCATTTAGAATTCCCCTTTTCCCTTGAGACCGTTTCTATATATTTGTCAAAAAACAGATTTTTCGAGTCCCGAATACAAGTAATTCTTCTTCAGTCGATATGCCCCGATGATGTCATTGACTTGCCATTCCGCTTCTGGCCTACTTGCCCTGAGCTTCTGATGCTTTCAATCCAGTATTGGTTTATTTCTGCCAAGGCATTTATTAGTTGCTCTTTCGTATTGTCCCTTTCTTCAAACAAAAGAGTTTATTCCCCCATAATGCTATGGAAACTCTGAGTTCCCTTTAAGAATTTAAATCGACTTTAAATTCTTGCGCTTTAGATATAACCTTAGAGTTTTTCTGGATATCCCGTTGCGAGGTGAGGTATGCCCTTTTAAACTTTCGATACAATTTTTTAACTGACTGGTTAAAGTATTTTTGTAGGAGTTCAAATTCGGTTCTCAGGTTGCCAATCATCTCTTCAGCGCCTGCTAAATCACCTGTCCGCCCCGGAACTCCAGCTTGAGGGATGGGTTGGCAATACGCTTGGCATCCAGATTGTCAGCCGTATCGATAATCGCCATTTAGAAGCAGCTGTTCGCAGGACACGGGTAGTGCCGTCAGCGCCTGGTATGTTATAATCGTCTGACAACCATTTGCCCGAAGTCACCCCCACAACAGAAGAGCCATTTTCTCGTCGTCCTCAACCACGAGGGTCTTTTTCGTAAGCACCCTTGCTTTCTACCACGGTATGCAGGGTTTCCTGGGGGACATGCTTAGGGAGGGTGAAGGAAAAAGTGCTGCCTTTTCCTAGCTTGCTTTGAACCGAGATATCTCCCCCATGCAGTCTGACCACTTCCCGACAAATATACAAGCCAAGACCCAAACCCTGGTGAGTCATCCAATCGGTGTTCGCAGCCTGATAGAGGCGATCAAAGATGTAGGGAAGTTTGTCCGGCTCGATACCGCGGCCGGTATCAGTCACCGATACCAAGATGAATTCCGGAGCAGTCGAGTCCTGACCGGCTCGAACCGTGATTTCACCACCTTCGGGGGTAAACTTCAACGCGTTGCTCAGCAGGTTCAAAAGGACCTGTTTGATTCTGTCTTCGTCGATGTTGACCTCCGGCAGCTCTGATTCTATGGCCTGCTTCAGACGAATGCCTTTCTTCTCCGCTGCAGAAGAAATTGAAGAGACAGCCTGTTGCACCAGTCTGTCGACAAAAACGGGGGATGTGCTCACGATAAATTTCCCCATCTGCAGTTTGGTCACGTCAACCAGGTCATTGATACATTCACGCATCATTAGGCAACAGTCCTCAGCGATTTTTAGATACTTCCGCTGAGTGTCGGTAATAGGACCAGCTGATCCTTCCATCACCATCGAGACGTAGCCTCCAGCCGAGGTCACAGGAGACTTCAGCTTGTAGGAGAGCTTATGGTAGAAATTTTGGATCTCCTCATTTTTGCGCAAGAGTTCATGGTTGACCTCTTGCAGTCTCCGGCGATGCCCCTCGAGTGCTTCTTGCAATTGGTACTTTGCGATGGCGTTGGAAATGACGCGCCTGAGGCTCCTATCAGACAACCGGCTCTTTGGCAAATAGTCCGCCGCTCCGAACCGCATGAGCTCAGCCGCGAGTTCCTCATCCCCCTGTCCGGTCAGGATGACTACCGGGCACTTATAGCCAGAGCCCTGAATCGCTTTGATGACCTCAAGACCTGTGGTGTCTCCCAAAAAATAGTCGAGAAGGATAACATCTGGGGTATGGCGGGAAAGTTGAGCTAATCCCTCGACCGGTTCTTTGAAGGCAAGAAACTCGATCTCCCACCCTGGAATATCTTCAAGGCAACGACGAAGAAGATGGATGTCTCCCGGGTCGTCCTCGATTGCGAAGACTGTAACTTTTTTGAGCCTCATGGTTCACTCTCCTCGTGGTGGCAGCACCACGATCTGAAACCAATAATCCTTGAGGATTTTGATAGCGCTAACAAATTGATCCATGTTTACCGGTTTGACGATGTAGGAATTCGCCCCCAGGTCGTACGTGCGGACGATGTCGTTCTCCTGCTTCGATGTGGTGAGCGCCACCACAGGGATTCGGCGCAAGCGAGGATCGGCACGCATCTGCTCCAGCAACTGTTTGCCGTCCATCTTGGGCATGTTCAGATCCAACAACATCAAGTCTGGTTTGGGGGACGTGGTCGGGTCTTCGTATTTCCCACGACGAAGCAGGTAATCTAAAGCTTCCTCACCGTCCTCAACGATGTGGAGCTCGTTTCGGATTCTGCTCTGCTCTAAAGCCCGCCGGGTCAACTCCTGATCGCCGGGGTCATCTTCGGCGAGGAGGATGACCGCAGGCTTTCCATTGAATTGTCCCATAAACTTTCCTCCTGTTTCTTCGGTGTTTTTTCACCGATGGTGAATTTGAAGTGTGCGCCTTTTCCCGTTATCGATTCAACCCAGATATTACCACCGTGTCGCTCAACAGTCTTTTTGCAGATTGCCAGACCAATTCCCGTGCCCTCGTATTTGTCACGTCCGTGCAGGCGTTTGAAAGGCACAAAGATGTGTTCGGCGTATTTCGGCTCGATACCGATGCCGTTGTCTTTTGCCCCGAAAATCAGTTGCCCGTCAATCCGCTCAACGGTCAAGCGAACCTGAGGTCGGTTGGCGTCTGTGAATTTTAAAGCGTTTGAGAGTAGATTTTGATAAAGTTGGGTCAGCATAGTTTGGTCTCCCCACACCTCGGGCAACTCATCACGAGTGATTGTGGCTCCACTTTCCTCTATTTGTACTGCCAACGAGTCTATCGCATGGTCAGCACAGTGATTCAAAGAGACCGTTTTCCATTTCATTTCCACCCTTCCTGAGCGTGAAAACGTCAAAAGGTCTTGCACTAGTTTCTGCATTCGCTTTGCCGCATCCAGGATAAAACCAAGATCCTTCTTTGCTCGCTCCGGCAGGCTGCTCCCCAGATCCTGACGAAGCATGCCGCTGAAGGCGGTCACTTTGCGCAGCGGCTCCTGCAGGTCGTGGCTGGCAACGTAGGTAAACTGATCCAGCTCGGCGTTCTTGCGTCTAAGCTCTTCATTAGCACACTCCAACTGCTTGGCCTGTTGGGCAAGCGTCGCTTCCGCCCGCTTGCGGTCGGTGATAACGCTTTGGGCATAGAGACTGAACATGATGAGAATGCAAAGAACCAACGAGCGCATCCAAATTTTATGCGGATCTAAGGTGAATATTTCTTCGATAAGATTACCCTCATGGAATACAAAAACATCTATAGCAGACCCAAGAATCCAGTAGAGTGCCCCCAGCAGGATTGCTATCCATATCATTTTCTTCCATATGCTGATGCGATTTAGGCTTTTATTCTTCATGCTTAGCCTCCTCTGCCTGTCCGTCTTAGGCTTTGGCAGTTTTAATCCAATGACCTGTTGACATGTTTTTACCAAGCCCTTTATGAACAGATCTTTCTAATTGGACTTATATACAACAGAAAGGATTAATTTTAATAAGAATGTGGTTGAGACCCGCCGTCCCCTTTAAGAGATTAAGTCGGCTCTAAATTCGGGTTCTTTAGATATAGTCTAGGATTTATCCTAATGTCACTTAGTAAGGTGAGATTGAGAAGATAATGCATGTTATTTATACTTACAAGGACATATGCTTAAACCCATATTCTTGAATAAATGAAAGAGAAGGCGAGGATTATTTGTCAATCTTGAGTCAGGATTGCTTGAGGCATTTTTCTTTGAATTTTCTCATCTAGAGGATTTCAATTTTGTAATATTAGGATTTTCGTGTGACTTCTTGTGAGGGTGATTTGTTAGTGTATTTCTTCTCGTGCCCGCCAGGTCACCTGACCTGCTGGTAGGTTTGCACTTTACCTGTCGGGTCGGGGGTCCCGACAGGCACAAAATTGCGATCAATATCATTTTGTCCCTTATTCCCTTTTTAATTCCTGTTTTGTGCTTCACCTTGAACTCTCCCTTCAAATCAAGTTGGATGTTCTGATGCTTTTCATCCAATAAGTTCACTGTGGCAAACCTGCCAGTTCCTTCATGAGTCGTTTTACTATCTTATATCTCAAGAGAAAAGAACGATCTTCCTTATGTCTCAAGTGAACTTTATGGACTTTTTATGATGGTCAAGGAGACGTTAAGTTTCTTTTGTAGAATAATGTCTATGGGGACGCTTTGAGTTTTTCTTATAAACTGTCAGTGGGGACGTTAGATACTTCTTGGAGAATATCTGTGGGGACGATATGTTCTCTTTGTGTATTCTAAATCGGCATTGGATTCTGGGACTTTAGATTCATGTTCAGGTTTTATCTGGCTTGATCTTAGGATGCTGGATCCCCCCAAATTTTCTTACTCACCCTTTGAAGGATATATGCTCTCTTAGAGTTCAAAAGTATGGCTTAACCGATGGCTAAACTCTCTTTTATAATGTCTGCCAGAGTATTCAAGCGCTGGCGATCATTCAGCAAAAATGTATGATGGATGCCGACGATCTGATCCTCTGCCATTCTAGAATTGGGGAAATCATGTTCTTGGTCAGCAAAAATCTTTTGCAGTCTCGGGTCAGTTTTGGCACTTGAGTATCCGGGCAGAGCGGGAATCCCTGCATGGTTCAGCTTCTCGAGAAGTTGCATCTTGGGCAACTTGCGGGAAAGCTGGCTTTTATAACAAAAAGAATATCTCATGTGAGCCCGACGTTGGGTTTTGGGAAACTGAGATAATATTTCGATTCCATCAATCTGAGAAAGTTTTTGATCGAGGAAACTAAATGCTTCCTCACGTCTCTGGCTATAAGATTCAAGAAGATCAATTTGAGGAAGTAACACAGCCGCCTGTAACTCAGAGAGTTGAAAGTTCTCACCTATGATTCCATAAGGATTAACCTTTCCATCGGGCAAGTGTCCTCTATTGGTAATGGCATAGCATCTCTTGTACAGTTCTTCTGAGGAAGTGGTGATCATGCCTCCCTGTCCACAGGTCATCAATTTGATCCCACCGAAACTGAAAATGGCAAGATCTCCCCAGCTCCCCACTTTTTTCCCATCATAGATGGCTCCGTGTGCCTGAGCACAATCTTCAATCAAATAAATGTTGTTTTCTTTTGCTAATCTCTTCAGTGCATCCAGTTCTGCCAACGAGCCGCTGATGTGAACCGCTATGATAGCTTTGGTGCGGTAAGTTATCCTCTTTTTGACCTTGTCTTTATCTATTGTGAAATTCTTGGAGTTCACATCGGCAAATACCGGAGTGGCTCCCACATTCAACACGCTTTTGGGCAGAGAATAGAAATCGTATGCGGGCAGGATGACCTCGTCTCCTGATTTCACACCCAGTGCTTTCAAGGCGATATCAATTGCCACGCTTCCGTTACATATTGATACACCGAACCTGCAATCATGCGATCCGGGAAACTTCTGCTCTAATTTCTTTACCCTCTCACCAGTATACTTCCACCAATCTCCGCTAGAGTATATCTCGGTAAAGGCTTGTTTCATTTCTTTCCTTTGAGGGGGCCAACTGAATTTTGACGTATCCTCCATTGGGTTCACCTCTCAGATCATTCAATAAAATGTCGGCCAAGACTTCAGAAAGAACTCGTTCGCTTGCCTTTGGTTTTCTTCACCATTTGTGCAGCTAAAAGAATAGCATTTATCATCCCTTTGGGATCGGCTTTTCCCTTTCCGGCAATATCCAGTGCTGTCCCAAAATCGGGAGAGGTGCGAATTATAGGCAAGCCAATGGTGACGTTGACCGCTCCTCCCCATTCCCCCATCTTTAAAGGAATCAGCCCCTGATCGTGATACATGGCAAGGATACAATCAAACTCTTGCGAGATTTTGGGAGAGAAGATGGTATCGGATGAAAATGGTCCATAAGCTTTTATCCCCATCTTTTGTGCGGCTTTGATTGCTGGAATGATTATTCTCTTCTCCTCGGTTCCCAAAATCCCCTCCTCGCCGCAGTGGGGATTTAAAGCACACACCCCGATCTTGGGCTTTTTAATGCCAAAATGTCTTTGTAGGGCTTTTTGAGTCACCGTCAGTTTTTCTAAAATCCTCTTTTTGGAGATGCTTCGGGCAACCTCAGATAGAGGCAGATGAGTGGTCACCAAGACCATCTTGTATTTTTCAGTCGACAGTCGACAGTCGACAGTCGACAGCGGACTGTGGACAGCGACAAACATCATAGCATAGTTGCGGGTAGCAGTAAGATAAGCCAAAAGTTCGGTGTGTCCGGGGAAATCATATCCAGCCAGACGTAGACCTTTTTTGGACAGGGGTGCGGTGACTAAGGCGTCTATCTGATCGGAGAGGGCAAACTGGGTGGCACAGAAGACCGAATCGGTTGCCATTTTTCCGGACAGTTTTGTAATTTTTCCGGTTTTTATTTTTGTACGATCCAATTTAGTGCAGTCAAGCACACATATGCTATCTTTTGAATCTCTCACATCTTCCGGCCATATGATTTTTCTTATGATTGCTTTTTTTAAAAATTTCTTGGCGGAAGAAAAGATTATGTGGTAAGAACCAAACACTAAAGGATAGCAAACCTGGGTGACCTTTTTATCTGTCACTGCTTTGACCACCACCTCCGGACCGATGCCTGCCGGATCCCCCATGGTAATTCCAATAATCGGTTTTTGGAACATGGTTGAATTTCAGTTTCGGGTAATGGATTTTTTTCCACCATTTCAGGTCAAACTTAATAAAAGAATAGAGAAAGGCAAGAAAATTTGACAAACTGTGGAAGCATGCAACTCGATGAGCACTTATTAGAAAGTAAAAATGGGGTGAGAGTAATTCTCACCCCAAAACAAATATTGTGCATTTATTTTTTTAAGAAACTTCTTAAATTAGCCAGTATACAGGCCTTCTAATTTATCTGCCAGTTGCTTTTTTCCTTCAGGGGTATTTGGATCCACAACGAAGTTAGGATCGAAATACTGTTGAACCACCAAAAGACTTTGACTGAAGTTGGCGATCCCATAATAACTCTCTGCCAGAACCAGCGCCAAATCCAGATAATTTATTTCTGCATCATGGGGAGAAAAGCTCCAGGAGGGATCAGCCGAGAGCACGTCTTCAGCCAAATTTATGGCATCTTCGAATTTTTTCTGGGCATGATAAGCCAATGCCAGCCCTGCCTTAGCATCGTCTTCTGAGTTGGAAGTTTTGCTAAGGTAAGTCACAAAGGCATTTTCCGCCAGACCAGCATGATTCTGTCTCAGCTCAGCCCAGCCCAGACCTAAATATGCTTCGTTGGCTTCAGCGTCAAGACCAAGAGCGGCGTTGAAATCGGCACTGGCACCACTGGAGTTACCAGCTTTGAATTTCGCCCACCCCTGTTCGATCAGCTTCTCGGCAGTTGGCTCTACTACCCCATCGTCTCCACATCCGTAGACAAAAAGAAGAGAGGAGAATAAAACGGTGATCAAGAGAAACCATCTTTTTTTCATAACGACTCCTTTTTTTCATCCGTTATTTTGATTAAGCTGAATCTATGGTAAAATCTCTCCTTACTTTAAAAGAACCATCTTTTTGGTTTTCTGATAGTTTTCCGCTTCTATCTTATAGAAGTAGATGCCTGAAGCCACTTCCCGATCACCATTATCCCTACCGTCCCAGATTACCGATTTGTAACCTGCATCCTGGATTTGGTCCACCAGGATTCTCACCCGTTGACCAAGGACGTTGTAAATGGATAGCTTTACATGCGCAGAAACCGGCAGGTCATATCTTATCTGGGTCTCCGGGTTGAAGGGATTGGGGTAATTCTGGAGAAGCTGGTAGGTCTTGGGTATTCCGGTGATATGTTTCCCTCTGGGATCGTAAATCAGTCTGTAAATACCCAGACTCTTGATTTTGGTGCAGACTGAATTTCCGTCCAAGAAGCTTTCCAGTCGGCTCCACTTTCCATCTTCATATTTATAGATTGAGAACAAAGTCTTATCTTTGTCTTTCAGATCAAGATGGCCCAGTGGGAAGCTTATGATAAGGTCCTTGTCGAACGAGATTGAAGGACCCAACTGGTAGGTTTCTCCGAATGCCACCATCTCCAGCTGATCTTCAAACTGATATCGGGAATCTTCTGAAACTGAGATGCAGGTGGCATACATGTTTTCCTTTACCGAACCTTCAGGGAAAACCACCTCCACCTTTTCATCGGAATTGACCAATCTGCCCATCTTGCCTGCTCCGATAAACGCCACGCTGAAATCCCGGGTGGTGAGGGTGTCTCTTTCTAAAAGAGAGCTGGCAAAAACTGAGATTTTGGCAGTTCCACTGGCGGTGAAAACAAAACTTCCCTGATAGGTCTTAGAAGAGATAGGAACAAAACGTACCAGACTGGGTGCAAGATCTCCGATGGTCACATAAGCAACTGGCGGAGCTTTTAAGGGAACGTCCGTGTTGAGGATAAAGTGAGCCACTGCAGTTGCCACCGGATTCTGGAACAGAGAGAGTGAAACCATTCCCAGGCGATTAACCGTGCTGCACGGCTGGAAATATATAAGTGATCCAATATCCGGGTGAAGTGGGTCTCCCGCTCCAAAACAGGGAGAAGAACACTCGAATCTGAAATCGCCGAAATCCGGATCGACCAGACGAGGGAAAGTGTAAATATTGTTGGAGATATCTCCCGAGGCTTGATATAATGCCCCGCCCCGGTTATCCCAGAAGTCATTGTATTGAATGGCTAATTTTTTCTTAAAGCCTCTGGTGGCGGAGGGAGCAAGTTGAGCTTTTAGATCGGCGATAGCGCCGCCGGTGGAGTCACTGGATATATTGCTGAAAAATACATTGCTTTTTATCTGAGGAGTGGAGAAATTCCGGCAAGATATAGCTCCACCTGAAAGCTTACTCTGGTTCTTATATAAGATATTGCTAATGATGTCTGGCGAGCTTTGGTTACAATCGATCCCTCCGCCCTTTGATGCGGAGAGGTTGTAAGAGATCAAGTTCCCCTGAATCACCGGATAAGCATAGGTGGAGTCAACATTGACGGTGAGTTCTCTCATGTTGACATTCGGCACCGGAGGTTGCCGCTTTGAGATGGTATCGTTGACTAACACCTGAAACTTATAGGTTCCGGTGCCGTAAGGAATGAAGTGGGCTACCGGTTGGGTTGCATTCACTATCACCGGTTCTTCGGCATCTACCGGATAAGATTTCACGCTCCAGGCGAACTTAAGCCCTCCTGCATCCGAGGAATCAGGATGTTGAAACGTAGCAGAATCAGGATCATAAGAAGATGAAGCGTCCAGTTGTACTGTATTACCTTCAAAGGCGTGAGGGACATTGACCACGATTGCATTGGGGAGTTGATTTGCCACCACCACCACCTGGTCCGGTGTACTTAGAATAAAACGATCGTCCACGGTCAGCTCAAATTTGTAGATCCCGGATTGAGCGGCGAAGAACTTAATGTACTGAACCGTATCCAGAAGTGTAGAGATGGGATAAGTTTGCCTCCAGTAGTATTTTAACGTCTGCCGTTGGTCAGGGTTGACTTCGATCGCGGTGCCGAAAAGGTGAGCAAAAGTTACAGGACGGAGCACGGTATCGGCGCCTGCATTCGCCACCGGAGGAGATTGAATGGAAAAGAAAACCGAATCGTGATTTTGGCTTATCACTCCATAGGAATCTCTTACCTTCAGGCGGAACTTCAAAAGCCCTCCGAAAGCGAAGGTGAAGGATTGAATGGCTTTGGTAGAATCACGGGGCACGCTAAAAGACAAACATTGTATTCCTCCTTGAGTCGGAAAACACCATTCAACCGGATTCCATATATAATATTTAACCTGATCATCTGGATCCGGATCATAAGATAACGAGGCATTCAAGGTCATTATGTCGTTGCGTAAGTATCCAGCCAATGTGTCTCCATAGGTTGAGTCCTGACAGACTGCAATCGGAGGATTGTCTATGATTACCTGGACGGTGCCGGAATCTTCATCCCCATATGAATCAGTAACCTTTAATTGGAACTCATACGTTCCCAGATAAGTATTATCCTCGGGAACAAAATAAGCTACATCAGAATTAGCATTCTCAATTGTTACAGAGACAGTGCCGGAGTTCTGAGTCCAGTAGTAAGTTAGAACATCATCAGGATTGATATCACAGCTTCCGGATCCATCCAGCCAGGCGGTATCTCCAGGGGGCACGTCAAATGGATCACCCGGATCAGCATGAGGGGCATATTGCACGTTGAAAGTCAGGGTATCTGAAAAGCCCTGGCTACTCGGGCCAGTCGAAGTATCTCTGACCCTTAAAACAACTCTTAGCATCCCAAATCTACTCTCCTCCTCAATCGCCAAAAAGCAGACCGAGTCGCTGGAGCAGTTAGGGAAATAACGCCAAGTGGTTGAGGTGTCTTTCCAGCATTCATAATATCCCAAATACCGCCACAGGAAGCTGGTGATAGAATCTCCTTCATCCGCGTCAGAAGACCTGGTTCCATGGAAAAAGAGGGTATCACCAGGCAGATACTTATCCCTCTGGATTATGGTATCCTTCCTGGCATACCAATCCACCACCGCAACCGGTGGGGTGTTTTGCGCAGTTTTGGCCGTTGAGCCAGGAGCAGTGGGAGAAGAAACCTCGGTGACATCTTTAGGATTGAGCGAATTTTTTATTTCTCCTTCGCTCGAGTTCAAGCGTGATTCTGAAGGAGATGGGGATGCTTTAATTTCAACACCAGATCCGGATTTTTCTGAAAACAGTCTCTCTTTGTTTTCTCCCTTCTGGGCACTCGGGCTTAAGCTTTTAGGTGCTCCCACCTTGATGGAGAAGTGACATGCGATTCCTCCTCCTGAGCCTTTCAACGTGGAGTTGCGGGTGATGATGTTGTGCAGAATGTTGGGTGCGGCTGAATTTATGAAGATTCCCCCCCCATCGTCCTTTGCCTGATTGTCTGTGATCACGTTATGAACAATGGTAGGGCTGGAAGTCTCACCACAGAATATACCTCCTCCAACGATTTTCTTAACCCCTCCTATCACGGCTTCAGTGCCGGTGCCACCCCGGATGGTGAATCCCCTCAAGATAGAGCTTGAGTCCGCTTCAGGAGAGAAATAAACCACGCTCCCTTGATTCTTTCCGCCAGTCAACTTGCTTCCATCTATTATAGTTTTATTAATGGTAGCAGTATCTTGATCATTGACCAAATACCTGCTGGTTAAAAGCAAACTGTCTTTGTAAAATCTAAGATTCTCATAATAAGTCCCAGTATCTACCCAAATAGTGTCTCCTGCCGCCGCCCAGACAATTGCCTTCTGAATGCTGGGAAGATCCGAGATGGAAGGGTCTTCGTATATGTGGAAGAGGGTAGCAGTAGTATAAAAGAAGATTAAAGTTGAGGTGAACTCTTCCTGCCAGTAAGTTAACGTATCTGTGGCTCTTATCGAATCCACCTCCACCCTCATTCTCCAGTAATAAGCCTTCCACTCGGTTAAAGAAGGATCGTCGGGATAATCTATGCTCCTTTTGGAACCATCGATGGTGGTATCCTCCCAGATAACGTTAGAGAAGAGAGGATCGGTGGCTAACATAATATGAAACCTGCTTGGTTTCTCCTTTGGTGGTATAGTCACCTTCCACTTAAATGTAGGAGTAGGGTTGGTAACCTTGGCTGAATCAGCAGGCAACGTCAAATCTATTCCGATCAGCGCTTGAGCCTCCTGAGCAATCGGGCCAAATGACCAGATGCAAATTACCAGCAAAAGTAGGATACAAATAGAAACTGAATGTTTCATAACTACTCTCCTTTAGGTTTAGCTTTTCATTTTGCAAAAGAGAGAAAATTCTCTCCTTGTCGATTTTAGTCCTGTAATTATAAATAGCTTGCCTGGCGATGTCAAGGATTTTTAAAAATTTTTTGAAGAGAATTAAAAACCTCTGTCCCTTTTAAAGACACTGTCATCCTGAAAAGGAGATACTCCGATGGGCGAAAAAAGGCTATGCGCAAACCTGATGTTTCTGAATCTCTTCAATTAGGTGGAGGGATATTAAGGTGGCTAAACAGCGAAGACTGCAATCTTTTAAACTACAAAATGCTACATGAAAGGTTCAAGAGTTCAAAGGATCAAAGTTTAATTGATATAAGGAGTTACGATTGTTCTTAGAGATTATGAACGGGGGGTTTTTTAGAAGGAATTCAAGAAATCAACTGAATTTACCTGAGGAAGCCTAATTATATTCCGTGACCAACTCGAAGATGTCCGCCAGATTGGCATAGACATCAGAAAAAACCTTGGAGAAACGTTTCAAAAGCTCCGTGTATTGCCACTTGATGCTAAATGCCTCCGGAGGGAGTTCCAATAACTCAAGAAGCGTTTTTTTGTAAATCTCGTCTATGTATCTTAAGACAAGATAGGGATATTCCGGCAGATTCACATCTGGAAGTTTACCCCGACTAAGCCTTTCCTTATAGTTTTCAACCTTTTCTAAAATCACGGTGCCAAAACACCAGGGGGTCATAATCACCGCAAAAGAGGAATCATCGCCATAGTAACCATATACGTTTTTCAAGATCACTTCAACGATGATCTTTCTGGCGCAATAGTATGCACGGGTCTCCTCACATCTTAAATCACAATCCTCTACTTTTTCCTTTAAGCTTCTTAACTCACTTGAACACCTTTTTTCTACCTCCTCCAGAAACGCATAAAAATCTTCAAAGTAGACTTTAACGCCCTCATTTACGGTGTAGATATAATATCCGCTCTGATCTTCTTTCACCTTGGGTTCTTTGTTCTTTTTCAATTTCTGGATAGCAAATCCTCTCTTTATGCCGACACTCAGACTCTTTTCCATATCTCGATCCTTCCCCTGATAAGATTTGACTTCCTCTCAATGAAAAAGCAAAAATTATGCCCCTGTTCAGAGAGTAAGGATGAACACAGGACTTTGAGTTAAGCTATGAATTATCACAAGATTAGTATCAGACCGTTTGTGGGTTTAGGTGACTTGGAATTAGAGGTATTGTGCAATCGTGTTCATATTCTTTGCAACAAATCAACTAAATGCCGTGAGAAAAACCCTAAAAGGTTCTAATAGATTTTGTGAAAGGGCAGCGGGCGAACCGGTTCTGTTTTTTTGCGACAATAGGTGATCGCCTTCCAGGGGATTTTTCCTCAACTGGAAAAAAATCCAAAGTCTTAACCGTTATTAACTGGATCTTGAATCACCTCACTGTTTTCAGCAACATTCGCCCTCATGGTCTATTCAAGAGCCATCTTTTGAAGTTTGCTATTTGTTACTTGACCAAAGGGTTTTTTAGATTATATTGATCAAAAAATTTTGGACCTTTATATAATAAGGAAAGAGGTATAAGATGTCTGACCTTTACAAAACACTTATTGGAGGTAGATGGAAAGAGGGAAAGGAGCTCTTAGAAGTAACCAATAAGTATACCGGAGAAGTGATTGGATCGGTATCTTTGACTGATAAGGAAACTTTTGAAGAGGCGATCAAATCTGCAAAAGATGGATTTTCTCTCATCTCCAACATGCCCGCATATGAGCGATCAAAAATCTTAGAAAAGACCTCAGTGAAAATAGGGGAAGAAAAGGAAAAGATCGCCCGAATCATCGCCATGGAGGCAGGGAAAGCGTGGAAGCAAGCCAAAGCGGAAGTGGAAAGAGCAGTTCAGACTTTCAAATTTGCATCGGAGGAAGCAAAGTCGATTCATGGCGAAACTGTCCCCATGGATGCGGCTGTGGGTGGGGAAAAAAGGATTGGATTTTTCCTTCGTTTCCCGGTGGGAATCGTTGGTGCAATCAGCCCGTTCAATTTTCCCCTGAATCTGGTTGCTCATAAGGTAGCGCCGGCTATTGCCGCAGGATGCTCCGTAGTCTTAAAACCCGCGTCCACGACTCCACTCATCTCTTTAAAGTTAGGTGAGATAATGATGGAAGCTGGTCTTCCAGATGGTGCTTTGAACATCATCATCGGCTCCGGGTCAACAGTGGGCAACTGGCTGGTTACTGATCCACGTGTTGCCATGATTACCTTTACCGGCAGTCCACCAGTGGGAAGGGATATAAAAGGAAAGTCCGGATTAAAAAAAGTGACACTGGAGCTAGGTTCAAATTCCGCTTGCATTATCGACGAATCCGCCAATCTAAATTTAGCTGTGCCCCGGTGTATTACTGGCAGTTTCGCTTATGCCGGACAGGTGTGCATCTCCATTCAGAGAATTTATATCCATAAGAAGATATTCGATGAATTCACCCAAAGATTTCTAAAAGGGACTGAAAGTCTAAAGCTTGGCGATCCCTTGAATCCTGAAACGGATGTAAGTCCCATGATTACAGAGGAGGATGCCAAAAGGACCGAAAGCTGGGTGAATGAGGCGGTTTCTGACGGTGCAAAAATATTGATCGGAGGAAAAAGGGAAAAGAATTTCTATCACCCCACCGTTTTGACCAATGTGAAGCCGGATATGAAGGTGATGGCGACAGAGATTTTCGCGCCGGTGGTCTGTTTTGTTTCTTTCGATGATTTCTCCGATGCAGTAAGGATGGCAGATGATTCAATTTACGGCCTGCAAGCAGGCGTATATACTTCTGATATAGAAAAGGCATTCCAGGCGATAAAAGGTATAAAGGTGGGAGGAGTAATAGTCAATGACGTTCCCACATATCGTGCAGATCAGATGCCGTATGGAGGGGTAAAGGAATCAGGAATCGGAAGAGAAGGCTTGAAATTTGCTATTGAGGAGATGACGGATATTAAGATGGTGGTGTTTAACTTGCAGAAATAGGTTAACTCGTGTCCACGTTGCATCGGCACTAGGGTCTTCCCGCCAGGTCAGGGGAGCTAGCGGGCACGCAATATGCGGATCAAGAATTGAATGTAGCGGAAGGTCATTTGACTCAAATGAGCTTCAGCCTTCCACAATGGAAACCTAAATGGAGACCTGAAGGTCTCCGCTACAATTATAAACAGAGGAAAAGCAGATGAAGCAGGTTAAAATAGATGGTGATAATTTAACTCTCGAAGATGTGCAGGCGGTTGCTCTTCACGGAGCTAAAGTGCGAATACATCCCAAAGCGGCAGCAAAGATAAAGAAGTGCAGAAAGTTTGTAAAAAAGATAGTTGATACAGGACAAACTGTATATGGGATCAACACCGGTTTTGGGAGCCTTTGCAATAAAAGGATAAGCAAAAAAGACATAGAGAAACTTCAGGAAAATTTGATCGTAAGCCACGCCCTTTCCGTGGGTCCGGTTTTCTCGGAAGAAGAGGTCAGGGCGATTATGCTCTTGCGGGCAAATGTACTGGCAAAGGGATTTTCTGGAGTGAGATTGGAATTGATACAAACGTTAGTGGAGATGATCAACAAAAGGGTGCATCCCATGATTCCGGAAAAAGGTTCGGTGGGTGCATCCGGCGATCTGGCTCCTTTGGCCTTCATGGCTTTGCCCTTGGTGGGAAAGGGTTGGGTTTTTTATCAGGGCAGATTAATGGAGGGGAAAAAGGCTTTCAGAAAAGCAGGGGTATCACCGCTTAAGGTCTCCTCCAAGGAGGGCCTGGCTCTGATCAATGGCACCTGTGTGATGACCGCCATCGGGGTTTTGACCCTATTAAAAGCAGAAAGGCTGGCAGAGCTCGCCGATATGGCGGGAGCTATGAGTCTGGAAGCGGCGTTGTGTACCCCGACGGCATTTGACCCTAATGTTCAGAAAGTCAGGAAACATAAAGGACAAAGAAAATCGGCTGATAATCTGGTGAACCTGACCAGAGGGAGTCAGATAAGAGAGTTTCATAAAGCCTGTCCCAAGGTGCAGGATCCTTACAGCTTTCGTTGTATGCCTCAGGTGCATGGAGCGATTCGAGACACCTTCTCCTATATTCGATCAGTTCTTGAAATCGAGATAAATTCAGCTACCGACAATCCATTGATCTTCCCGGATGAGAATAAGGTGATCTCTGCGGGAAATTTCCATGGCGAGCCGGTGGCTTTAGGTTTGGATTTTCTGAGCATAGCGATATCCGAGCTTGCCAGCATATCCGAGCGAAGAATCGCTGCCCTGATCAATCCGGCAACCTCAGGTCTTCCCGCCGCTCTGACGGCCAAGCCTGGTCTAAACTCCGGATTCATGATGGCTCAGATAGTGGCCGCTTCGCTGGTCTCAGAGAATAAATGTTTAACCCATCCTGCCTCAGTTGACTCCATCCCCACATCCATGGACCAGGAGGATCACGTCAGCATGGGAACCATAGCTGCACGGAAAGCCAGGGAGGTTGTTAACAATACCGAGGACGTCTTAGCCATTGAGTTTTTAGCCGCTTCCCAGGGAATAGATTTTAGATCCCCCTTGAAACCAGGGATTGGCACCGGCAAAATCCATCAACAGATAAGAAAAAGGATACTACCAGTAACTAAAGACAGACTTTTGGTCTTGGATCTGGTCAAGATAAAAGAATTGATGAGAAGAGGATTTGAGATTTGAGACTTGAGATTTGAGAGAGCAGAGTCTGAGATACTATAGTTATAGTAAAGGAGAACAAACCAAGAAAATTGATCCCTCTTCCCTTACCTTTTTAGGAATGCGGAATGTTCGCCAGAGTTGGCGAGCCGTTTTCGCAGAAGCTTGCGAGGTTCGTCATAACTTTCACCACCGGAGAGTCAATCCCCCCTCATAACTAAAGATGGCAGAGCGTATTAATGTTGGCGATGTGAGGAATAAAACGGGCACGTTTTTTGTATTCATATTAGACGATAAAGCGTTGTATCTTTAGACAAAACAAAGCATTAAAAAGAAGAGATCTCTGAAAACTGAAGTAACAAAGCTTTATCTGTCCTGTGGAATCAGAAGATATATTTTGGAAAAACTGGCGCGATATATCTGGAGACAAAAAAGCAAACATAAGTGTTTGCACTCCAGGTTCTTTCGGGAACTGGTTCTTTAAAGATGGCGAGATTTTTGCTTGACAAAACAGCATTTTCAGTTAGTTTGAACGTAGTAAACATGTAAATGAAAGGAAGAAAATCGCCCTGAAGACGGAAAGACTTAAGCCTTTTCATAAACGGGTTCCCACCAGGTTTGAGATGGTTTTTAGCTTCGGGGTGGCTTCGATAGTTTTTTTGTTGGGCTTATTGATCTTGATAGGGGCATTCGGAATCAACCCCAGATACAAGATCACTTTAGGGTTAATTCTTTTGGGTTATGGTTTGATCCGATTCTGGATACTTAAATCTCGATATGTAAGGCTTAAAAGAGAAGAGGGGAGTTTGGACAAAATAACCAAAGAGGATGATAAAAATTTGCGTAGCTTTTAAAAAATTCTTGACTTTGTTTGAAAAGTTGTTAATTTCAAAAATTGTTTCGCTTTAAACTTAGGGAAAGGATATGATGAAAAAAGCTTTAAGAAATTGCCTGTGGACACTGATTATTCTCCTTTTAGTTTTTGCGCAAGAGAGTTGGTGTGCAGATCTGAAAGCCGGGATCGAAGCTTACGAGAAAGGAGATTACGATCAGGCCATTCAGCTTATAAATGACTATCTCAACGAAAAGCCCCGGGATGAGAAGGGATATTACTATTTAGGAAATTGTTATCTTGAGAAAGGAGAATTGGACCAGGCTATCGAGCAATATCAGAAGGCTTTGGAACTTAAATCTAAATACTGGGAAGCTTACTCTCAACTGGGGTATGTTTATTATAAAAAGGGGATGCATGACGAGGCTGAAGAGACGATAAGAGAAGCTTTGGATAAAAAAGAAAGGGGGGAGTTGTACAATGTGTTGGGGTTGGTGCAGATGGCAAAGGGAATGCTCAAGGAGGCGGACTTCTCCTTCCGTAAGGCCATCTCCTATGATGACAAAGACCCCGAATTTCATAAGAATTTGGGTGACGTGAACTTTGAAAAAGGAGTATTGATAATTGCCACGCAGGAATATCTGACAGCACTGGAGTTGGATTCTACCATGGTGGAGGTGTATTTCCGTTTGGCTCAGGCTTATCTCAAGCAGGTCAGATTCAATGATGCCATGGAAGCTTTCAAGACTGCGATTCGGGTGGATCCGCAGAACAAAGACGCCTATCTCGCTTTAGGCCATATCTACATGTTGGACGGTAAGCACTACCCGGAGGCGAGAATAATTTACGAAGAATATCTGAAGTTCGGTGAAGAAAACAGCGAGGCATATAAAAATTTGGGAATCTCATATTACTTCCTCTCAAAGATGCTCCCCTCCTTGGTGGTGAATGGAGATACCCTCACCAGTGCCGGGATGGCTGAGAAAGCAAGCCAGTATCTGAAGAGATCGGCCAGCATGAATCTTGAAGAGCCGGAGGTATATCTTTACTTGGGCAAAGCCCATCAGGATTTGAAGGAATTCCCGGAAGCCTTGAAAGCTTTCGAAAATTACGAGAAGATCTTGACCGAACAGAATTACGAATGGACACAAAAAGATGCCGGCTTTTGGGAAAACAAAGGTCAGGTTCAGGCGGAGTTCGAGGATTCGGCTTCGCTGGAGGCGGCGATTTCATCTCTGATGAAAGCCATCCAACTGGATTCTACCAAAACCACTGCTTACTCTCACCTGGGCAAGGCTTTGTATGATCAGGGAAAGTATGAACAAGCCATTCCCTTTTTCCAAAAGAGGATCGAAACCGATCCGGACAATGCCAGTGCCCATCTCAACTTGGCTTTCTGCTATCTTAAACTGGAAATATATGGGGAGGCGGTGGAACCCTTAAAAAAGGTGGTGGAATTGAAACCGGATAATGTAGCAGCTCATGATCTTCTCGCCCGAGTGTATTTGAACCTTAATAAATTTGGGGCAGCTAAAGATCATTATCTTAAGGTAATTCAATTTGATCCTTCCAAGTGTGAGTTACAGACAAATGTGGGATATTGCTATATGCGCCTGAATAATCCAGCCGGGGCGGTTCCCTTCTTTAAAAAAGCGGTCTCTTGTTTTCCCAGAAATGTTACGCATCTCTTAAATCTTGCGCAATCCCTGGAGTTGTCCAAAAACATTGACGAAGCATATGAATATTATCTTAGGATTTTGGAAATCGACCCCAAGAATAAAGATGCCATCGATGGAAGAGATCGCATAGACATGCAAAGATATTAAGAGACAGAACTAAGAATCCAAGGCGAATAACAGAGGAGTTAAACGCGAATGGAAGATCAAAATCAAAACAAAAAAGTCGATGAAAGAATTTCAGAGGAGATGCGTTTCAAATACATCGGGTTTGATGTTTACCCTAATAAGGCGAAGGAGTTCTGGAGAAGCAAGGAGGAGAAGAGAAAATATCTGGAGGAGGCCAAGCAGAAGAGTTCTGAATCGGCTGTTGCGGAGAGAGACCATAGTCTGGTGAGGGCGGTGGTCTTTTCCAAGGTGGATCGAATGGTTCTGACCATCACCTCGTTTCTTCTAACGGTAAGCCTGTTTGTGCCCTGGTTCTCCATAAGAGGAGAAGCTTTTCACTCTCAAGTTATCGGTCTGGGTTTTTTCTTAAAACTGGGGGCACTATTTGGCTACGCTCCATTGAGTGGACCGCTCTTCAGCGTTTTTGTGGTTCTGGTGTCGCTGACCATACTCTTTTCATTCGTTGCCGGGTTGATGAGTTTGTTGGCGATCTATAAGAAACATAGCGATGTGGAGAGCTATTTGACCAATCTGAAAAAAAAGTTGCAGTTGAATTGGATTCCCCTGGTTTTATGGGTGGCTGTAATCATAATCTCAACCATTGGCATGCCCACTCCCTTCGCAGATGCACTCAATGTGGGTGGATTCGGTGACAGCTTCAACGTGGCCAATTTCTTTGCCCTCGCCAGCTTCGGGGTATGGTTGAGTCTGCCCTGCGTGATAATTAACTGCGTAAAAATCAGTGATCTTTAAAAAAGGTTGGTTTCAAGCAAGGAGGTATGGATGCTTTGAATAAAGATGTAAGTAAGGATTGGCAGAAGGAGAAAAGATTTTTCCATAGACGTAAAATCCTTTAGCTAGGTTTTGAAACGGTTAACTGTCAACTATCAACTATAAAAGGAGAGTTTAAATGAAACAGTCGGTTTTCATAGTGTTGGTTTTGATAGTCTCTTTCGCAGTCGGGGTTTTCATCTGGTTGCAACTTCCAGAATATCTGCGCGCAGGAGGACCGCTGGTGGCGGTTCTCATCGCCCTGTTGGTGATGCTTGCGGCTTTCGTTTTGGAGAGATTATTCACCTTAAATAAGGCCAAGGGCAGAGCTTCGGTCCAATCATTCTTCAAGAATGTGATCTCCATGCTTCAGCAGGATGACTTTGATGGTGCTTTGGCGGCTTGTGATAAGCAAAGAGGAACTATGGCTAACGTCTTGAGAGCTGGAATTGAAAGATATCAACAGGTCTTAGTCTCCGAGAAAACCTCGGAGAGGCGTTTAGAGGAGACTCAAAGGGCAATAGAGGAGGCCAATGCTTTAGAGGTTCCTCTCTTGGAGCGTAACCTGATCGCACTTTCCACCATTGCCTCCATCGGCACCATGGTGGGGCTTTTGGGAACCACCATTGGAATGATCCGAGCTTTTGCCGCCACTGGGCACAGAGTGGGCGGGATTATCGATGCTCAGCAGTTGGCTGTTGGCATCTCGGAAGCTCTGGTTAACACCGCCGGGGGTCTGCTAAGCGGCATAGGAGGAATCGTGGCATATAACTTCTTTGTGAATAAGGTAGACACATTCAACTACACCATGGATGAAGCTAATTATGAAGTGCTCCAGCTTTTGAAAAGCAGAGAGACGGAGGGGAAATAGAAGGGGAAAAACGAACAAAAAGGAGTTTGAGATATGCTTAAGCGAATGAAGAGAAGAGTAGACATCAGGATCGACATGACCCCTATGGTGGATATCGCCTTTCTTCTGCTCATATTTTACATGGCTACCACCTCGTTTAAGCCGCCGGAGAAGTTACATGTTTCCCTACCCGCTTCTCATTCGGAGATAAAGCTCCCCGAATCGGACATGATTTACGTTACCGTCACCAAGGAGGACAGCATTATGGTAGAATATATCACCAAACAAAAGGTGCAGAGAGAGGGAGAGGAGATCAGTGAAGCGGTAAGGCATTATCAGGAGGCAACTCCAACTGACCTCCCTTTGGTGATTACACAGATCAGAGCCAGCGTGCCGGGAGCTTATAAGTGGTTCGTGGTGATAAAGGCGGATAAGGACGTTAGATACGGGACCATGAACAGCATAATGAATGCGCTGCAGGAGATAAAGATCAGCAAGTTCAGCTTGGTGACAGAGATGGAGAAAGAGCAGGAGATATAATATAATCAAGGAGTGAAAGAAAATGGCAGGTGTTGACGTCGGCGGCGGCGCGCCGAGACAAAAGAAAGGAAAGGGGCTTAGAAGGCCCAAAAGAAGGATCGCCATACGAATAGATATGACCCCTATGGTGGATATAGCTTTTTTGCTTTTGATCTTCTATATGGTCACCACGGTCTTTAGCCAGCCACAGGCTATGGAGGTAAATTTACCTCCAACTGACAATCCGGTTCCTGTGGCGGAATCCAGACTTTTGACCTTGCGAATCGATTCGGATGAGAATCTGTGGTGGAACATGGCCAGGGAGACTCCACAGCCCATTTTGTTTGATTCCTTAAGAGGGCTTTTGCTGGAGTGGAACGCAAAACAACCCAAACTGGTAACCCTGGTGAAGATTGATAAAGATGCAAGATATTTTAAAATGGTAGATGTGATAGATGAAATTCAGATAGTGGAGAAGCAGATAAAGGAGAGGCGGTCAAATTTCAGCTATCGCTTCAGCCTGTCGCCTTTTTCAGAGTTTGATAAAAGACAGATGGCAGAGGTGAGAGGAGGTGCCAGCCCATGAAATCAGAAAGAGCAGTAACTTCTCCCAAAGCTTCGGGTGTCTTTGTCAGTTATGGGGCGATTGAGTTAAAGAGATGTTATCAAAAGCATCTTGGCTTGGCGGTGATAATAGCTGGGGCATTACATCTCGCCGTAATTGGCGGTTTTCTGCTCTATTCCAAAATCACCGCTAAGGTTCCGGAAGCCGCAGGGGTGGTCAGGATCAGAACCATCGCCGAGTTAGCTGCTCCTCCCTCGGTCAGTCAGACCCAAACACCCCAGGTAGCAGTAGCTGCTCCCGGTATAGCCCCCCCATCCATAGGAATTCCCAAAGCAGTTCCAGATGAGGAGGCTCCAGAGGAGGTTACCATAGCCACCCAGGAGGAGTTGGGAAAGATTGCGGACTTAAGTACTCAAACCATCCTCGGAGGAGGAGGAGGGGACTCCATCGCCATCGAGATCCCCTTGGAGGAATATCTCCCACCTCCAGAGGAGTTCGTGCCGTACGATGAGGCTCCGGTTCAACTAAATGAGATCGCATACGAGTATCCCCGTTTGGCCAGGGAAGCCGGAATCGAGGGAACCGTCTGGATCAAAGCCCTGGTGGACAAGAAAGGTAATGTGAGGGATGCAAGGGTGTTTAAACCGTCGGGCTCCAGTGCCGGGTTTGAAGACGTGGCAAAAGAAGGCGCATATAAGATCAAATACAAGCCAGCAATCAGCAACAATCAACCAGTGGCTGTGTGGGTGGTTTATCCGGTCCACTTCACTTTGAAGACTCAGAAGTAAGAACTGGTTCAAGAAAAGAGAGAAGTTCAACCACCGGAGGAGCACAGGCATAATTGTACTTGAGCCGGAAGGATTCGTTGTTTTTTGACTATAGCCGCAGAGAAAGTCAGTTAAAAGATTTTGGATGAATAAGGATACCTGGAAGTTGGCATCTGCGGAAAGGTAAAATTTTATCAGGAAAACAAAGGGAATATCAAAAGCAATAGATAATGGTTGAGCTTATCTTATGAAAAGCAAAAGGCAGTTTGATTTTAAACTGCCTTTATTTTTATGAAAATTATCGTGGTGAAAAAGAGAATGATAAAAAAAACATCCTCACTGTTCACCATCTTTACCAAAATTTCTCTTCTGAAGGAAGTCAACAATTGTAATATTTCTAAAAGAAAGGGGTTAGAGTGGACTTAGGGTTTATCTCAGCCATTCTGGGGATAGTGGGACTTGCCTTTGCTTTGGGCCTTTTTCTTTTTGTCAAAAGGCAATCGCCGGGCACTCAATTGATGCAGGATATCTCTGAAGTAATTCACAGGGGAGCCATGATATTTCTGAAAAAGGAATACTCCATCCTGGTTGTTTTTATCTCCGTTGTTTTTGTGCTTCTGGCGTGGAAGATAGGCATATTTACAGGGGTGGCTTTTCTTTCCGGGGCGATCTGCTCCATGTTGGCTGGCTTTCTGGGAATGAATGCCGCCACCCGGGCAAATGTTCGCACCACTGAGGCTGCCAGAGGTTCCGGACAGACCAAAGCTTTAAATATCGCCTTCTCCGGAGGTGCAGTGATGGGGATGTCGGTGGCCAGTCTGGGTCTTTTTGGCCTGGGGATATATTACCATTTTTTTCACAAGATAGACCCGGCGGTTCTGGTGGGATTCTCCATGGGAGCATCATCCATCGCCCTTTTTGCCAGGGTGGGGGGAGGTATTTACACAAAATCAGCAGATGTGGGGGCAGATCTGGTGGGGAAGGTGGAGAAATCCATTCCTGAAGATGATCCCAGAAATCCAGCCGTGATAGCGGATAATGTGGGGGACAACGTGGGGGATGTGGCAGGCATGGGAGCGGATCTGTTCGAGTCATATGTGGGTTCAGTAGTAGCTTCTATCGCCATCGCCGCAACCGGAGCCCAATACGCCGCCATGAAACTTCAGTATATGTCTCTGCCCCTTTTGATTATCCTGGTAGGATTGATAGCGTCCATGTTGGGGGTGCTTTCAGTCAGGATATTTAAAAAATTCAATCCAGCCGCGGTCTTGAGAGCAGTCACCTATGTCGCCGCTTTGGTGCTTCTGATTGCCGCTTACATCATCATCGGGAAGCTGGGTCTGCCCATCGGGGTATTCTGGGCTATTTTGACTGGAAATCTTGCCGGAATACTGATGGGACTTCTTACCGAGTTTTACACTTCATTTTCTCCCATCCAAAGGATTGCCAAAGCCTCGGAGACCGGAGCCGCCACCAACATCATCACCGGCATTGCAGTGGGAATGGAAAGCGTGGTCGGGCCCATTTTAGTAATCTGCATCGCCATCTTTGCAGGATATAATTTAGCCGGACTTTACGGAATCGGAATTGCCGCGGTGGGGATGCTTTCCACCATTGGGGTGACCATGTCTGTGGATGCTTATGGTCCCATTGCGGACAATGCCGGAGGAATCTCTGAGATGTCCGGATTGGGAGACAAGGTGAGAAAGATAACCGACAGGTTGGACTCTTTAGGCAACACCACTGCCGCCATAGGCAAGGGATTTGCCATTGGATCAGCCGCACTTACCGCCTTGGCTTTATTCTCCGCTTACACTCAGGCAGTAGAATTAGAGTTGATCAACCTTCTCAAACCGAAGGTGGTGATAGGATTCTTCCTGGGAGGCGTTCTGCCTTTCCTGATAGCCTCCATCACCATGACCGCGGTGGGAAGAGCCGCATTCAAGATGGTGGCTGAGGTGAGAAGACAATTTGCCCAAATCCCCGGGCTGATGGAGGGAAAAGCAAAACCGGATTCAGAAAGATGTGTGGCTATATCTGCTCAGGCGGCACTCAAGGAGATGATACTCCCTGGAATGATCGCCATTCTTGCGCCGATTGTGATCGGTCTCGTTTTAGGAAAAGAGGCTTTGGGTGGGCTTTTAGCTGGTGCCACACTAACCGGCGTGCTCTTGGCGCTTATGATGGCAAATGGCGGTGGAGCCTGGGATAATGCCAAAAAATTCATCGAAGCCGGCAATTTGGGAGGAAAAGGGTCCCCCGCTCACAAATCCGCAGTGGTGGGCGATACCGTGGGCGATCCCTTCAAAGATACCTCCGGTCCTTCCATGAACATCCTGATAAAACTTATGGCTATGGTTTCGCTGGTGCTGGCGCCATTGTTTATTTAGGAAACACGCAGCAAGCAGTAGGGGCGATTCATGAATCGCCCCTACAAGCCTTTTGTGAAACTTTTTTACGATAATTCCGTCTAAAATTAAAGAATGGTTGGTTTTTAAAGAAAGGAGTAGAAATGGAACAAATAGTTCCTTCCATTCAACCAGAAGAGAAGACCATGGGTGGAGTTTCAAAGATTCTAAATATCTTCTTTGAACCCCGAAAGGTATTCGAGAGTTTGAAAATCAAGCCAACCTGGTTAGTACCTTTTATCGTCGTGGCTTTGCTGGGAATTGGATTTTTCTACTATACGTTTCCTTACATGATGGATCAACAAGTGGAGAGGATCCAGGAGAACGAGAAAATTCCAGAGGAACAAAAAGAACGAATCATTGAGAGAATGACAGAGCAAGATCATCCGCCTATATGGCAGTTAGCTTTAGCGCCGGTTGGTAGTCTGGTTGCTCTGGTGGTGGTCGCCGCTGTTTTGTTCTTTGTGTTCAATGTTCTTCTGGGCGGAGACTCCACTTTTCGCGGAGTCTTTTCGGTGTACTGTTATTCTTCTCTGATAGCAATCCCATCGATGATAGTGAAATTTCCTCTGATCATGATGAAAGAAAACCTCAATGTCCAGACCAGTTTGGCTTTGCTTTTGTCGGCAAACGCCAAGGATACTTTCCTGTATAGCGTCTTCTCCAGCTTCGACATATTTGCCATCTGGCAGGTGATACTGGTTTCTATGGGATTGGGAGTGATGTATAAATATACCACCAAAAAGGCTTTTACGGCCGTCTGTATTCTCTGGATATTCTGGATTCTGGTGAAATCCGTGTTCAGCACCGTCTTTGGTGGGGTATTCGGTATCTAACAACAGGGAGGTAAAAAATGATAAGAATAGTTCTCTCAAACTTCTGTTTGCTGCTTCTTTTAACTAACGTTTGCTGGGGTCAATTCGAAGCTTCATCCCCCAAGATTTACTCGCTGGATGAATGTATCCAGCTGGCGGAGAAACATAACGTTACACTGATAGCTGCTAAGGAGTCTTACAGAGTGGCAAAGAGTGACGTGTGGAGGGCCTGGGGCCAGCTCTTACCCAGCCTGGATTCTGACTTGGGATACTCTC
>LJUX01000054.1 GCA_001304155.1 candidate division Zixibacteria bacterium SM23_73_3
AAGGGGTGATCTGTGAAATAGTGGCTGAATTCCCCCCTCTTAGAATCCCAACAAAAGGGCAGGAACAAACGCAGAAATAAAGAATCCGGTAGGTTTGTCTGAGATCTTCCCCTGAATTCAAATTTGCCTCCTCCTGGTTCGGCGATATCTTGCGCTTGCCCTGAAAGCCTGATCTCTGTTGCTTGATTGACAGAGTAAATTTAATCAATTGCCTTTACTAAGTCAACCTGAAATGCAAAAATCGACAAAACTTTTCTTGACCTGATTATCTTATTTTCGGAAGGGGTCTTGGGGGTCGGTGGTTGTGCGAAACCAAGTTGGGCTAATGTTTCGCTCATATTGTGACTGGGCTATTTGTTCCTCTCGGCAACCCCCTGGTGGTGGGTGTCCCCCTCTGTGTCAAGAACCTACGCTTTGCCCTTCAGTTTGGCCAACCTCTCCTTCGCATCCTCCACCTCAGGTATTCCCGGGTCAGCATCCTTCCAGATGTCCAGAAATTCCTCATATTTCTCAATCGCTTTTTTGTTCCAGCCTGATTTCTCGTAAGCTAAGCCCAAAAGGTAGTAAGCTTTCACTGCGGAAATAGTAAAATCTGCTCTTTCGTCATCATACCTTGAAAGTGCTTTCTCAAACTCAAGCACAGCTTCACCCAGTTTGCCTGACTCCAGGTAGGCTTTCGCAAGTAGGAATCGTGTAGAGAAAGAAAGTGGTAGCTCTTCCGCTGCCTTTGCGAAATAAGCCACTGCACTCTCTTTGTCTCCCCTTGCTTGCTCGATGCAACCAAAAGCCCACCAGTAAGTCCCCATCAGGGTTGGATACTTCTCCTGAATCTCATTTTTCAAGGTTCTGGCCACTTCTTTAGCTTTTGTGATGTTTCCACTCCGTGCCAAAAAAGCGACATAAAAGGCTAGAAAGCCCTGAGGATCCTCTGGGTAGGCATTTTCATATATCTCCTGCCCCAGTGTAACCTCCCTTAAAGCTATCTCGAAATCCTTGGCAAGCTCATCATAGATTTCTGCCTTGGCAAGATGCTTACTAGCCTTTGGGTAGCCTTTAACCTGTTCCATTCTATCTGCGACAATGCCATCGTCCAAAACTCGAAGGGCTTCTTCGAACTTGCCTTGATAGAGGGGAATATAGGACAGGTACTCTCTTCCCCAGGACCGAGTGTCTTTGTCAGTGCTGGAGCAGACTTCTTGATAACAGCTTTCAGCTTTGGCGTAGTCTCTCTGAAAAAGATACATATGACCTAAATACATGAGGGACAAACTAAAATCCGGTTTTACCTCCAGAGCCTTCTTAAACGATTCAATCGCCCGGTCTATCTTGCCATTGAAAGCATACAATTCTCCTTTTGAAGTGTAGGGCATGGGTTCATCCGGTGCTATAGATATGTACTGGTTTATGGCCCAGATAGATTTCTCAAAATCGCCAACCTCATCATAGATGTAAGCAAGGTTATCATAGGCTCTCTTATAAAAAGGATCCAACTCAATAGCTTTGCTAAGTCTTAGGATAGCTTCTTGAGGCTGACCCAGCTCACGGTATAGCCGCAATCCCAGCAGAAAATTCGCATATTTATCTTCGGGATAACGTTCCAATAGATCCTGCAATTCTATCGCTGCCTGCTTCATATCACCTGCTCCCCAAGCCTCCATGCTCTTTATATACGACTTCTCCTTCCGGGTGGCTTTGCCTGAGTATTTTACTGCTTTAGCCTGCATCTCCTTCCACTCTGAGTCTGTCAAACTCGACAGCCAGTAATACGCCATGGCAAACGTGGAATCATACTCAAGAGCTTTCCTGAAGCTTTCCTCAGCCTCTGTCCAATAATATTTGTCATAGTAGTCAACTCCTTCAAGATAATAGCGATACGCTTCCGGTGAATGGGTGGTGACATCGGCAACTGATGGGTCTGGTTCTTGCTGTGCTACTGCAGGCAGGGATAGGTCTTTCTTAATCTCAACTGTCAGCTTATCCACCATTGAGAATATCTTCTCTCCCGCCTGACCAGTCATCCGCTGTGATGCTGCAACCTTACCACTTCCAACATCCACTAACTGCGATGTCAAAACGATCTCCGGTTCAACTTGAAGAATGTTCCCCAGAAGCATCCACTTGGCCCCGGCTTTTGTCGCAACCTGGGTGGCAACTTCCCGGTCAATCTTCTTTTGTCCTTCCCTTCCCAGAAGCTTGAGAATATCATACAACCTCTGAGAAGAAAGCACACGGATATACTCAGATTCAGAAAGATCAGTTATCAAGAGATTGGTTACTATCTCACCCAATCTTTCGGTATCCTCTCTGTCTACCATATTCTCAAAATACATTATGGCCAAGGAGTTTTCTTCAGCTATGGCTCTCTTTTCGGGAACTACATCAACTTGGAAGGGCTTGAAAATCAAAAAAAGCAAGAGAACCACAAAAACGATTGCGGCAGGAATTATAAATGGGAGAAGTTGCTTTTTAGGTTTAGCTGAAACACCAACCACTGTCTCCTTCTGCAATCCCTTCAAATCGGCCATTATATCAGCTGCATCCTGATACCTGATGCTGACATCTTTCTGTAACGCCTTGTCAACTATCCTCTGCAATCCTTCTGGAACGTTGGCTTTATACCTGGCCAATGGTTCTGGTGTCTCATTTACTATTGAGTAAACCACAGCAGCTTCATGCTCACCCTTAAAGGGAAGTTGACCTGTGATCATCTCATATAAAACCACTCCAAAAGAGAAAATATCTGATCGCTGGTCAACTTCTATCCCCTGAGCTTGCTCTGGGGACATGTATTGCATAGTCCCCAGAGTAGTTCCGGTTTTGGTTAGCTTGGTTACACCTTTCAGCTTCGCCAGGCCAAAATCCATAATCTTCGCTTGACCTTTTGAGGTCACCATGATGTTGGCGCTTTTGACGTCTCTGTGAACGATCCCTTTCTCGTGTGCTTCCCGCAGACCCTCAGCAACCTGCATGGCGATGTCCAGGGACTCATTCAACTTCAACTGACCTGATGCGATCTTGTCTTTCAGACTTTCACCTTCGATGTAGGCCATTGCTATGAAGGTTTGGCCATTTGCCTCGTCAATTTCATAGACAGTACAGATGTTGGGATGATCTAATGATGCTGCGGCTTGGGCCTCGTTAACAAAACGGAGCTTTTCTTCTTCACCCCCCAAGACTTGTGGTGTGAGAAACTTCAAAGCGACCGTGCGTTTGAGCTTAGTATCCTGGGCTTTGTATACCACACCCATGCCACCTTCGCCCAACTTCTCCAGGATCTTGTAATGAGAGATAGTTCTGCCGATCATTTTGCCCTTTGCACAAAAGATTGTCTTGTCTATCTAATTAAGGGCAAGACTATCTGGTTGTCAATGAAAAAGAGGGGGAAGACAGAGGAGTATTGTTGCGGACCGTTTTCTTCTTTGATTCCTTCCGTTAGAAGATTCCTTTGTCGGACGGATAACCGTGGTCGGCATCGGGTCGGCTCAGCTGTTGCAAAAAAAAAGAAGGTGAGACACTCCCTTTCGGAGCGCCTCACCCTAACTGTGCCAAATTTGTGCCAACTTAAGTTGGTTTTTGGTGGGTCTTCATGGGTTTTGGTGGGTTATACCAAGAATGCTAACTCTTTGGGATATCTTGAGAAAGCCTATAAAATCAAATAGCGGGGGTAGGATTCGAACCTACGACCTTCGGGTTATGAGCCCGACGAGCTACCAGCCTGCTCCACCCCGCGATCTTTTTTCAATATATCTTATACGTTTTCATTGTCAAGCAATATAAAATAAAAACGCAAAATTAGACTTCTCTCCCTTTCAGAAAGTAAATCCTTCTTTTCCTTATTATGCTCTTGCTCCGTGAAGAAGTTTTCCATCCCCCTAACTACATTTTATTGCTTCGGGCTCGTTTGATTTTGATCTTAGCGTTGTTGTGTTGCCTCAAAGTGGTGGAGAAAATATGGGAGCCGTCTCCTGTGGCTACAAAATAGAGATAATTTGCATCCGCGGGATAGAGCGCAGCAAGAATTGAAGCCCTGCCTGGATTGCAGATCGGTCCTGGAGGAAGGCCGGGATATTTATAAGTGTTGTAAGGCGAATCTATCTCTAAATCCTTGAGCAGAAGCTGTCGGTCAAGCTCAGGCAGTGCATAGATCACCGTGGGATCGCATTGGAGAAGCATTCCCCGCTTCAGGCGATTGTGGTAAACCGCCGAGATCAGATCCCTTTCCTCCCCATCTCTTGCCTCGGCTTCAATCATGGAAGCCAAGATCACCACCTCTGCTAAGGAGAAACTAATTTCTTCAGCACGTCTTGTCAGGCTATCGGTGAAGGTCTTCTTAAACTGTTCTACTAAAATCCGAACCACTTTCTCAATAGGTGTTCCCCAAGAAAACTTATAAGTGTCAGGGAAAAGATACCCCTCCAAGTTGGAAGCAGAAATACCCATGCTTTTTGCAAACTTACCATCCATCGCCACCCTCATAAACTTTGATGAATCAATCTGCATTTCTCTTTTTAAAATCCCGGCAACCTGTTTTATTGTCAGTCCTTCCGGAATGGTCACCTCATTTAGGGCCACATCTCCCCGGATGAGTTTGTCCCAGACAGAATACAGTGTTGTACCCCTCATAAAATCGTATCTTCCTGCCTGAATGTATCTATCTTTCCCCAGAAGCTTAGACAGGACCAAAAGCCCGGTTCCATCTTTTATCAGGTCCGCTTCATTTAATCTCTGAACGATCCGAGTCATGCTGTCCCCCTGTTCTATTACAACAGAAACAGTGTCTTCTTTTGCCCGCCAGGAAATGGGAACGACCATCCACTGAGTCACAAAAAATAAAAGGATTAAACCAAAGACTGAAACAAAAACCAAAAGAGGCCTCTTCCCAACTAAGCGGATAAAGGTAAAAATCACCGAAAAGACAACCAGAAGCACAGAGGAGAGAAATATCAAAAGGGTGGAGGCAAAAAAGGCGATCCAGTCTTTTATGGTTATGTATTTACGTTCAGATCTCATCGGTTAAAGATTCTTTTTCGCTTAAGCTGTCCAGATAGCTTTGTAAAATCAAGGTGGCGGAGATTCTATCCACCACCTCCTTTTTCTTCTGTTTGGTTCCCGCCTCTCTCATGCTCTTTTTTGACAGAACCGAAGTCAATCTCTCATCCCAGGCTATCACCTTCACACCAGTTTTCTGGGTTAACTTACCGATGAACTTCTTTACCTCTTCCCCCTTGGGTCCGATGCTCCCGTTCATGTTTCGGGGCATTCCCACCACCACCCGGGCCACTTTCTTTTCCTTAATTATACCCTGGAGGTAAGAGAATATGTCTTTGGTTTTCCTGGTGTCGATGGTGGGAAGCCCCTGAGCGGTAATTCCCAAGGGATCAGAAAGGGCAAGCCCGATTCGCCTTTCGCCGAAATCAATTGCCAGAATTCTTTCCATAGCTTTTGATGGGATATTTATCTAATTTCATGTTTGGCCGTCGGCAGTCAGTGGTGTGCCGTCCGCCGAAGAGGGGAAGATCATTCGCATAAGATTTAAGCCTTTTAACAATCCCTACATTTTCACCTTTCTTAAACACGTTACCGCTTGCTCCGGGGTGGTGGCATTAATGTATAGTCCAGTTCCCCATTCGAATCCATCTATTCGAGTATAACGGGGCATGATCTCTATGTGCCAGTGATAATCTTCGCTTAAAGTCTTCCAAGCTTGTTCTCTCCTTTTGGTACGGTTGGGACCGGAGTGAAGGATAAAGTTGTAAGGTGGATCGTTTAAAAGAATTTTCAATCTGAGCAGAACCTCTTTAAGCAAGAAAGCCAGATTCTGGGATCCTTCTTCACTCATATCTTCGAAATCAACTGAGTGTTTCTTTGGTAGAATCCACACTTCATGACTGAAACGTGAGGCAAAAGGCGCAATGGCGAGAAAATCGGGATTGGAGCAGATCAATCTTTTTTCTGTGGAAAGCTCCTGTTTTATCATGTCGCAAAAGACACATCTTTCTTTGTAATCGTAATATTCTTTTGCCCCCACTAACTCCTCTTTCAAGTTTTTGGGGGTAACCGAAACCGCTATAAGCTGAGAATGAGCATGCTTTATAGGGGAGGACCCGGCTCTTTCTCCGTAATTTTTAAAGATGAATATCGATCTTAGCCTTTTATCTTTTTTTAGATCTGAGATTCTCATCTTGTACGTTTCAATGACTTTTTTGATTTGCCAAACCTCCAAATCAGCCAAATTGGGTATGTGTTTGGGCGTTTCAACGATCACCTCGTGCGCTCCCACAGCATTCATCAGATCATACATTCGCTCTGCCCTTCTATCCAGATCCAACTCCACCCTCAAAGCTGGGGAGATGTTGGGCACCACCCTCACCTCCCAACCCGGTCCGTCCTTCTCCGATCCCTTGGACCTTAAGGCAAAAATCTCAGGTGGGGTATAGCTCTCATTCCCCTCACAGAATGGACAAACTCCCTTCTGGGGCAATTTCTCCATTTCAATTAAACTGGAAGGATGATCCTCCTTCCCGTCCGGGTTTATTACCCATCTCCCCGCGATAGGGTCTCTTCTTAACGTAGGCATTTTAGAATTCCGGTTTAATGGTTCAAAAGTTCAAAGGTTCAATATATCAGCAAGGATTTCGGGGTTATACTAAGAATCGATGACGAAATTGTCAATACATATCTTAACTCTAAAAGAATACCTCCCTCAGTCCCCCCCGGCTTTTCTCAATTTTAACCTCGGGCAGGGCTTTGATGTTTATACGAAAATAGTAGCCTTCTCGGTATCCAGTGGCGATCCAGGTAAATCTTCCCTCCCAACAATGCAACCCCCGATAGAACTCAAATGTCTGCTCGGTGATTTTGTTTTCCGAAAAGTCATAACGATTAGTATAGCTCAGATGCCACTTTGGGGTCACGGGCAGGCGCAAAGAGACATTGGCCCAATGTGTTTTGCTCCCTCCTCTGGTTTCACTATATCTATGGCTGATATTTATGCTCCAGGATTGGGTTGCTTTCTCTGCAAAGCTTTCTCTTTCCGAGTCAAGGATCTCTGATGTTTCCATCTCACCAATTGATTCCTCCCAGCTTCCCCGAAGATTTATGCGCGTATCCAAGCTGAAAGACAACCAGCGTGGTGATAACAGCTTCAACTTTCCAGCTTTATCATAGAAATCGTGGATCACGGAGAAAGCTAAATCCACATTCTTAACCGCACGTGAACGCAGAATGGTGGAAAGGTTGGATAGTTTGTGCTCCTGGGCCAAGAAGTTATATCCGGAGGAAAAATTCAAATTAAAAATATCTAACTTCTTCTCCACCTCTTTGCCTTCTGTTGTAGATTTAGTCTTGATTTGAACCAGATTGCTCAGCCCGAAGCTTAGAGCCTTTCGTTTTGCTCCTGAGCCTCCTCTTCCAGTGTATAAAACATATTCTTGCTTGCGAGTAAACTCAGGCTGCCAGATCAAATTCACATTCGGCGTCATCACGTGTCTTATTCCCGCAAGCTTTCCTATCCTGGGATGGAAAGTTCCGTAAAGAACGGCATTGGCGGAGACATTGGCAGAATAGGTCCCTCGCCTGGCAGAAGAGTTCCCGGGAATGGGGTAACTTTCAGAAAGGTTTGTCTTGAAGACATAATACCAGGTCTCCTGGTAGCGAAAGCCCGGATTCAAAACTAGCCAGCCAAAAAGTTTCTGTGGAGCAGAAAGGGAAAGGTGATTGTCTAAAGCCGCAAATTTTTTCCTGTCAAAATATCCCTCCCTTTTTTGCCGGTATCGATAATTGACAAAATTGGAGGAAAGAGTATAATAAATCGAATTATACCATCTCCTGTCGGTTTCTCCTCCTTCTTTCTCTTTCGGAGAAAAAAGGGGCAGAGATGGTCGGGTGAATCTGATAACCGGAAGATTAAGTGTGCGATCGTCGCTGTCTAAATTCCATCTGTGATCGAAGGCTAAAGTGATGCTGGCTGTTCCCCATCTTTTGCTTAAGTTGGCCTGAGAATACAAAGATCTGTTTCTTCTTTCTACCGGGTCTAAGTTGAGATCACGCCAGTAGTCTTTATCGCTTAAGAATGTGCCGGAGGCGGACAGGGAAAGAGAGGGAGATATGGTATGCCGGTGATTGAAGGTTAAATCCCAGCGGTCTCTTTTGCTTTTGGTTAAGGTGGCCAAATTCCAGCTCGATTGGTGGTTATATGATCCCGCCACGCTCCCACTTAAAACGTAACGTTTGGCATATCGGGTTTGCGATTTTATTATCCACCCTGACCCTTCGTAATAATCAAAAGCACTCTTCAAATCCCAATAGTCTGAGGCCGCCCAATAGTATCCCAGATTCCGGATGAATCTCTCCCCCGCCTCCAAATTGCCCACATCAAACGTCAAAAATCCGGAGTGTCTTCCCGGCTTGATGGGAAAAACATAATAGGGTATGGCGGCAACCGGAAGGCTTCCAATGTATAATACCACCGGCTGGGTAATCACCTTATCCTTGGTGATGATCTTCATCCTTCGGGCGTAAAAATGGTAGTGGGGCTTTTGTCGGTCACAGGTGGTATAGATACCTTTATCCGCCAGAAGCACCTGATCCGTTATCTTTCTTAAAAGTTCTCCCCTGTAGGTTCCTCTTTGAATGCTGGTGACTCCGGCTTTAACCTTTCCTCTTCTGTTGCGCAGATCATAGCTCATCCGCTCCCCCTTTATTTCGTCTTTTCCATCCTGGAGCACCGGCGAACCTTCCCACACCTCTTCTTCACCCCGCCTGGTTCTTATCCCCTCTGCCACCAGAACCTGTTCCTCCGTCTGATAAAACATCTTTCCAGCTGAAAGCGAAATCTGTTCATATCTAAGGTTGCTCTGCCCTCGCAAAGTGATCATATCCTCCTCTATCTTATAATCGATTAGATTTGCCGAATACCAGATGGTATCCTCTCCTGTGGATCCTGTGGAAACATTTGAGCTCTCTTCTATCTTCTCTTTGGGAAAGGTGTATAACCCCATGGCTCCCCCTTTGATCATCACCTGATTCAGTTGTTCCTGGGAGAGGAAAAGGTCAATGGTATCGCCGGAGGCTTCGTTTTTATCAACCGAAGAGCTTTCCTCAACTCCTCTTGTTGATTGTGGATAATATATGCTGGTGGCGTTTCCGCAGGCCCTAACCCGATTCAGCTCTTCATCCTCCAGAAAGAAGATCATCTTCTTTGCCGCTAAAAAGCTCTCCCTTTTATCTTGAGTTACGGAATCAATGATCTCAAGATGAGAAGCCTTTGCTTTCCCCTCCACTTCAATTTGTTTCACCTGGTCATCCTGGATAACCAGTTGCATCTTCTCACCGCTGAGACGGTCGTTTTGTTTCTCCGCCTCTGGCTTTCCCTTAAGGATTATCTTGTCTTCCCGATTTATCCAGGTAGCTTCGTCGCAGGTGGCGGTCATGTCAGCTTTGGTTATGCGCACCTCTTCTTGGGCAATACCTTTCTCTTCATCAATATGATATTCCATAAACTCAGCTGTCACCGTGATGGTGCTGTCGCCTCTGTCCGGCTTTAAGATTAAGGATGGAGAGTGGGTGAACAGAACTAACTTCTTGATCCTATCGTATTCTCCATGTCCTCCGGTTATCTTTGCCTCCTCCTTTTTGCTGAAAAGCACCACATTCCCATCCGCCACCACCTTCCTCGAACTTTTGTAATAGGTGACCTTATCGGCGGTAAGCACCTGATCGGGATCTTCAATCATCACCCTGTCTATGAAAACCACCTGACCGGCGGTGCGATACCACACCGCTCGGTTGCTTTTCAGATCCAGGTCACCATGTTTAAAGCTTACATTTCCTATCAGATTGACCATAACGTTGTCCTTCTCCAGCCTGAGTTCAGAAAAGTTTGCGTTTAAAAGTTGGATGGTTTCCTTGGCGTTCTCTTTGGCAGAAAGGCCAGGACAAAATAGAAAAAGAAGGCAGAAGTTAACCGAAATGTATATTAATACGATCCTATTCATTTCCCTACATCCTGGGTGAACTTTGAAGCTAAGAGGTACAAGAAAAGCCACCCTTGACCAAAGATTGAAAACACATCACCCATATTGGTTTCGGTTTCATCTTCATTATTTATACAAGCTAAGATATTCAAATGACGAGCAAGAAGCAAGATTTTTAAATGCTTGTAGATATCAAGCTCGCTCCGTTCGAGCGGATTGCCTTCACCCCGCTCGTCAGGTGGTCAAGGGTAAGGGTACCCTTGACCAACAAGTGGTAGGAGCAACTCATGAGTTGCCCCTACAAAAAGAAAGGCTTCCCTCGCTTTGTCGGGGGAAGCCTTTTGTTTTTGTCTTTCGGAGAAGAGATTAGTACATATCACCGTATCCGCCGCCGGGTGGCATGCCGGGGGCTGGCGCTTTTTTCTCCTCCGGTTTATCAGCCACTAGGCACTCGGTGGTAACCAACAGAGAGGCTATGGAGGCAGCGTTCTCCAATGCGATTCGGGCGACCTTGGTGGGATCCAGCACTCCGGCTTTCATCAGTGGTTCGTATACTTCAGTCTCCGCGTTGAAGCCGAAATCTCCTGAACCCTCCTTCACCTTGTTGACCACCACGGCCCCGTCCGCTCCTGCATTCTCTGCGATCAGGCGGATGGGCTCTTCTAAGGCCTTCCTCAGGATAGTCATTCCGGTATGCTCGTCCCCCTCCAGCTTGAGTTTGTCCAGAGCTGAAATAGCTCTCAAGAAGACCACGCCGCCGCCGGGGACTATTCCCTCTTCCACTGCGGCGCGGGTAGCATGCAGGGCATCCTCCACCCTGGCTTTTCTCTCCTTCATCTCGGTCTCGGTTGCAGCACCCACATTGATAACCGCAACTCCTCCGGCCAACTTGGCCAACCTCTCCTGCAGTTTCTCCTTGTCATAATCGGAGGTGGTCTCGTCTATTTGCCTTTTAATCTGATTCACCCTTCCTTTGATGTCGTCGGTCTTTCCTCCACCTTCAACTATGGTGGTGTTCTCTTTGTCTATAGTCACTCTTTTGGCCGTGCCCAAATCGGAGATCTGTGTATTCTCCAATTTGAATCCTATCTCCTCTGAGATCATTTTCCCACGGGTTAGGACCGCAATGTCCTCCAGCATTGCTTTTCTTCTGTCGCCAAATCCCGGAGCCTTGACCGCGCAGACCTTGAGAGTCCCTCTCAGCTTATTTACCACTAGAGTGGCTAACGCCTCTCCTTCCACCTCCTCGGCGATGATCAACAGAGGTTTGCCCATCTGGGCAATCTTTTCCAAGACCGGAAGAAGATCCTTCATCACCGAAATCTTTTTTTCGTAAATCAGGATCAAAGGCTCCTCTAAGACCACCTCCATGTTATCCGGATTGGTGATGAAATATGGAGAGAGGTAGCCTCGATCGAATTGCATTCCTTCAACCACCTCTAATTCGGTCTTGGTGGTCTTGGCTTCCTCAACAGTTATCACTCCATCCTTGCCCACCTTATCCATGGCATCGGCGATTAAGTCTCCGATGGACTTGTCGTTGTTGGCGGATATTGTTCCCACCTGGGAGATCTCTGTCTTTCCCGGCACCGGTTTGGACATCTTCTTTATCTCCTCCACCACCGCAGCCACGCCCTTCTCGATGCCTCTTTTCAAAGCCATGGGATTTGCGCCTGCCGTTACGTTCTTCAGTCCTTCCCGGAATATTGCCTGAGCCAGAACGGTGGCGGTGGTGGTTCCGTCTCCTGCCACATCCGAGGTCTTGGAGGCAACCTCCTTCACCATCTGGGCTCCCATATTCTCAAAGGGATCCTCCAGCTCTATTTCCTTGGCAACAGTCACACCATCCTTGGTCACGGTAGGGGAACCCCACTTCTTATCCAAAGCTACATTCCTTCCTTTGGGACCAAGCGTAACCTTGACCGCATCCGCCAGCTTATCAATTCCCTTTTTTAGCTTATCTCTTGCCTGAGCATCAAATTCCATTATTTTGGGCATACTTATCAACCTCCTTTTTATTCCGCTGTCGACCGTCCGCCGACGGCCGCTAAAAGCTCTTTGCGGCGGACTACGGACTGCCGACGGCGGACGATTTATCCTATTACCGCCAAAACGTCACTTTCCCGCATTATCAGATACTCTGTATCCTCGATGGTAACTTCAGTTCCCGAATACCTCCCGTAAAGAATTTTGTCCCCTTTCTT
>LJUX01000055.1 GCA_001304155.1 candidate division Zixibacteria bacterium SM23_73_3
AAAAAAGGAGTTAAGAATGGCAGTTAAGGAAACCGGCTATCTTACTGAAAAGCCATACAAGGTAAAATATATTACCGATCCCTCTCAGGAGGAACTGCGGGAGCTTGCCATCAAACATACTCCTGCCATAATGAAAGCCGCCTACGGCAACATCAACAAGCTTACTCGACTTAAAGCCAGGAAGGCCAAGTTAACATACTGTATCGCGCCGGAATCGGAAAAAGACAATTTCTCCGGAAACATAATCGATCCAGTCAAAGCAGGTGAGCTTATAGAAAGACAGAAAACTTACATCGAGAAGCAGGGAACGTTAATTGCGATCAACGCGTATTATGGATATGGCAAAGGAGCGGTTCCCATACAGTGGCTATATACCTTAGAGGCAGCCAATCTGGCGGGCATGCAGCAGGTGCTTGCGTTTCCCCGTTCGGCTATAGAGACCGAAGAACAGCTTATTCAGCCATTCAAACCAAAGTTCCGTTTGGTTTACAGCGCGGGACTGGGCCTTGAGGATATGCCGGGTAAGCTGGCTATGTTGGTGGACTTGGAGAACTGGACTACTCATGTGATCGGCTCAGATTATTTCGGCGAGACCAAGAAGGGGGCTTTGCGAATGCTAAATCACTACGCATATGGATTGGGCGGTTTGGTTCTTCATGCCGGCGCCAAGAAAGTGACCATTGACGGAAAAGCCATGACCATGGGGATCATGGGTCTTTCCGGCACGGGAAAAACCACCACCACCTTCAGTAAGCAGGGAGAGCTGGCTCAGCCTATTCAGGATGACATGATCGTAATGTGGCCCGATGGCAGTCTTACCATCACGGAAAATGGTTGCTTTGCCAAGACCTTTGGGCTTACCGAAGAATCAGAGCCGGTGCTTTATGCTGGTTCCACCCATCCGGATGCCTGGGTAGAGAACGTTTTTCCCAATCCGGATGGAACGTATGATTTCAACAAGATACGGCTCACTCCAGAGGAGGTGGCGCGGCTTAAAGATATGCTCATCGACTCCGGAGCTCCGCTTGATAATATGGAAGCTTTTATCAGCGGAAAGGTGAAGATCGACGATGTGGTCGACGAATATGACATTCCCGAAGATGGATGGGATTTCACCGTATGGACCCAAAACGGCAGATCCATAATTCCCATGAAGGCGATAAAAGATGCTGCCAGCTTTGATGATATTCCACCATTAAGATCTCTGGGAATTTTAAACCGGGATGAGGGTCCGGATGCGGCCGTCCCGGGAATCGTTCGTCTCCAGACTCCGGAGCTGGCAGCCGGCTACTTCATGTTGGGAGAAACCTCAAAAACCTCCGCAGCAGGCAAGGAAAGAGGCAAGACCCGTTCACCTTTCACCCAGCCATTCTTCACCAGTCCGTTCGGGCTGCAGGCAAAGAGGTTCAGTGAGTTGGCAGCCAAGCTGCCGGGCTTGCAAACCTGGCTGATGAATACCGGATACATAGGTGGAGATCAGAGGGATGAAGAGAAGGGAGTTGCGCTCAAAGTGAAAATCCGTCATTCCTCTGCCATGCTTGAAGCCATGCTGTCCGGAAAGATAAAATGGAAGAAGGACCCGGACTTCGGATATGAGATCGTGGATGTGGACGCGCCGGAGAATGCCGAGCTTTTAAGCAAGGTTCCGAAAGAGATTCTCAATCCAAAGATCTTCTTCGAAAACAAAGGTCGAGGCGACCTTTACAAGGCCTGGGTGGAGAAGATGAAAACCGAGCGAGAAGCATTCCTGAAGAAATTCAGCGTGGATGATAACATCATCCACGCAGTGGCAAGTAGATAAGGTGCAACGAAAAAATCGGATATTCAAAAACTGATAGCTTACCTCACCCCTGTGTCCCCTCTCCACTTTGTGGAGAGGGGAACTGAAGGGGTGAGGTTTTTAGATTTGAAATCATCGCGAGAACTTAAGCCTCTAAAATGATGAAGGGTAAGAAAACCAAAGGATTGGTCATAGTTTATACCGGTGACGGGAAAGGGAAAACCACCGCTGCTCTGGGTATGGCACTACGAGCGGCAGGGCATGGCAAAAAGATTCTAATTATCCAATTTGTAAAGAGCTTTAAAAGCTACGGTGAATTAAAATTCGTCAAAAAGTTCAATTGCGGAATTGAGATTAAAACCATGGGGAAGGGGTATGTTAAGATTAAGGGCGACAGATTTCCCTTTGAAGAACATGTGAAAGCCGCAAAAAAAACCTTGAAGTTTGCCAAAGATCAAATCCTATCCAAAAAGTATCATATTGTCGTTCTGGACGAAATCAACATCGCCTTAGACAAAAAGCTCCTCACCATTCAAGAAGTAACCGACTTGATTAAGCAGAAACCTCCTGATCTGCACCTGGTTCTCACCGGTCGGGGCGCTCCTAAAAAGCTGATTGATCTTGCTGACTTAGTCTCCGAGGTGAAAGAGATAAAACATCCTTTCAAATTTGGCATCCCCGCCCAAAAAGGAATAGAGAATTAAGTTCTTTTGCAGAAGTTGGAATTTCGGGACAACCAAGGAAAGAAATGTAGGGGCGAATTTTCAGATTAACTCTCATAACGGGCGGAGCTAAAGCTCCACCCCTACATTCAAATTCAACACTCAATCTGTTTTCAGTTCTTCAATGTATTTTTCCGCCATGAAGGCGGCAACCGAACCATCGCTCACTGCAGTGGTTATCTGTCTTAATGTTTTTTGTCTCACATCGCCTGCTGCAAAGACTCCGGGTACGGAAGTCTTCGTGTCTTCTCCGGCAACCACATAACCCCATTTATCGAGCTCAATCTGACCTTTGACGAAATCTGTCTTTGGGTCCCAACCGACGTAGACAAACACACCTGCTGCTGGTATGATCTTCTCCTCATTTGTCTCCCGGCTTTTTATGGTAACTGACTCTACCTGAGTCTCTCCATTTATGGAGGTGGCCATGTGATTTATGAAGAACTTAAATTTCGTATCCTTGTGAGCTCTGTCCTGCAATATCTTTTCTGCATTAAGGTGAGGCATGAATTCGACCACGATAATGCTTTTTACAAATCTGGTCAGAAATAGTCCCTCCTGAATGCCGGAGCTTCCCCCACCGATCATAACGATGTCTTTGTCCTGAAAGAATGGGCCATCGCAGGTGGCACAATAAGATACACCCCTTCCTTTGAATTTTTCCTCTCCGGGAATGTTCAATTTCTTGGGTTCTGTCCCCGAGGCGATGATCACGGCTTTAGCTTTATATTGCTCGTCATCCACCTTTATGGTTTTGGTTTGACCTTTTACGTCGGCAGAGTTTACCTCTTTAAATGGAATGATTTCAAGTCCGAACTTTATTGCTTGCTCGTTCATTTTTTTTACAAGCTCAACGCCGCTAATTCCATCAGGAAAGCCGGGATAGTTTTCCACCCAGTCGGTGGATGCTACCAGACCACCGGGATTGAGCCGCTCTAAAAGTATTGTGTTCAATTTTGCCCTGTTGGCATAGATGCTGGCGGTCAGACCAGCGGGGCCTCCACCGATAATAATCAAATCATAGGACTTCTCTTCAACCATAATTTTTCCTTTCTTGAATCTTTACGTGGAAAGCTGAAGCTTTCCGCTACAGGATGAATTATTTGGTCTTGCTTTTTAATGCACAAACGTTATCTTAATCTAAACTGTTGGGAGCAAGAAGTCAACACTCCTCTTTGGAGGTTTTGTGCAGGTCAAGCGTCCGGAGTGGTTGAAGGTTAGAACTTCCTGGGGCGAAAATTATCGAAGAATAAAGTCCCTATTAGCTCGTTCGAATCTGCACAGCGTGTGTCAGGAAGCTAATTGTCCCAACATAAGCCACTGCTTTGAACAGGGGACAGCCACGTTTTTGATCTTGGGTGATGTTTGTACCAGGGGCTGCAAGTTCTGCGATGTGAAAAGAGGCATTCCCTTGCCGGTGGACGAGGATGAACCCAAAAGGTTGGCGGAGGCTACAAGAGAGTTGAAATTGCAATATGTGGTGGTTACCTCAGTCACCAGGGATGATCTTCCGGATGGAGGAGCAGTCATATTTTCCCGGACTGTCAAGGAGGTCAAGAGATTTATTCCGAATTGTAAGGTGGAGGTGTTGATTCCCGACTTTGCTGGGTCATTTGAATCATTGAAAGTAGTGTTAGAAGCGGAGCCGGATGTTTTGAATCACAACATGGAGACGATCAAAAGGCTTTATCCCATGGTGAGAAAAGGGGCGGATTATCAAAGGTCATTGGATCTTCTTCTTAACGCCAAGAAAATTGATAAGAGCATCATAACCAAATCTGGCATAATGCTTGGATTGGGGGAAGCCTGGGATGAGATCATCGATTTGATGAACGATCTAAAAAATACAGGCTGTAAGCTTCTGACCATCGGGCAATATTTGAGCCCTTCTGAAGATCATCTTCACGTGGCAAAATTTTATCATCCGGATGAATTTGCAGAGTTAAAAGTTATAGGAAAAAAGATGGGATTTGCGCATGTGGAATCCGGTCCCCTGGTGCGAAGCTCCTACCATGCCCAAGAGCAGGTTGAATACATAAAGACATACCATGAAGTGTAAAGAGATTTCATGTCCAATGGATATTGTAGAAAAATGAGTTTTCGAAGCTCGGTTAACGGTGACGAAGCTGGTATCGATGCTGGAAGCTCGAAGTTTGAAGCTGTTGCACCTAATTGGATATTCGTATGAATGCTTCGCAAAGAAATCTTCGAGCATCGAGATTCGAAATGACGAGCTTCATTACGAGCATCGACACCGACGTCCGACCATGGAGCCTAATTAAAAGGAGGAGGAATGAAACTCTACTATACCACTTTTAAATCTCCGGTGGGTGAGATACTTGCTACCCGAACGGAGAGAGGCTTGAATTTTATCACATTTCCTAAAAGTACATGGCAGAGATTTTTTTCCGCTTTGAAAAAAGATCAAAACATCGAGCTGAAGAAGGATGAAAAGAAGTTTTCGTCTTTGAAAAGAACTTTGAAGGCGTATTTCTCCGGCAAGAAGATAAAATTTAAGGAGTCACTGGATTTAACAGGCGGCACTGCTTTTCAGAAGAGAGTGTGGAACGCGATGCTTAAGATTCCCTCCGGAGAGACCAGAAGCTATGGATGGTTGGCCCGACAGGTGGGAGGAAGAAATAAGGCGAGAGCAGTGGGAGTTGCCTGCGGAGCTAATCCCGTTCCCATAGTCGTACCCTGTCATCGGGTGATCAGGGAGGATGGAACTTTGGGAGGGTATGGTGGTGGATTGAGTATTAAGAGAAAATTGCTCAAAATAGAAGGAGCAAACATTTGATCTTGAAAACTCTTGTCTTAGGTCTGCTTGAAACCAATTGTTATATCCTTGCTGACGAGAAAAGCAGGGAAGCGGTGGTTATAGATCCGGGCGGAGATTTTGAAGAAATAAAAAAAGAGATCAAAGGGTTAAACCTAACGGTCAAATATATAGTTTTGACCCATGGTCATTTTGATCACACCGGTGCATTAGCTCAACTCAAGAAGACAACCGAGGCGACAGTTTTGATCCATGCAGAGGACTCATCTATGCTTACTCCGACTGATCAAGCTCAGCCATTTCTTATGGATAGCGGAGCAGATCCTTGTCCGGCGGATGGAACGTTGAAGGAAGGGGATAAGATTCAATTCGGAGAATATACTCTTGAGGTTATACATACACCCGGACACACTTCCGGAGGAATCTCGCTCCTTATAGATAAGATGATCTTTGTCGGAGACACCCTTTTTTGTGGCTCGATTGGCAGAACGGATTTGCCGGGTGGGTCATTTAAGCAACTTATAGATTCTATCAAAAGGAAATTGTTAACCAAGGGGGACGATTATTTGATCTACTCCGGTCATGGACCTGCATCCACTATCGGGGAGGAGAGAAGGAGGAATCCTTTTTTGACTGGAGCGTGAAACTTTAAGGTTTGTTGAAAAAGCTAAATTCAGGGCGGGATAAATTCCCGCCACTATTGGGGCAAAAGTTTATCAACCATTTATAAAAGATAACAAATCTCGTAGGCAGTGTAATCTTTGAAGAAAAATCTCTCCATAGTGTCTTGTAGTTTAAACCAGGCTGACTGGCATGTCCATCCGGATTATTCTCTGGATGCTACCGGGACTATTGATGAGTATTGCCAGAGAGCATTGGAATTGGACATAAAAGAGATCTGCTTCACCACTCATTACGACTCCGATCCATTTAGGAAAGATGAAGATCCCTTTATGCAAATAGATGGAAAGATAGTTCCATTATCAGAAGATAGTGTGAAAAGATATATTGCGGATGTAAAAAGAGCAGGTGAAAAATATAATCCTTTCGGGCTTTCGGTGAAAGCAGGCCTGGAGGTGGATTATGCGCCCCACATCGAGGATAAGTTGAGAAAAGATTTAGCTGGTTTTTATCTGGATTATCGTCTGGGTGCGGTGCATTGTCTGGATCATATCGCCATCACTGCATCAAGGGAAGCAGAAAGATATTTCAAAAAGAAAAGTGCTGAAGTGATGGTAACAGAATACTATGAGGTTTTGAAACGAGCGGTGGAAAGTGGACTTTTCCAAGCTGTGGCGCATCTGGATACATACAAAAAATATGGACTGGGCTTTTATGGAGAAAAAATTCTGACCGCACATCGGGGCCTGGTGGAGCCGGTTTTAGAACTTATGGCAAAAAATGATGTGGGAATGGAGATAAACACCGGGATCTTGCGAAAAGGACATAAGGAATTTTGCCCCGGCTTGGAAATTCTGAACCTGGCACTGGAAATGGGGGTGAAAATAGTCGCCTTCGGTTCAGATGCTCATAAGGTGAAGCATTTGGGGGAAGATGTTAAAGAGGCGTATCTTTTAGTGGAAAGAGTGAAAAGAAAGATTGACGTAAAGAAAAAAATAGTCACAAAGTAAACCAAGCTTTATCTTTTAAGCAAAAGTTATTCGTTTTAATGATGCCACGTAGCCCCGCCAAAGGCGGGGCTGACAAGCCGTAAAGGCTTGTCTACGCGGATAGAATATTATTACATTATTAAGCCCTTCTGTTATCATAAAAAGAAAATAAAAATCTCAAGAGTTCTAAGAATATAGAACATTGGTTTTAAAGCTAAGATCATGGAACTGGAAGACAGACTGAAGAGTTTCGCCAGATTTAATATAAACCACAAAAGAGGTGCAGTCGCTCCTAAGATAAAAGACCGAATAGTGGAACTTCTGAACGGCACAATGGCAGAAAACAGATTTGGCAGATTTATTCTGGTCGAAAAAAAATTCGATCAGAGCAGGCTTTATCAACAAATTAAATTGCCCTTCTCCTGGAATATTAATGGGGAATCTTTAGCTCGGATTTGCTCATCCGGAAAGTCGAGCACAAAAGAAGTTTGTTCGAATTCTTTTGATCTCAAAGGGGCAGTTTTCCTGGACTGCGAAACCACCGGCTTGGCAGGAGGGGTGGGGACCTATGCTTTCCTGGTAGGATTGGGATATCTTTCTGGAGAAGAGTTCGTGATTGAACAATATTTCATGCAAGACTTTCATCAGGAAAGTGCAATTCTTTCCGCTATCGCAGAAAGACTGGGTGGTTTTAAATTTCTGGTAAGCTTCAATGGTAAATGCTATGATTTGCCACTTCTGCAAAACAGATTCGTGATTAATCGCATAGAGTTTGATCCCGCCAGTTGGGCTCATCTTGATCTTCTTTTTCCCTGCCGACGTTTATGGAAAAGACGTATCGGAGAGTGCAGCCTGAGTAACTTAGAACATCAGATCCTGAAAGTGAGAAGAGAAATAGATGTCCCCAGCTATATGGTTCCCCAGATATATTTTGATTATCTTAGAACAGGTGAAGCTGAGCCTTTACTTCCCGTGTTTCATCATAACGTTTATGATATTTTGTCGCTTTTGAGGCTTTCTGTTTTGATCGATCAGGCACTGAAAGATTTTAGTCTCTCAGAGATTAAAGACCCCATAGATTTGTATAGTCTGGGAAGAATTCATCAGAATCTGAGAAATTACAAGGCAAGCGCTAGATGTTTCAAACAAGCGTTATCTGAAAAATTGTCGCCTCGGTGGCAACTGGAGATATATGTTAGCTTAGCCTTCGTTTGCAAAAGGGGTGGATGCATTCACGACGCTGTGAAGATATGGCAAAAGCTGACTGAAGAAGATTTGCCTTTTTCTCTTTCTGCCCATGAAGAGTTAGCCAAGTATTATGAACACAAAAGAAAGGATTATCTTAAGGCTTTATCTTTCGTGGACAGAGCAATCTTTCAGTTAAGCTCCGATCTTTATTTATCTTCTGCTTCAGTGCAACAGACGAGACTGAATTCCCTCCAATATCGAAAGTTGAGGTTGAAAAGAAAGATCAAGAAAACTACAGGTCGAGCGTGATAGAAAATCCTAAAGGGCTAATCCAGCAACTAAACTACACCTTGAGGTGTTTATCCTTTGAAAATGCAACTTAATGTTTGTGAGTTCGAGTAGATTTCTAAAATATTTGCTGTTGTGTAAGGTTTGGTTTTCCCAGAAAGAAAAAAGGTTGGTCCTTCTACCTCGCCTCCCTGGTTCCCCTCTACATAAAATGGAATGAGATAGGAGTTGAGGTTTCATTCTGCAATTAATATTACTTCGAAATTTTTGTTGACCTATCTGCGGAAGCAATTATATTGATCATGGAATTGTTTCAGTAATCATCTGGGATTCAAACTCAAAATTATCATACGAGCTATGTTCGACACCTCTAAACGTTTTCCGATCCACGTCACCCCGATAATTGCTAATGTCGTAGGACAAAAAGTGCCGACTCTGGTGGACGAAGAAAAGTCTGCCTAAGTATACCACACCATCTGGGATGGAAAGGCTGAGGATGGAGTGAAACTGTTCAGTGGCATATATTTTTATCAATTAAGGGTAGGGGAGGGGAAAGTTACCAGGGAGATACTTTTGTTGAAATGATGCCACCATCATACGATTTTTAAGTGTAGGGAAGATCACAGCTTCGGCTACCACCTTTTCTCAGTATGAATTCGGGGTTTATACCAGTGGAATTTAAGCTGGAAATTGTTCAAAGTGGGTGAAGTTTCTATTTGACAATTCCTGTGCCATATGTGATCTTTAGGTGCGAAAAAATGTTTCGATTGCTTTAGATAGTGGGGTATCCATATGAATTACCTCTTAACAGGTCATCCAGGGGCAGGAAAAACCACCATTATAAAGAAACTGGTTGAGAAATTGAAGCTTCCGGCTGGAGGATTTTACACCGAGGAAATAAGAGAGGATAACATGCGCATGGGGTTTGCCGTGGTTACCCTCTCTGGTTTCAAGGGAGTCTTGGCTCATCGCGATTTCAAAAGCAGGTATAAAGTGGGAAAATATGGGGTGGGGGTTTATACTCTGAATAGGATAGGGGTGAAGGAGATCCAGATGTGCCTCATGGAGAAAAAAATCATCGTTATAGATGAGATCGGGAAGATGGAGCTTCTTTCGCCCCAGTTTCAGGGAGTGGTGGAGAAGGCATTGGATGCAGATAATCCAGTGCTGGGAACAGTCACCCTGGCTCATCATCCCTTTGCCCAAAAGGTAAAAGCTCGTGACGACGTCAAAATCATTGAGGTGACCAAAGAAAATCGGGACAAGGTTTTCAAAACCCTGAGTAAGGAATTGAAAAAAGTCAAACCTTAAACGCAAAAGATTTTCTTTCCACTCACCCGGTGAAAAATAAATTCCTTCTGGGTTCAAATCCCAAAATTAAATACTCACAAAGAATCCGGGCAACACTCAATATCGAAACGTGGAGCTGCACCTATTTACCACAGAGGCGGACGAAAGGCAGGCGACTTTTTTTCTTGATTTTCAAAAGGGAAAAGAATACCATAAGACTGAAGAAAGCAAAGGCAATAAAGGGTGTCAGTCTCTGGGTTAAGCTGACCATCCTGCAAGATTATGCAGAGGTGCTTGCCAAAAAGAATTGGCAATATCCTGAAGGATGGTTAACCTACCCCTTAAAGATGCTTGAAGAAGAAAACCAAAAATGAATACGCCTCTAAATGAAACAGAGAAGAAAGGGATAAAGCCATGAAAATTACAATGGCGATTCCATCCTATTGGGCAAGGGAAAGTCAGGTCGGTTGGAAGGAGGGCGACGCTGTCTATGATCACCCTACTCCTTTGGATAGCGAAGGTACGTTGCTCAGAGCTGTTCAAAGCATAAACATCATCAAAGATAAAGATTTTCAATTGGTAATAATTGCCGTTCCTACTGCAGAAGAAATAGAGACAAAGGTTGAAGACAAGATTGCCAACATCATCGAATCGGTTTCGGCTACCATTGGAGTAGAGGTGTTGCTCTTTGGCCCTTCTCACCTCAAACAAATACATGGTCTATTGTTCAGCAAAGGCAAAAAGGAATGGGCTGATCTCCTTCAACTCCGGGGATATTCAAATGTGCGAAATCTATGCATGTTTATTCCGCACATCTTGGGTTCGGAAGCAGCAGTGCTGATCGACGATGATGAGGTATTTGAAGATCCAAACTTCATGTCCAAAGCCAAAGAGTTTATCGGGGGAAAGATCGCAAGAAAGTCCATTAATGCGATAGCGGGTTATTATCTTCAACCAGATGGGGACTATCGCGTGAAGAAAACATTTCGCCCCTGGATGAAATACTGGGACCAATATGAGAGGATGAATGAGGCATTTGACCAAATCATTGGAACCCAGCCCCGCCTGAAAGAGACACCTTTTGTGTTTGGTGGAAACATGGTGATTCACCGGAATCTTTTTACTTGTGTACCTTTTGATCCGGATGTTCCCAGAGGAGAGGATATAGACTTTTTGATAAATGCGAAGATGTTTGGATCCCCTTTTTTTCTGGATAATCAACTAACTATTAAACATCTTCCGCCACCAAAAACACATCCGGTTTGGATGAGGTTGCGAGAAGACATCCATCGTTTTATCTATGAACGGGCAAAGATTGAGAACCAAAAAATGATGATGGGAATGACAACGGTTCATCCCGATGAGTTTGATCCCTATCCGGGCTGTTTTTTGAAAAGTGACCTTGAGGAGAAGATTGAGAAATCTTGCGACCTATTATCTGAGGAATATCTTGCTCAAGGCGACAAAAAAAGCAGTGAAGAGGCATTAAAAAATATCGAGCTTGCCAAAAGTGACGCCGTACCAAAATTTGACCCCTTCCAAAACCTCTGCAAATTGCAAAAGCACTGGCAGAAGCTGATGGAGTATACAAGCGAAAGAAAAGTCAGTTTGATCCTGAAAGAAATAATTGAAGGAAAAAGAAAATGAACATTTTATTTTTACCAAAATTGCTCCCCAGAGCAGATATCATTGGAGGCCCCATACTCATCTATCATAGAATTAAAAATCTGTCTTCAATGGGACACAAGATAACGGTGATTGCTCCGGCTTATTCTGACGCGGACTTAAAAGATAAAAGCCTTGAGCCTTTCTGCGAAAGGATTATTCGGGTTGATTCGGTGAGGAAAAGACCTCACCCCGAAGTGGAGGCACTTTATAAAAGATTAAACAGACCGAAATTCTTCTTAAATGGAGATGGCGGGTTTTGCCAGGGGATTGAAGAAGCGTTGAAACTGACCCTGAAGGAAAAGCCTATTGACGCCATTGTCGCTGAATATTCCATGATGGGGCAATATATAGAAGCAAATCATCAATTTATTCCTGCAGAGACCACAACCGTTATCTCGGTGCATGAATGTTATACCAAAGCGTTTAAACTAAGAGCAGAAAAAGGAGAAGATATCGGTGAAGATATAATAAAAGAGCTGTTTGATTTTGAATTCAAAATGTATGACGCCGCCGACAGACTCTTAAGTCTTACTCAGGAAGATGCCAACATCCTGACTGGTTATTCCGCCCAGTTGAAAAACAAAATCCG
>LJUX01000056.1 GCA_001304155.1 candidate division Zixibacteria bacterium SM23_73_3
GTCAAAAGCGCAGAGAGAATCATTTATGGTCTAATAGCTTATGTCTTAAATCAATCCCAGGATGTGCCTAAACACGAATTTACACAATTAGCTTGACAGTATGAGAGACAGAGCCACACTATTTTTCTCTTGACTTTCATTAAAAAATGGGATTTATTCAAGGGGAAAGAGTTCGACAGTACTTGAATTTTAAAGATTCGGATGATTAAGCTACAGCGTACTATCAAAAAATCTGCTTCCTATTCAGGGGTAGGACTGCATACCGGCAATCAGACCACCATCATCTTCAAACCTGCACCTATTGGTCACGGCATCGTATTTATGAGAACCGATCTTCCTGGCTCTCCGGAGATTCCCGCAGACATAGCTCATGTGATAGATATAACCCGGGGGACCACGCTGAAAAAAGGGGAGGCTAAAGTCTACACGGTGGAACATGTCTTAGCCGCTTTAGCTGGACTCCAGTTGGATAATCTCCAGGTGGAGTTGGATTCCAGCGAGCCTCCGGTAGGGGATGGAAGCGCCTTACCCTTTGTGGAAACCATACTGAAGGCAGGCACAGAAAAGCAGGACTCTCCTAAAAACTATCTGGAGATAGAAACTCCTTTGTTTTACTCTGAAAAGGATAAGGGAATAGATCTGGTGGTAGTTCCCTCAGATGATTTAAGAATCACCTTCATGGTGGACTATCGGAATCCAGCTTTGGGCACGCAGTATACCTCTTTGGTTTCACTGGAGAAAGAATTTGTAGAGGAATTTGCCCCGGCCCGAACCTTCTGCTTTTTTCATGAACTAGAGGAGTTATACAAAGAGGGTCTGGCAAAAGGGGGAAGTCTTCACAATGCTTTAGTGATCTGCGACGAGGACAACTGTAAGACCAAAATCGGCAGGCTTAAGGAGATGTATGGGGTGAGGGAGGAGGTTTTTGTCGGCAAGACGGGAATCTTAAACGACGTTCCATTGAGGTTCCCCAACGAGCCGTGCCGGCATAAGGCTTTAGATCTATTAGGGGATCTATATCTATTAGGTGTTCCTTTAAAAGGACATGTTCTGGCAGCAAGGTCCGGACATGCCGCCAATGTGGCGCTGGTAAGAAAGCTACGGGAGCAGTATGAAAAGGAGCAGATAACTACTAGATACCAGAAAAAAGCCACCGGAGATTATCTTCTGGACATAAATGCCATCTTAGAAATCATGCCCCATCGCTTCCCCTTCTTGCTGGTGGATCGGGTGGTGGATATCAAGCCCAGAAAGAGTGTAGTGGCGATCAAAAACGTAACCATGAATGAGCCCTTCTTCTCCGGTCACTTTCCCGGTCATCCCATAATGCCCGGGGTACTGATCGTGGAGGCTATGGCTCAAGCCGGAGGAATTCTTCTTCTTAACACCGTGGATGACCCCGAAAACAGGCTGGTGTATTTCATGGGAATAGACGGAGTTCGTTTCCGAAAACCGGTTCTACCCGGTGATCAAATCAGATTTGAGCTGGAGATGATTCAGTTCCGCCGGGGGACCTGTAAGATGCAGGGAAAAGCTTATGTGGAAGGCGATCTGGTCTGTGAGGCAACTTTGATGGCAACCATTGTGGATAGATGAAGATGCGAAGTTTATAAAACCTGGGGGCGGGATATTTCAAAATCAACCTCGGTAATCAATAAAAATAATTCCTTTTTGAAAGAGAACTTCAACTAAGATAACTCTTCCATCGAATCCGATCATGGATATTCATCCCACAGCCATCATTCACAAAGACGCAAACCTGGCAGGTGATGCAAAAGTTGGTCCTTTCAGCATAATAAATGAAGGGGCAGAAATAGGTGCAGGCTCAGAAATCGGTTCTCACGTTTTGATAGATTCTCAAACCATAATGGGGGAAAACTGCAAGATTCATCACGGAGCAGTTCTGGGCACCCTGCCCCAGGATCTAAAATTTGAGGGAGAAAAGACTCATCTTACCGTCGGGGATGGAACCGTAATTAGAGAATATGCCACCCTTAATCGGGGCACCAAATATCGGGGAAAGACGGTGGTAGGCAAAAATTGCTTCATCATGGCCTACGCACACGTGGCTCATGATTGCCTTCTTGGCGATCACGTGATTTTGGCCAACTCAGTTAACTTGGGCGGTCACGTGGAGATCGGTGATTTTGCCATCGTGGGAGGAGTGGTGCCGGTGCATCAGTTCGTCAAAATCGGAGCACATTCTATTATAGGAGGAGGCTTCCGGGTGCAAAAGGACGTGTGTCCTTACGCTCTGGTGGCAGGCTATCCTTTAAAGACTCTGGGGCTCAATCAAATCGGCCTGCAAAGAAGAGGCTTTCCTGAAGAAACCATGCGGACTTTAGAAAAAACGTTCCGAATTTTGTTCAAATCAAAATTGAACACCTCCCAGGCGATCGAAAGAATCAAAAGGGAGATAGAACTGCTACCTGAGGTTAAAATCATTTTAGACTTCATCGCTAAAAGCGAAAGGGGGATTATAAAATAGGTCAACGGACTCATCCTGCACTTCGTCCCCCGCCATAGGCGGGGTGTCGAAGGAAAGGCATGGACTGAAGGATTAAACGGACTTGTCCTGAAGGATTGAACGGATGAAGAGCTAAATATTCTATCTGAGGTAACGGATACACCTGTTCGTTGCCATTTTTTCTTTATAATGAACGAATGAAAACCAGAACCTAACTTAAGTTAGGTTCTGATCTAGGCGTTGGAGTTTTTTTCCTCTTTTCCTTCTGATACCATTTTTTCTTTTATTGACTATCCTTCAACAGATGGTTATATTTTTCAAGACTTTTGTTGAAATGAACTGACCGAATTTGGCGAGTCTTGATAGATACAATCGCCATATTTACTGGAGCTAATCTCAAGAGAGAAAAAAAATGGAAAAGATAAGAGTTGGAGTGGTGGGGGTGGGTCATCTGGGCGATCATCACGCTCGCATCTTCTCTCAAGTCTCAGATGCTGAACTGGTGGGGATAAACGATGTAAACCAGGAAAAGGGCAAAAGGGTGGCTCAAACATACAACACCAGGTATTTTGAGAACTTAAACGAGCTTTTAAAGGAAATAGATGCAATCAGCCTGGTGGTTCCCACAACTGTACATTATCCTCTGGCACTTTTAATTTTAGAAAGGAAAAAAGACCTTTTGATCGAAAAGCCGATAACCCAGACCGTCAAGCAGGCAGAGGAGTTGATCAAACTTGCTGAAAAGAGAAATTTGATACTTCAGGTGGGACACATCGAGAGATTCAACCCGGCATTTCAAGCCATAGAAGAGCATCAACCCCATCCCAAATTCATCGAATCCCACAGGATGGCTCAGTTCAATCCCCGGGGAACGGATGTGGCGGTTATTTTGGATTTGATGATCCACGATATCGATTTGATATTGAGTCTGGTGAAAAGCAACATAACAAAGATAGAAGCCGCAGGTGTGCCGATTGTCGCTGAAAGCGAGGACATCTGTAATGCCCGGCTGACTTTTGCCAACGGTTGCGTGGCTAACATCACCGCCAGTCGTATCTCCGCTCGAGCTCTGCGCAAGATGAGGCTTTTTCAAAAGGACTCATATATATCCTTAGATTTTCTACAGAAGTCCGTGGAGATTTACAAGCTGGTGGAAGCTGAGTTCGTGCCTCAGGGGGAAAAGGAGAAAAAAACCGTGGTGGGAAACATCCCCGTGGAGAAGGTAGGGAAAACCATAGTCTACCAAAGACCGGAGATCTGCCATCAGGATATGCTCACCTCGGAGATAAAATCATTCTTAAATGCAGTTCGTACTAAAACCCCACCTAAAGTCAGCGGAGAGGATGGTAAAAAAGCTTTAGAGGTTGCGCTAAAGATCAAGGAAAAAGCCGAGGAACACAAAAAGTGGAGTGAAGAATCTTAGAGAGTTCAACAGTATATTTAGGGCTGGATAATTTGATTTTGTTTGGTCCCGCCGAAGGCGGGACCCTTCAAGTTTTCTGTTGATCTGGAGTGTCAGGCTTTAGCATGACCTGAACTTCTCTGGATGCTACAAGCTTCTATTCGGTTCGTCTAAAAGCGAACACTCCAAATCTTGATCTTCACGAGATTTTCTCAATAGACCTCATGAACTTGACAAGTTGAAATCTTTATAGAATGTTGGACCCTGACCATGAATGAGTCAAAAAAAATAATGATCATAGCCGGGGAGGCATCCGGCGATCTGCATGGATCCAGTCTGGTGAGAGAACTTTTAAAGATAAATTCAGATTTGGAGATCTTCGGCATAGGGGGGGATAAGATGAAAACCCAGGGAGTGGAGCTTATCTTTCACATTGATAGGCTCTCCTTTATGGGCTTTTTTGAAGTGATTAAGAATTTGAGCTTTGTCCGAAAAGTTATGAAGACCATGGTCTCGGTGACCGAAGCCAGAAGACCACATCTGGCAATCCTGATAGACTATCCTGGCTTCAATTTACGGTTCGCCAAAAAAGTAAAAAAGTTAGGGATACCGGTGGCTTATTACATCAGCCCTCAGGTCTGGGCTTGGGGTGGCAACAGGGTTAAAAAGATGCAAAACTCAATAGACAAAATGTTGGTAATTCTTCCTTTTGAGAAAGAGATTTATAAAAGATTCAATATCAGCTGCGAATTTGTGGGACATCCGCTTCTGGAGGTGACCAGACCTATTTTATCTTTGGAGGATTTCCAGAAGAAATTTGACCTAAGAAAAAATGAGTCGGTGATAGGACTGCTTCCCGGTTCCAGATGGCAGGAGGTGGGAAAGATTCTGCCTGTGATGCTCGAATCAACTAAGATTTTGGAGGCAAGAGTTAAAAATTTAAAGGTGCTTTTAGGATTGGCTCCCACCATCAAAAGAGAGAAGTTGGAGAATTTGCTCGCTCAAGCTAACTTAGGGGCAAAGATAGTGGAAAACCTCACCTATGATCTGATGAGATATGCTGATCTTCTCCTGATCGCCTCCGGTTCCGCTACCTTGGAGTGTGCTATTTTGGGCACTCCGTTTCTGGTATTGTATAAAACCAGCCTATGGACTTATCTGGTGGCAAAAAGTTTGATCAGCATACCCAATATCGCCTTAGCCAATGTGGTGGCGGGCAAAAGAATAGTTCCGGAGTTTGTTCAGAGCCAGGCAGTTCCCAATCAGATCGCAGAGGAGATGTATGAGATTCTAAGCGATAAAAATAGATACAGAGCTATTCAAAATGAGCTGCGGAAGGTGAAGGAGAAGCTGGGGGAAGATGGCGCCTCTAAGAAAGCAACACAGATCATAACTGAAATGTTGACCTCCTCAACTTTGGCGGAATGACGAATGAGGACTATTGAGTAATATAAATGGATTTATCCCCTCTCCCCCAGGGGGAGTGAGGACCAGGGTGAGGGAGAGTCAAGTTAAATGTAGCAAACTTTACACTTTTTGTTAGTAAACGGTAATGAATGAAAAACTGGCTTAAACGAAAAAAAGATGAACTGCTTTTGTTTTTAGCATCCTGGATAGGTCCACTTTTGATTTATATTCTGGGGATGACGTTGAAGATAGAATGGGTGGGAGAGGAAAATCTGGATATTCTAAGGAAAGAAAAAAAGTCAGTAATCTATGCCTTCTGGCATGGCCGGATGCTCATTTTTACCTATTCTCATCGCAAGCAAAAGATACATGTTCTGATCAGCCAGCATCAGGATGGGGAGTATATTGCCCGCATAATTCACCGCTTAGGGTTCGTCTCGGTGAGGGGGTCCACCACCCGGGGCGGATCAAAAGCCATCTTCGAGATGTGTGAGAAGACCACATCCGGATTCGATGTAGCCGTAACCCCGGATGGACCCAAGGGACCCGGATTTCAGGCTCATCCGGGCATAATATACATTGCCCAGAGAACTGGAATGCCCATCATTCCCATAACTAACTCCGCAAAAGGGTGCTGGAGCCTCTCCTCCTGGGACCGATTTTTGATTCCTAAACCTTTTTCCAAAACGGTGATCATGCTGGGAAAACCAATACTGGTGTCAACTGAAGCTACTTCTGAAGAATTGGAGGAAAAAAGAATTGACCTGGAAAAGCGATTGTGGGAGTTGACCCAAAGGGCGGATAATTATTTCTCGCATGTACATAAAGCAAGGACTAGAACTTAACTTAAGAACCTGTTGAAAACCCCGTTAGTGTCATTGCGAGAAGTCCATATGGACGACGAAATAATCTCTAACTCATTGATTTGTATAGAAACGAGATTGCTTTGCTTCCCAGACGGGAGGGCCCCCTACGGGTGGGCGTCTGCTTCGCTCACTATGGCGGTCGATCGAGTCTTTCGACCGTCCGTTAAGTTGGGTTCCGGTTCTTCGAAAGCTTAAAAAGTTTCTAAATGTATACACTTTACAACCTCATCTTAAATTTCATCTTCGCTGTCTCGTTTCCCTATCTTTTGCTTCGAGCGGCTCTGGGAAAACATGGAATTGGCGAAAGAATGGGAAGATTGCCAGAGGAGAAAACAAAAGACCTTCTTGGTAGAAAGATCCTCTGGTTTCATGCCGCCTCAGTGGGGGAAGTAAAAGTTTTATCCACCATCATCCCCCAGGTAAAAAGAGAGCATCCTGAATATACCCTGGTGGTTTCGACCGTCACCAAGACGGGTAAGAGGGAGGCAAAAAGGATTCTTGAGGGGATCAAGCTGGTCTTCTTCCTTCCCGTCGATCTGAAAAGATTCGTAAGAAAAACTTTGAAGAAAATAAAACCCTCGGCCTTGATCCTGGTGGAGACCGAGCTTTGGCCCAATCTGATAAAAGAAGCGAAAAAGAGGGGGTGTTTTGTGGCGTTGATCAACGGACGTATCTCCAAAGACTCCCTGCCCAGATATCTTTTAGTGAAAAGCCTGTTTAAGGAGACGCTTTCCTACATAGATCTTTTGTGCATGCAGTCAGAAGAGCATAAAGAAAGAATGACACTTTTGGGCGCAAATCAGGATAAAATAGAAGTGACGGGGAATCTGAAATGTGATCGCCTCCTTTTGGTAAGAGAAGCAGTAGATGAAGATGAGTTGAGAAAAAAGTTGTGTATCCCCGATCGTTACAAGGTTATTATTGGTGGAAGCATAAGGGAGGGGGAGGAAAGGATTTTAATCCAAGTATTCAAAAGGTTAAAGCAAAAGCACAAAAATCTACTTTTTGTGCTTGCGCCCAGACATCTTGACCGATTAAAACATACAGAGAAGATTCTTTCTGACTTACAGATGAACTTCGTCAAGAAAAGTCAACTGGAAGAACCCACCTCTAAGAGTCGTTCCCTGAGAGATCAAAGTGTGATCCTTTTAGACACCATGGGGGAGCTATCTAAAATCTACTCTTTAGCAGATGTGGCTTTTGTGGGGGGAAGCCTGGTGCCGGTGGGAGGGCACAACCTTTTGGAACCGGCAATTTATGGAGTCCCGGTCCTTTTCGGACCTTATGTGGATCATTTCAAAGAGGAAGCCAAGATTTTAACCGGATCCGGAGGAGGCATCAAAGTTAATGATGAAGAAGAACTCTACTGCAACCTGTCCAGTCTTCTTTCGGAGGATGAGGAAAGAATAAAATTGGGAAAGAGAGCAAAAGAAGCCCTGCAGAAGAAGACCGGCGTCTCTAAGAGGACGGTTGATTTGATTTTCTCCCCTCTTGAGAAATGCAGTCGGCGGACGGCGGACGGCAGACCACAGACGATCTATTCATCGCCCTGGTGGCTTCTTTCCTCTTTCTCATGGTTGTATCGTTTAATCTGTACTCTCAGACTACTTTTCTACCGATATGGAATATTCGGGCAAAAAAAACTTAAAGCAAAGGTGATCAGCGTGGGAAACATTACCCTGGGCGGGACCGGAAAGACCCCTTTAGTCATCTATCTGGCGGAGAAACTAAAACAGAAGAATAAAAAGGTGGCGATACTTACCAGAGGGTACAAGCGGAAGAAAAAAGGGATGGTGGAGCTTACACAAAAAACAAAAAGGAAAATAAACTGGGAAGAGGTGGGAGATGAACCCTACCTTATGTCAGGACGACTTTTTGATGTTCCCATCATGGTAAACAAACATAAAAGCATCTCCGGTGAGTATGCCATTGAAAAATATGATACCGGGTTTCTGATTTTGGATGATGGGTTCCAACATTTAAAGCTTTTACGGAACTTAAACATTGTGGTGATTGACTCGCTCAATCCCTTTGGCAACGGAAAGCTGCTCCCGGCAGGCACATTAAGAGAACCCTTATCCTCCTTGAGAAGGGCGGATGTGTTTGTTCTGACCAAAACCGACCAGGTTTCCAATGTAGATGAGTCGATCCACATATTGAAAAAATATAATCCCCAAGCTCCAACCGTTCGGTCTGTTTATCAGATCCGCTCCATAGAAAGACTATCCGATGGCTCTTTAGTCAATCCGAAGGATGTGGAGAACAAAAAGGCTTTAGCTTTTTCGGGCATCGGGAACCCTTTATCATTTGAGAACAGTCTGAAGCAGTTGCAGGTACAGATTTTGAAACACCGAATATTTTTAGATCACTTCCCTTATCGTAAAAAGGATGTTTGGAGCCTAATACAAGAAGCAACAAACTTAAATGCCAATTTTATCATCACCACAGAGAAGGATTCGGTGCGTATACCTTTGATGAACCAGCAGGATATCCCTTTCTATGTGTTAAAAATAGATTTGAAGATAACCAGGGGAGAGGAAATCTTTTTGCAGAAAGTTGAGGGAAAAGAATAAATGGAGATAAGGACAGACTTTCTTATAATCGGTTCGGGCATTGCAGGGCTCTCCTTTGCTCTTAAGGTCAGTGAGTGGGGGGACGTGGTCATCGTCACCAAAAAGGAGGACTCTGAATCCAACACCAACTATGCTCAGGGGGGCATCGCCTCAGTCTTTGCAAAAGATGATTCATTCGAACTCCACATTGAAGATACTTTAAGAACAGGGGGTGGGCTATGTGATCCTGAGGTGGTGAGAAAGGTGGTGGAGGCAGGTCCGGGATGTATCGAGGAATTGATCCGGGTAGGGGTGCAGTTTACCAGAAAGAGAGGGAAAAAAAGAGAATTCGATCTGGGGTTGGAGGGGGGGCATTCCAAAAACCGGGTGGTGCATGCCGCCGATCTCACCGGCAGAGAGGTGGAAAACTCGCTTCTTTGTGCGGTGAAAGCCAAAAAGAATGTTAAGATCCTGGAAGATCACATAGCCATCGATTTGATCACCCAGCATCATCTCAAAGACTACCAGCGAAAAGCAGACGAAAAGATCAGGTGCTGGGGGGCCTATGTTCTGGACAAAGAGAAAAACCAGGTCCTCGCCTGTCTATCCAAGATAACCCTGCTGGCAACCGGAGGAGCGGGGAGGGTTTACCTTCACACCACCAATCCTTCCATCGCCACCGGTGATGGATTAGCCATGGCTTATCGGGCCGGAGCAAAGGTGGCTAACTTAGAGTTCATCCAATTTCATCCCACCGCACTCTATCATGATCAAGCAAACTCCTTTTTGATCTCAGAGGCGGTGAGAGGAGAGGGGGGCATCCTGCGGCTGCAGTCTGGTGAGAGTTTTATGGAAAAGTATCATCCCCGCAAGGAACTTGCTCCCCGGGATGTGGTGGCTCGAGCCATCGACCATGAGTTAAAAAAGCGGGGGGAGTCTTGCGTTTACTTGGACATCGCCCACCTGGATCAGAAATTCATTAAATTGAGATTTCCCAATATTTACGGAAAATGCCTCTCGCTGGGTCTGGATATAACCAAAGACCCGATTCCGGTGGTGCCTGCAGCTCATTATATTTGCGGTGGGGTAGTCACAGATTTAGAAGGGAGGAGCGGAATAGAAAACCTATATGCCTGTGGTGAGGTGGCTTACACCGGAATGCACGGAGCGAACAGACTGGCATCCAACTCTCTTTTGGAGGCGGTTGCTTTTGCTCACTTCTCCGCCAAAAGTGCAAAGAATACGCTTTCGTCCATGAAAGATTTCTCCTTCCCTTCCATCCCTTCCTGGAGTCTGGAGGGGGTCTTTGATCAGCAGGAATGGGTGATCATCTCTCACAATCGGGACTGGATTCAAAAATTTATGTGGGATTATGTGGGAATAGTCCGCTCCAATCGTCGTCTCAAGCAGGCTAAAAGAAGGATCAGCATCTTTCTGGATGAGATCACCGAATTCTATAAGGTCAATCCGGTTACCTATGACGTGATCGAGCTGAGAAACATCGCCACCACGTCCGAGTTGATCATAGAATGTGCCTTACAGAGAAAGGAGAGCAGGGGACTCCATTACAACCTGGATTATCCACAAAAGAATGATAAGATTTGGTTGAAAGATACAAGGTTGAAATCAGAGAAAGAATAAAAAGCGTGAAACATCAGGAGACCATAATCATATTGGACTTCGGTTCGCAATACACCCAATTGATCGCCCGACGCATCCGGGAAAATAGGGTCTTTTGCGAGATAGTGCCCTTCAATCAGAGTCCGGAAAGCCATAAGGAGAAAAATTTAAAGGGCATAGTTCTTTCCGGCGGGCCCTCCAGCGTGTTCGATAAGGATGCTCCCTTTTGCACAAGCGAAATTTTCCAATTGGGCGTTCCGGTTCTGGGAATCTGCTATGGCTTACAGATTATCGGAAAGCTCTTTGGTGGAGAAGTGGAGAGATCACAAAAAAGAGAATACGGCAAAGCCATCATCCACGTCGACGAAAAAGAAACTCTGCTTTCCGGAGTTAGGGATAACACCGTTATATGGATGAGCCATGGCGACCATCTCTCCAAACTGCCTCTCGGGTTTGAGGTTCTAGCTCATACTGAAGACATTCCTTTCGCCGCCATAGGAGATAAAGAGAAGAAAATTTTTGGACTGCAGTTTCATCCGGAGGTGGCTCACACAGAAGAGGGCAAAAAAATCATCCGGAATTTTTTATTCCGCCTCTGCAGGTGTGAAGGAAGCTGGACCACCGAGTCGTTCATCGATGCAACCGTTGTCAGGATCAAAGACCAGGTAAAAGATGGCAAAGTAATCTTAGGATTAAGTGGCGGAGTGGATTCATCCGTATGTGCTATTCTGGTAAATCAGGCCGTGGGCAAACAGCTTCATTGTATCCTGGTGGACAATGGCCTTTTAAGAAAAAATGAAGTGCAGGAGGTGATCACCACCTTTGGGAATTTTGATTTAAACCTGACAGTGGTGGATGCATCCGAAAGATTCTTAAGCCAGCTTGAAGGGGTGATAGATCCGGAAGAGAAAAGGAAGATCATCGGGCGGATGTTCATTCAGGTATTCGAAAAGGAGGCGCAAAAGATCAAAGAGGTTGAGTTTTTAGCCCAGGGGACACTCTATCCGGATGTGATTGAAAGCACCTCCTTTAAAGGTCCTTCTGCCACTATAAAGTCGCACCATAACGTGGGCGGATTGCCGGAGCAGATGGACTTGAAGTTGATTGAACCCTTAAGGGAGCTATTTAAAGATGAGGTGAGAGAACTGGGGAGAAAATTGAACCTGCCGGAAAGCATAATCGGACGTCACCCTTTCCCCGGACCTGGTCTGGCAGTGAGAATTTTGGGAGATGTGACCAAAGAGAGGCTGGCGGTTTTAAGAGAAGCGGATGATATTTACATCTCTGAGCTTAAGAGGGCGAATCAGTACCATAAAATATGGCAGGCTTTCTGTGTGCTTCTGCCGGTTCAGACCGTGGGGGTGATGGGAGATGAGAGAACTTATGAAAATGTGATAGCCTTACGGGCGGTCACCTCTGTAGATGGCATGACTGCCGACTGGGCTCACCTTCCAGCAGAAATTTTAGTGAAAATCTCCAATCGGATTATAAACCAGGTAAAGGGGGTTAACCGGGTGGTATACGACATCTCCTCCAAACCTCCCGCCACCATCGAGTGGGAATAACTCTATCC
>LJUX01000057.1 GCA_001304155.1 candidate division Zixibacteria bacterium SM23_73_3
TGAATCAGTTAGGCAAATTAGAACACGATTATCTAAGAGAAGTAGGATTTTACAATGAGTAAAGGAAAAACTATAATCGAAAAAATCTTATCTAAGGCGTCGGGCGAAGATGTTTGTGCCAACCATCGGGTGTGGGCGGAGGTGGATCTGGTGGTGATCAGGGATTTTGGGGGACCCAATGCGGTTCTGGAGTTTGATAAATTCACCAATAAAGGCAAAGTAAAGGATCCTGATAAAATTGCACTTACCTTCGATTATCAAGCCCCGGCCAAAGATATGAAGGTGGCACAAAATCAAGTTTTGTGCAGAGAGTTTGCTAAAAGACAAAAGATAAAAAATCTATTTGACGTCAACTGGGGAATCGGACAACATGTGCTTTTGGAAAGAGGGATGATAAGGCCCGGTTCTGTAGTCATCGGGACGGATAGCCATATGAATCTTTTGGGATCAGTAGGATCATTTGCCTCTGGAGTTGGAAACACGGATATCGTGGCCGCCTGGTATTCTGGAAAACTGTGGTTCAGAGTGCCGGAGACAATTAAGATAGTTTTTAAAGGAAATTACAAAGAGCCGGTTTCGGCTAAGGATTTGACCTTGAAATTTGTAAAAGAGATAGGGACGGATAAGCCTAATTACAAATCTTTGGAGCTTACCGGTGAGCCGATAGACAACCTTTCCTTGGCTGGACGGCTTACCCTGGGAAGCATGATGACCGAAATCAATGCCAAGATCGGGTTCATCCAGCCGAACGGTGAGCCTCTGGAATTTTTAAGACAAAGATGCGGAGACGAACTTGAGATTGTGGTCTCGGACGAAGATGCCAGCTTTGCAGATGAGGTGGAGATCAACGTGGACAAGTTAGTTCCTCAGATCGCCTGTCCCCACACCCCGGATAACGTCAAGCCGGTGGAGGAGGTTGAAGGAATGCCTTTCAATGAAGGGTTTATCGGTTCCTGCACCAACGGAAGGCTGGAGGATTTCAAAGCGGCGGCAAAGATTCTGAAGAAAGCGGGAAAAATCCATCCGGAGGTGAGATTAGTTGTTGTCCCTGCCACCAGGGAGGTGGCTATGAGCATGCTTGAGGCCGGGCTCTATCAGATCTTTATAAGCATGGGAGCTATGGTGGCAAATCCGGGATGTAGTCTGTGCACGGCAGGACATCACGGAGTCCTGGGAAAAGGGGATGTGCTCCTGTCGACCTCGAACAGGAACTTCTTGGGAAAGTTGGGAAAAGGTGGTGAGGTTTATCTGTGTAGCCCCGCAACGGTAGCTGCTTCAGCCGTTGAAGGGAAAATCACAGATCCCCGAAAATATTGGTGATGATGGCGCTTGAGCTTGGAGGTTAGCTAATCTTTCTTAGTCGATGATCGGAACACTGGTTAATACGGGTACGGTGATAGTTGGCAGCACGATCGGGCTTATGATCGGAGCGAGATTCTCGGAGAAGATCAGGAGCATCGTGATGCATGCCCTGGGCCTTTCTACTCTCTTGATCGGCTTCAGGATGGCTCTCAAAACCGAGAGCATCCTCCTGGTTATCGGGAGCTTGGCTCTCGGCGGGATTATTGGTGAACTGCTCAAAGTAGAAGAGGGCTTGGAGAAGCTGGGAGAGTTCCTCAAGAGAAAGATAAAGTCCCGTTCGGGGGATTTTGTACTCGGATTCGTCACCTCCAGTTTGGTCTTCTGTATCGGTCCCATGACCATCGTGGGCTCAATTCAGGATGGGGTCAGCGGAGATGCCAGCGTGCTTTATGCCAAATCCCTTTTAGATGGCTTTGCTTCGGTGGTTTTCGCTTCCAGTCTGGGAGTGGGGGTTATCTTTTCCGCTCTAACCGTGCTCATCTTTCAGGGGAGCCTAACCCTCCTTGGAGGGCAGCTTTCGTTCCTCTTAAGACCCGAGGTATTAAACGAGTTGATTGCCACCGGAGGTCTGATTATCGTGGGAATCGGAATCTATCTTTTGGGTATTAAGAAAATCAAGGTGGGCAATTTTTTACCAGCTCTGGTGGTGGCAGTGGTTTTGGCCTTGTTATTCAAATAGCTCAAAATAAGGACAATTTTAAGCCTTTAAATGTTCGTATAATAGGAAACCATTCTTGAGGGAGGGCTTTCCATGTCAGCCGTAACCACAGAAGCCAAAATTTTAGATCTAAGATCTGAATACATTAAGGAAAAGTTGGGAAGCAAAAGCAAGGTATGTCTGCTTAACTCGCATGATATTTTCAGGGTATTGAGAGACGAAAAGGTCATCGTGATGGCATGTAACTGCCGGATAAAACATGCGATTCCGGGCATAATGAAGGCGGCAGAAGAGTTGGATTCGGTGGTGGCATTTGAGTTGGCTAAATCTGAGGGGGGTGTGGGTGGTGGTTACACCGGGCAAACTCCCCAGACCTATTTCCAGACCATAGTGGAATATGCGGAGGGGATGAAATTCTCCAGACCTTTCTTTATCCACGGGGATCATACCACAGTAAAGGATACCAGCCCGAAGGCTTTTCAATCTGCCAGGGAGCAGATAGAAGCAGAACTTGAAGCAGGTTATACCTCAATAGCCATAGATGCCTCTTTTAACCAGCTGGAAGATAACATCCATATCACCAGCCAGCTGGCTAATCTAATCACTCCTTATGGGCTGGGATTGGAGGTGGAAGTGGGGGAAGTGAAGTCCGCCGGACAAGAGGCGGTCCTTACCACAGTGCAAGAAGCCAACACTTTTATCGATGGACTGGCAGACAACAGAATCCACCCAGATCTTTTAGCCATAAATAACGGCTCAAAACATGGCAATTACCTGGCAGGTGAGAAGATATTTATCGATTTAGAAAGGACAAAGGAGGTATTTGATGCCATCAGACCAAAGGGAGTCTGCATAGCTCAGCACGGAATCACCGGAACCCCTTTGAATGTGGTGGGCAAATTTGCCGATTACGGGATTCGTAAAGGAAATGTGGGTACCGAATGGCAGAACATTGCTCATCAGTTTTTGCCCAATGATCTTTTGGATCGGATGAAAAAATGGGCAGAGGATGAGAAGAAGGGCATAAAATTTGCCACCCGGGCGTTTAAAAAGGAGATAGATTCCATTCCTCAGAAGAATATCCAGCAGATAGAGCAAAAAGCGTATGAGGTGGCCTGTTCCTTTATAGAAGCCTTCAGGGCAAAGAATTTAGCCGGTTTGGTTAAGACAAAGCTTCTTGAGTGATCCGGAGGAGAGAATGATCGGGCATGGGTGCCCGCTCTACGAAAAATTAACAATATGTGCTTGCGGGCTGAGATTCTAACCTGGCAAAAGGAGTATCCGGCAACTTTCGTTAAAAGTAGTTGACAAAATTGATTTTTTTGATATAATATTGCTTAAAGTAAAAAGAGGTGAGCCTATAGAAAGAACAGTTAAAGGGTTTGTTTTTTACAGACGTGGAATCGTCTGGTGCTTGACACTAAAGGTTGAGTAAAACAAGCGCAGTCGAAAGGATTGGGAAGAATAGTTGCAGGTTTATACCTGATCTAATGGGAAAGTTAATTCAAAGACCCTTTAGCTGGAAAGACCATAGGTTTTATCGCCGAGTTGTTCACCCCTGAGGCTTTCTGCCAAGGGATTCTGTATTATCGGAACCGACTCGGCTTTTTTATTTTATGATGCGGTTATCTTTTTCCAAAATCGTCAATCTCTATTTTTTGGGGGTTTTCATATTTTATCTGTCGTCTTGGGCAAGTGCATCTTCTGTCTCTGAATATGATGATATGGAAATTCTAAAGTCAGATCAGTACGGATTGATCTTCAGGTATATGGTGCCGGAGTTTGCTCAGAGTAAAGTAGAGCTGGGGGGAGAAGTTTTCGACATCGTAAATATAGAGAAATGTGCTCTGTCCAACCTGCCAGGGAAACCTCAACTGCCGGTGAGAAGAGTGGTGATCGCAGTTCCATTGGAGGCAAAAATCTCAGTAGAGCTCTTGGAAAAAGAGACATCTGAACAACCGGGAATAAATTTGGCTTATGCTCTCAAAACAGAACCGAACGAACAAAGTCCGGTGGGATATAGTCTCGCCCCTTCAAAAACAAAGAAGACACTGGACCAGTACTATCCCCTTGAAATAGTTGCCTTGAATTCTCCCAGTTTCTTGAGAAATCAGAGAATAGTTGAACTTGAGATTTTTCCGGCTCAATATAATTCCGCCCGAAAAAGCGTAAGATACTACTCTCAGATCACTGTAGAAGTGAATTTCTCCGGGGGCAGGGAGGGAACTTTTAAAGGTGGAAAGGACCTTTTCGAGAAGATATACCAGAATGTTTTGTTGAATTATGATGCATCGAAAGGATGGCGGAAAACAGCAGAAGAGAGAGGTTTTTTGAAGCCAGGGGTGGTCTATCCGTTTGATCTTTCTGACAACTGGTATAAGGTGATAGTGAGGGAAAACGGGATATACAAAATCGATCGAACCACGCTGATTCAGGCAGGGGTTCCGGTAAGCTCTCTGGATCCGAGGACTTTGCGAATGTTTTCCGGTGGTGGAAAAGTTCTGCCCCTGGACAATTCCAATCCATTTTTGGAACTGAGGGAGATGGCTATATTCGTTTCCGGGGAGGATGATGGCAGTTTCGATTCGGAGGATTTCATCTTGTTCTTTGGCTGGTCCACCAACGACTGGGATTTTGACTCTGGGGGAGAGGTGACCGGCTTTTACACCAACCCCTTCACCAACGACAATGTGTTCTGGCTGACCTTCAATCCTACTTCCCTTCCTGAACCACCCCGAAGGATGCAGGTAAAAAATGGAAGTCTGGTGGAGCAAAATCCCATTATCCCACTGAAGTTTGAGTCAAGAATTCATGTAGAGCAGGATAATACTTTAAGGAAGTTTTCCTCAGGGTATATGGCGGATTATTTTAACTGGTACTGGATGGAGACTTTATCAACCCGATTGTTTGTTAGTCTGCCGGGCGCATTCCCCCAGGATACCTGTCTTATCAAGGTGAAACACACTGAATCTTATACCAGTCCCAGTTTATGGATAAACGGTGATGAGGCTGAAATTCTGGATTCACTCTCTTCGGCTTCATTAACCGTCGCCAGAAGTTTTGACTTTCACGGTGGGCTGCTGGATACCCTGGACGTCTCATTTCCGGGCAGCGTATTTTTAGACTGGTATGAGATAGAATACTCTCGCCAATTTGAGTGTCATGACAGACAGCTTTTCTTTGAAAGTCCAGCATCCTCCGGGGTGGCCCAATTCGAAATCTCCAATCTGTTCTCTCCCCAGACATATTTATTTGACCTAACAGATTATTTTGATGTCAAGAGATTTGAGGGGATGCAAGCAGAAGGTGAGGTTGCCACATTCCAAGATACTGTAAAGGCAGACACCAAAACCAGATACTTTCTGGTGGATGAAAGCAGAATCAAAAAACCGACAAGATTTTTCCAGGATGAGAAATCCAACCTGAAAGAACTCTCCCATCGAGTGGATTTTCTGATCATCACTCATTATGATTTCTATGATCAAGTCCAGAATCTGAAAAGTTTCCGGGAGTCATACAACCAGATGTCGGTGATGGTGGTCAAAGTTCAGGATGTGTATGATGAATTTTCTGGAGGGCTTTTTGATCCGGTGGCTATACGGGATTTTTTGAAATTTGCTTACCAGAACTGGGAAAAGCCGGCACCGGCATTTACTTTACTTTTAGGGGATGGGCATTATGATTATAAGAGCAATCTGGGAACCGGAGCAGTAAACTTCATCCCTCCCTTTGCTCCTACCTGGGAAGGGGACCGGTCTGTATCGGATGAGAATTATGTTTATTTCGGGAGATATGGCTATCTGGATTCGGATTCCACTTACGGACCTCTGGACAGAGGGCTGGATATGGTGATCAGCCGATGGCCGGTGAGGACAAAGAATGAGGTGGAGGTGGTGCTTAGGAAGGTGATAGACTATGAAAAGATCCCTGAATTTGGCACCTGGAGAAATCTGATTACCCTGGTGGCTGACGACGAATTCACCGGGGAGTCAAGTTCTGAAGCCATTCATACTCAAGATACGGAGGAATTGGCCAAGCTTCACATCCCTTCCCGTTTTAATCTGTCCAAGATATATCTGATGGAGTATCCCTTTGATTTCAAGCGGGAAAAACCGGAAGCAGAGGAGGCAATCATAAATTCCTTCAACTCCGGCAGTCTGATCATCAACTACATGGGACATGGCAACCCGGACGTATGGGCACATGAAAGGGTGTTCAAACGCAGCCAGGATATTCCCCGACTTAATAATAAGCGAAAGCTCCCCTTGATTTACACAGCTTCCTGCAGCATTGGATTTTTCTTCAGTCCCTTTGGCGAAGGGATGGCAGAGGAGTTTTTACGAGAGGAGGAAAAAGGCGCCATTGCCACCATCTCCGCCACCTGGCTGGTTTATCCGGATCCAAATGCGGCCTTAAATTTTAAAGTTTATGATCTTCTTTTAAACCAGGACTCCCTTTCCATAGGTGAGGCTCTCTTTGTGGCCAAGCTTTTGAGGCAACCCAATTCCAACGATCGACAGTTTGTGCTTTTCGGTGACCCGGTGACGAAGCTGGGGGCACCCCACTTAAAAGCGGAGTTGACTGAGGTTTCCCCGGATACCCTTTCCGCTTTAAGTTTGATAAGCATGAATGGTGAAGTTAGAGATGACCAGGGAGGTTTGATGACTGATTTTGATGGAATTGCAAAGATTCTGGCTTTTGACTCGCAGAGGAAAAGGATTCACAGCATGCCCAACGGGGGAAAGGTGAACTATGAACTTCCGGGTTTAATTATGTTCAAAGGTGATGCTGAAGTGAAGGAAGGGAAATTTCAAGCCAGCTTTTTGGTGCCCAAGGATATAAGTTATGGCGGCAATACCGGGAGAATCAGCGTATATCTGGAGGGTCAAAATCAAGATGGGGTGGGGGTGCGGGATTCTCTGGTGATCGGAGGATCAGACACCACGGTGATAGATACCATCGGACCCCAGATAACCGTAAGCTTCGATGACAAGGAAAATTTTTTCGATGGAGAGACCATCTCGCCCAACTCAACTCTCAAACTCTCCATCTTTGATGAGCATGGAATAAACATCACCGGAGAGGTAGGGCACGGAATCACCCTGATGATCGATCAGGATTTTCAGCATCAGACCGATCTTACCGCAGGTTTTGAGTATGATGTGGGAAGTTACCAAAAGGGCGTCCTTTCATACCAGTTGCCCGATCTTTCTGAGGGGGATCACGTTTTAACCATCAAAGCGTGGGATAATGCCAACAATTCCTCGATGATTACGGCAAACGTGAAGGTAAGCGCCCAAAGGGAGCTTGAGCTTACCGATGTGATGAATTATCCCAATCCCTTCTCGGGGATTACCAATTTCTATTACCATCTTTCGCAAGATGCAGATAGAGTGGAGATAAAGATATTTACCCAGGCTGGAAGATTGATTCGGCATATTCGGTTTGCTTCATCCCGGGTAGGAATTAACTTTTCCACCACCTGGGATGGAAGGGACGAAGAGGGAGATAAAGTTGCCAATGGCATCTATATATATAAAATTGTGGCAGAAGGCAGTCTGAGCGGAGAAAAGAGAAAAAGAGAAGCTTTCGGCAAGGCAGTGGTGGTGCGGTAAGATGTAGGGTTGTTTGTTCCAGATAAAGCATTCTCAACGGAGGAAAAGTTATCTTTCAAAAAATTTTGCCGATTTTAAAGCAAAAGCTATATTTTTATCATAACCAGAAAATATTTAAAAAGTTGAACAAAAAAGTTAACTCTGTTAAATCAGATTACTTCAAGGACAAAGACGAGCAAGGTTCTTAAGGAGGTTTCAAGATGAAGAAGGTAATTTCAGTATGTTTGATCTTGGGTTTGACGGTGTTTTTTGTCAGCTCGGTCTGCCGGGCAGACGTGAGCCGATCCGGAGTTCTGTTTTTAAGGATTGCGGCTGGTGCCAGGGCGGCGGGAATGGGGGAGGCTTTTGTGGCAATCTCGGATGATGCCACCGCCACCCACTGGAATCCAGCCGGTCTGGGAGTCTATCCCTTAACCTCCACCTGGCTGGAATATCCCTTACCAGCCCAGTTTGAGCTCAAATCGATAGCGTTGTTGAGAAACGACATACCGGAGCTAAGCTACAAGCGATACGATGTCTGGGCTATAAGTGACTTTGATTTATTTCGGCTACACAGGTCAAAGTGGCTCAACTACGAGGAGTATTCCACCTCAAGTGGAGAATCACTGGAGAGCATCTTAAGAAAATACTCACAGGTGGGGGATGAGGAAAAAATCAACAAAATGAAGGAGATCACAGCCGGATTCAATAACCCGATAGGCAAAGATTCCTTAATCGTTCTTAAAGAAAGGCTCTTGAGTTGGGGCACCGAAGCTGGGGAAGAGATGTCCTCACTGTGGGAAGAGGTCTTATCCGCCTGGGACGGATGTCTTTTGATGCCGGGAAATCTTTTGACTCTGGTTGATCGGATAAATGATTTTTTGAGCGACGATAGCCTCACATCCGGGGAAACCGAAGAGCTCACTTCTCTTTTCCCTGAAGTCATTATGAGAAGCTTACCAGAGACGGTAAGAGTTCCCTACCGGGTGTTATATACCGATACCCTCACCGCCATAGGCTCAGAAGGGAACCTGCTCTGGATAGGGAGCAAAGAAGGCCTTTTTTCTTTTGATGGAAAAAGGTGGAAAAAGTATTCTACAGAAGAGGGACTCCCCTCAAACCACATTACTGCAATCTTACCCCTCTCCAAGCGATATGTTTGGGTGGGGACAGATCTGGGGATGGTTAAATTTGATGGATCCCAATGGACTAAAGTTCCCTTGGGAAACGAAGTTGAAGATATGCAGGTAGTCGATTTCGCCAACCAAGGAGAAAGAGAGATTTGGTCTGCCACCAGGACAAAGCTGTACAAGTTCGATGGTGAGTCGTGGCAGCCTCACGAGAAATATGCGTTCAAGATCGGTGACACCTTGGAGAAGGTGATCAGAAAATTTGTGGGAAGCGAGAATAAAAAAGTCATCCTCCAATCTATAGAGAGGATCAAAGCAAATAATGCCCTTACAGATACCGCCATTAGCGTCGGTCAGACAATTAATCTCCCCTTTGAGCTTGCCCTGAATGGAGAGATCACTGCCTTAACCGTAGATGATCAGGGAAATCTTTGGGTGGGGACGGATCGAGGGCTGAAGAGATATACTGAAAATCAGTGGTTCACCTACGGATATCGGATATATACCGCGGTGGAGGGAGATGATGCCAAGAAGGTGGCACAAAATTTCTTGAAATCCGAGGATGAGGATAAGATTTCAAGGCTTTCTCAGATGATCATAGATTACAACCAGTTAGATTCCGATGGAAAGCTTGAACCGGGTGAAAAGGTGTATGTATATCATAACGCCACCGGAAGCGAGATCCTATCCCTGGCAAAGGTGGGAAAGAACAAACTGTTCGCGGGAACACAGTTTGGAACCATCAGGTGGGACGGGGAGAGTTGGGGAAGGTATTACCACGCTGGATTGGAGAGAGCAAAGACCAAGAAGATCATTTACCAGGACGGAGAGTCATGGTTCGCCACCGGCGAGAAGGTGGTGATTTACGCAAATGCCAAGAGGGAGATCACCTTTATGCATGCCAACTGGCTGCCCGAGCTGGCCTCGGATCTATACTATGATTATTTCTCCTACGTCCAGCACATGGAGGGGTGGGGAACGGTGGGAGCAAACCTTACCTTTCTTTCATTGGGGAAGAATGTCCGCACCGATGAATTTGGAGCCATAAAAGGAGAGTTTGACAGTTACGAGATGGCTTTCGCCTTCTCTTATGGCACCCGGATAAATCCCAGTTTATCTACCGGTCTTTCCGCCAAGATAATTTATAGCCATCTGGCTGATCAGGGGACAGGACGGGAGAGGGGAAAAGGGTCAGGATCATCCTTTGCTTTAGATGTCGGGCTTCTTTATAAGACCTTTATAAAGAGACTAACCCTGGGAACGGCTTTAACCAACCTGGGTCCGAACATCGCTTATATTGACCTGAACCAATCCGATCCTTTGCCCCGCAATTTGGCGGTTGGTCTGGCTTATCGAATCGTGGATACCCCCTTCAATCGTCTGACTGCCACGTTTGAAGTGAATAAGGAGCTGGTGGGGTTGGATGATCCCTTAAGCACGGAGATAAAGGAAGCGATAGAGAATATGGGAATAGAATACTGGTATGGGACTTATGTTGCCCTAAGAGCTGGCTATATCTACGATCAGATAGGAGATATAGAGACCGCCACCTTCGGTGCCGGATTGCAATACGGCCTTTTCCGTTTCGATTTCGCCTACATCCCCTCCTCTAAAGATTTAGCCTTAGCCAATACCATGCGGTTCTCCATGACCGGAAGGTTTTAAATCAGCAGTTAGCAGTTTTCAGTTTATTTTTGAAATGGGGAAAGGTTTGAATTTTTTGAGATCTGTAGCTTTAGCGATTGTTCTGCTTTTATCTTGGAATAGTTTGACTTGGGCAGACGCGAAGAACATTTTAAGAATTGAGGATAAAAAATCTCTGATGTTAAGTGAGAAATCGCCTACACCAGGAGGGAATTTGGGCTTCAAGAGCGATGTGTCGCGCAAAAATTTGCTCGGGCTGGAAAGAGAAACCCCTTATTCCCTTCCTCGTTTTCCGAAGTTAGCCCCTGTTCAAACCAAAACCTTAAAGGTATTGGGAATAAAGGTAGAGTTTGAGGAAGAGATTGAAGACGATCCCCGAACCACAGGCAATGGTCTTTTTGACATGAGAACTCAAGATGAATTTCTCCAACAAGAAGGACATCTAATAGATCCATCCCCTCACGATACCCTTTATTTTAAGAAACATCTTTTAGCTTTGCATAACTACTGGTGGACTGTGTCTGAGGGCAAGCTGGCTTTGGAAGGAGAAGTTTTCCCCCAAAGCGAAAGTTTGGCTTACCAACTGCCTCATCCCATGGTTCACTACGGCGCTCCGGATTCATCCCTTTCGGTCAAAGTAGAAATGCTCAGGCAGTTCTTTCATGACAGCTTCAATCTGGCTGACTCTCTCTCAGTTCATGGTGACTCGCAGGTTTATCATATAGATTTCTCCCGGTATGATTGCTTTGTGATCTTCCATGCCGGCTCAGATTTGCAAAGCGATCTGGGGGAACTGGTCAATCCCACCCCGGGTGACCTTTTTACCGGCTTCATCACCCTGGGCGATACAGTATGGGTAAATGACGGCAGCTTTCCCATAACCGAAGGTCTCTTTATTCCGGAGACCCGCTCTCAGGACAATCGGGTCACCGCCCTGAATGCGGTATTTGCCCATGAGTTCGGACATCAGTTAGGTCTGGTGGATCTATATAACTCCCAGAACTTCATGACCCAGGTTGGTGATTTTGCCCTCATGGACAACAATGCTCAAAATGTAGGGGTGGATGTTGGATACGGGATTTTCGTCTCTGGGGTATTGCCGGTTTATCCCTGTGCCTGGAGCAGGGCATATCTGGGCTTTGTTGAGCCGACAGAGATTATAAGCCAGGGGAATATAAATCTTTTTGCCACGGAGATGTTGAACCATCAGCTCCAGCTTATCAAGATACCCATAAGCCCGGAGGAGTATTTTCTTCTGGAAAATCGGCAGGTGGATTTAGATGGCGACCATTTCAGCGGTCTTAGGGCAGACAGTTCCACCAACGTGATCTTAGGTCCGGTGGATTGGGAGCGGAACTATAACCGGGAATATGATTGGCTTCTGCCCGGTTCCGGAAT
>LJUX01000058.1 GCA_001304155.1 candidate division Zixibacteria bacterium SM23_73_3
CTGGCGCTAAAGCATTTGAAAGGTGATCTTTCGGAAAGGATCAACTCCTATCGAGATAGGTTAATCGACATTTTAGCCCGACTGGAGGTGGAGATAGATTTTTCAGAAGAGGATATAGAGCCTCTGGACAGAGACAAAGTTCTTCAGGAGATTGAATTCATCGAAAAAGAGCTGGAAGAACTGCTTGCCACCTACGATGAAGGAAAAATCCTCAGGGAGGGGCTGAATGTTGTCATCATTGGCAAAACCAATGTAGGCAAGTCGAGTTTACTCAATGCCCTTTTAAAGGAGGATCGGGCGATCGTGACTCCCATCCCCGGAACCACCCGGGACGTCATCTCAGAGTTTGTAAAGATCGAGATGGACGAGGCGGACTTACTCCTTTTGGTTATCGATACATCTTTGGAAATCGACCAAGAGGACCTGGATTTAAAAAAACAAGTCGGAGAAAGAAAATATCTGACCGTATTTAACAAGATTGATATTGCTTCATCATATCTGATCAGGAAAAACGAGGAAAAACTTATAGAGAAATCGATCGAAGAAAGTGAGCCCTTCAACTTCGTTCAGGATAAACGGAGTCGAACTGTGGTTAAAGTATCGGCTTTAAAGGGAGATGGATTGGACAAGCTAAAGGAGATGATGGTTTCAACTTCTCTGGTTTTGTCAAAGGATCGGACTCAGGGGGTACTCCTTTCCAGCTTAAGACATAAAGACGCCCTCACCAGAGCAAAGCGAAGTTTGACCCTAACTAAAAACAGCTTAAAGAAAAAGATGAGCCCGGAGTTTGTGGCGCTGGATGTAAAAACTTCTCTGGATGCCATCGGTGAGGTGATTGGGAAGACAGTGACCGATGATATCCTAAACAAAATCTTTTCTGAATTCTGCATCGGGAAATGAATTTATTTCACTTTTTAAAGAGGTGAAAATGTAGGGACGAACCTTTAGGTTCGCCCGGTTGCGGGTGGAGCTTTGGCTCCACCCCTACGTTAAAAAAATGGTTAGCGAGATATGGCTTTAGCTGATATTTTGAAATCAGCAGGAACTTCCCAGAGGTTTCAGAGGATCAAAAACCTCTTGGGGTCTGACAAGAAGAGAGTTTTAGTCTCAGGTCTGGTTGGGTCAGGTAGATCTCTGCTCTTAGCCTACCTGAAAAAACAGCAGAACTTCCCCATGCTGGTGATAACCCCCGGCCCGGAGGAGAGCTGGAGAATATATGAGGATCTGATCTCTCTTGTGGGGGAAAAGATGGTAAGGCTTTTCCCCAGCTGGGAGATTCTCCCTTATGAGATGAAAATTCCTCATAGCGAAGTCATCGGAAGAAGATTGGAAAGCTTATATGATCTTATCATGGAGAAAAACCCTCTGGTGGTTACCACCATCCGGGCATGCGTGGAGAAGACCATCCACCCGGAGGAATTGAAGAAAAAAAGTATCCGGCTCAAGGTGGGAGAAAACGCTGATATTGATCATCTCTCCCAAGAACTCCTTAATTTAGGATTCAAACGATTTCCTCAGGTGGAGGAGATCGGAACCTTTAGCATAAGGGGAGGAATCTTAGACGTATTTCCCTATTCCTCCTCTGATCCGATAAGAATCGAGTTCTTTGGAGACGAAATCGAATCTATCCGCACATTTGGGGTCCTGGATCAGAGATCTATCCAGAAGATCGACTCCTCACCTATTCTTCCCAAAAGGGAGGTTTTAATAAGCGACAGCCAGCTGGAGGAGGCTCTTTCAAAATTGGAATCGGATCGGGCAGAGAGCTTAAGAGGAAAAATTCAGTTCCATGAGGAGGTGCCCGGGCTGGAGTGGCTGTCCAGCTTGTTTGATTACCCTTCCGCCCAGATCACGGACTATCTTACTTCAGACTCCATCATATTTCTGGATGGACCCCCCATGATTGAAAGCGAGCTGGATCAGATTTACCAGGAAACAGAAAGACTCTTTGTCCAGGCAGAAGCAAAGGGGGAAGCCGTGCCAGAGCCTTTTGCCCTGTGGGGGAAACCGGAAAGCTTCTTTGAGAAGATGAATCAATTCAAGACCATCCATCACCTGTCTTTAGGAGAAAAAAAGGATGCTTTGGATCTGGGAATGAAAGAGCCGGAGGTCTTCGGGGGAAATGTGGATCTGCTCAAAAGATCGATCAAAGGATACAGATCTGAAAAACAAAAGGTCTTCATCTTTTGTGACAATGTAGGCCAGAAGGACCGATTAGTTGAACTTTTAGACCGGGATGCGGATGGGATCGCCTGGCAGGTGAGAAATCTTTCCGGGGGTTTTAGCTTTCCAGAGATAGATTTGGTGGTTTTAACCGACCATCAGATATTCTCCCGATATTTCTGGCGCAGACGAAAGAGGCGATTCAATGAGGGGATTGCCTTATCCTCCTATTCTGCCCTCTCCTTGGGGGATTTTGTGGTTCATATAGACCATGGAATTGGGAGATATGCCGGACTTGAGACCCTGGAGGTGGATAAAAAAAAGAGGGAGTGCTTAAAACTTGTCTATTTAGGAGAGGACAAATTATACGTTCCCATTGAGGAGTTTAACCGGGTGCATAAGTTCGTGGGAAAGGAAGGTGCCCCTTCCCTATCCAAGCTGGGCGGAACCTCATGGGAGAAACTAAAAAAGAGAACCAAAAAATCCATTCAGGATATGGCACAGGAACTAATCCAGCTTTATGCAGAAAGAAAAGCCAAACTTGGCCTTACCTTCTCCGGTGATACCATCTGGCAAAAGGAGCTGGAAGCTTCCTTTATCTATGAGGAGACCCCGGATCAGCTTACTGTAATCGATGCTGTAAAAAAGGACATGGAACAGGGCACCCCAGCCGATCGCCTGGTCTGCGGGGATGTGGGATATGGCAAGACCGAGGTGGGGGTAAGGGCGGCATTCAAGGCGGTTATGGACGGAAAACAGGTGGCGGTGTTGGTCCCTACCACCATTTTAGCCCAACAACACTTTGTCACCTTCTCCGAAAGACTGAAAAGTTTCCCGGTGAACGTGGAAATGCTCTCCCGGTTCAAAAGCAGAAAGGAACAAAAACAGATCGTCAGCGATTTGAAGAAGGGGAAGGTGGACGTGGTCATCGGTACCCACCGCCTCGTCCAGAAGGATGTCCGGTTTAAGGATCTGGGACTTTTGATCATCGACGAAGAGCAGAGATTTGGAGTGGCACATAAGGAGAGGATAAAAAAATTGCGCCGGCTGGTTGACGTAATCACCTTAACAGCCACCCCCATTCCCCGCACCCTCCAGCTCTCACTTTTGGGCGCCAGAGACATGTCCATCATCAACACCCCTCCCAAGGATAGGCTCCCCATCCATACCGAGATAGTGAAATTTGACAAAAAACTTATCGCCGATGCCATCTTAAGGGAGGTGGATCGAGGAGGGCAGGTATATTTTGTCCACAACCGGGTGCAGACCATTGAAGCGGTGTATAGATTCTTACAGGATTTGATTCCCCAGATCAGAGTCGCCATCGCTCATGGACAGATGGAGGAAAACCTATTAGAAAAGGTGATGCTGGATTTTTTGGACCATCGATATGACCTTCTCCTGGTCACCTCCATCATCGAGTCAGGCATAGATATTCCCAGTGTGAATACCATCATAATAGATCGGGCAGATAGGTTTGGTTTAGCTCAGCTCTATCAACTGAGGGGAAGAGTGGGAAGATCCAACGTGAGGGCCTATGCTTATCTTTTGATACCACAAGTTAAGCTTTTGAGCCAGACGGCACGAAAAAGACTCAAAGCATTAGAACAGTTCACTCAGCTTGGCTCCGGTTTTCATCTGGCATTAAGGGATCTGGAGATCAGGGGGGCGGGAAACCTCTTGGGAGCCCAACAACATGGGTTCATCGAAGAGGTGGGCTTTGACCTTTACTGTAGGCTTTTGGATGAGGCAGTTAAGGAACTCAAAGGTGAGAAGATAGAAAGGCTTCCGGAGGTAAAGATTCAGTTCGATCTGGACATCTATATCCCACAATCCTACATCTCTGACAGCCAGCAGAGGGTGGAAATATACAAGAAACTTTCGGAAGCCAAATCTGTAGAAGAGATAAAAGCGGTAGAGTCTGAGATGATTGACCGATTCGGGAATCCTCCCCAGGAGGTGAAGGATCTTTTAAACTTCACCTGTGTCAAGATCATAGCCGCCCATCTGGGGATTTTCAGGGTCTCTTTGAAAAAAGATGTTCTTTTGCTTCAGTTCTCCGAGGATAAGAAGATAGGGAAAAAGCAGATACAGAACTTTAGGAAGAAGATCAATCTGCCTTTAGAATTTGTGGTTGACAAGACATTTCAACTGTTGGTTAATCTAAAGAAAACGGACGAGAAAAAAACCCGTTATGTTAAAAATCTCTTGCAAAGATTATAAGGTGGTCTTATATTGAGAAAAATTTTGAGTTAAACTAAAAAACTATGAACCTACGTAAACAGAATTTTTTTCCTTTAATCCAAGGAGGAGTAACATGAAGAAGGCGACCATATTGGTGTTTGTGGGGATGCTTGTTTTGGCTTTATTCTCCAGCTGCGGTACTAAACAAGAGGATAAAGTTGTGGCCCGGGTAGGGGATCGGGTAATCACGGTGGAGGATCTGGAAAAGGAATGGAAAACGGCATCCAAGATAATCATTAAAGGTGTACCAGAACTTCAGCGAAAAAAGGAATTAGTGGACAAGATGATCGGCGATCAGGTGGTGATCATGGAGGCATATAAGGAGGGTATTGATAACGAGGTGGAATCCGACACCAATTTTGCCAAACAGAAAGAACGTTTACTTACCAATGTGCTGTATCAAAAGGAGATAGCGGATAAAGCTAAAGTCACTGAGTCGGAGATGAAAAGAGAATATCAGAAGATGCAGGAGGAGGTGCATGCCTGGCACATACTAATGGAGACCGAACAGCAGGCGGACAGCATTTATAAGATGTTGAAGGAGGGTGCGGATTTCGCCCAGCTGGCCAGGGAAAGAAGCATTGATCCTTCAGCCAAGGATAATGCCGGAGATCTGGGATTTTTCAGTTGGGGAAAGATGATCTCAGAGTTCCAGGAGGTGGCTTTTAAGTTGAAAGAGGGGGAGATCTCCAGGCCGGTTGAGACCAACTACGGCTGGCACATTATCAAGTTGATTGAACGAAGAGAAGTGGAACAGCCCCCTTATGAAGAAGCCAAGAGGTTGATCCAATCCAAGTTGGCGCAGACTAAAAGAGAGAAAAGGGTGAAAGAATATTTCCAGTATCTGAGAAAGAAAGTGGGTTTCAAAATAAACGAGGAGGCTTTGGACATTCTCATGTCAAAAAAGGAAGAGATACCGCCAGATAGCCTGGGCTTGAGGAGAACGGGCGATTTTCTTGATCTAAGCCACTTTACACCTGAAGAAAAGGAGATGACCTTCTACAGTTATAATCAGGGAGAGGCAACTGTGGAAGAGTTTGCCCAGCAGTTCAATGAAATTCCTCAACCCTATCGTCCCCGGTTATCTGATGGGGAAAAAATCAAAGAGATCGCATTTCAAAGTCTGGTAAGGGATCTGATTCTGGATGTGGCCAGAGAGAAGAATCTGGAGAAAAGCGATGAGTTTAAAAAGGAATGGAACAGTATAAAAGAGAAGGAGATGGCTAATCGGATGAGAGGCGAGGTTATCCTGAAAGGGGTGGGGATATCGGATGACGAGACCAAAAGCTACTACGATAGGCATAAAGATAGATTTACCATTCAGCCTCAGGTTCAGGTAAGGGAGATTTTAGTTAAAACCAAAGAAGAAGCAGAGGACATCCTCAAACAACTGAACAAAGGAGCCGACTTCGCCAACTTAGCCTCAGAGAAGACCATCAGAACTTATGCCAAGAACACAGGAGGAGATTTAGGAAATTTCACCCGCGCCCGTTATCCGGAGCTTTTTGACGCGGCCATGGAAATAAAGAAGGGGAGCTTGGCTGGTCCCGTAAAGATAGAGGATCGACAATTCGGCGAAGCATATGCGGTGATCAAATTGGAAAGTAAAACCGAGGGGAAACTTCAGCCTTTAGAGGAGGTAAGAGACAGAGTAATTTCCATGGCACGACGGGAGAAAGACAACACTATCTATAACAACTGGGTGGAGAATGCCAAAGCTCGATACAAAATAGAAAGCTATGATGAGGTAATAGAATCTACGGTAACCGAAGAAGTGGAAACACCAGCAGAAAAAGGTTAAGCCATTTGACTTAAAGCTCAAAAAAGGAGAGGTTTCCCCTCCTATTTCAAGACCTCCTGTGGATATGAGATCATACGGGTAATCGACAGAAGGCAAAAGAGAAGTCCCAAGAGTTTCCAGTGGGCTAAAGAGGGATTATAAACACGCTTATCCTTCAATACAGGCAAGGAGAGATAGAGAACATCTAAGAGGGGTTGCTGGATAAAGTAGAAATCGAGGCATTTGGCTGGATATCCGATATTACCTCGAATTAAACCAGGTAATCGGTTTCAATTCTTAAAAATAGATTTCCCGTTTTATTTTTCTTTTATGACGCTTCGGTGACAGGAATTACCAAAGCATAGAACATCAACATTTCCTTCAGGATGAGTCCTAATCCTGACGCATGATGAAAGAAAGCAAAAGAGGTGAATATGAAAGCTGTAATACTTGCTGCGGGAGATGGTGGTAGATTTGGTAATTTAACTAAAGATAAACCCAAACCACTAATTCAACTTTTAGGCTTATCTTTAATTGAAAGAGCAATATTAACTACAAAACAAGTGGGCATTAAAGAATTCGTGGTAGTTATTGGCTATCTTGGGGACAAAATAAAAGCAGATTTAAGAGATGGAGAGAAGTTTGGAGTAAAAATAGATTATATTGAGAATAAGGAGTGGCAAAGAGAAAATGGAGTCTCCGTTTTGAAGACTAAAAAATTGTTAAATGAAAAATTTATCCTATTGATGTCAGACCACATTTTTGATGTTCGGATTTTGAAAGAACTTGTTGATTATGATAATATGAGGAGTTCTGTTATTTTAGCCGTTGACAGAAGAGAGCTATTGCCAGGGGATACCAAAGTTTTGGAAAAGAAAGGAAAGATTGTTGATATAGGCAAGGACATAGAGGAATCAAATTGCATAGATACTGGTATCTTCTCGTGCTCCCCCAAAATATTTTCCTATCTCGAAGAAGCATTAAAAGAAGGTAAGACTGAACTTGTAGACGGTGTTGTCAGGGCTGCTAAGAATGAAGATGCTGAAATATTCGACATCACCCAAATTAACAGCTATATCCCCAGCATGCGGAAGGAGATTAAAGCTTTCTTTATAGACATTGATTCCAAAGAGGATATAAACGAAGCAAAAAAGCTTTTAATTGAGAATGCCTGTAAAGGAAGAAATGACTTGCTGGCGACTTATGTGAATAAGCCAATAGAAAATTTTATTGTAGGCAGACTGGCAAATACAAAGATTACACCAAACCAGGTTACTATACTAACAAACATAATTGCTTATACATCCACATTTTTATTCCTCCAAGGATATTTGTTGTTCGCTTCCCTTCTCACCTTTGTCGTTTCATTTATGGATGGGGTAGACGGAAAACTTTCAAGAGTGAAAATAGCTTCTTCAAATATTGGGAAAATGGAGCACGCCTTCGATTTTCTGTTTGAGCATTCATGGTATATCGCCTTGGCCATCTACCTGTCAGGAAATTATGGAATATTGCCTATTTTACTAAGCACATTTATAGTATTGTTTGATGGTTTTTCTCATTATTGCGGACAGGCGTTTGGGAAGGCAATAAAGGACCGCCCATTGGCAGATTATGGGCGAATCGAACAGCTATTCAGAAAATTTGACGGTCGAAAGAACAGTTATATAATCTTTATCTTAATAGGTATTTTGCTAAATGTACCTTTCTGGTCATTGGTTGTAGTATGTGTATGGTCATTAGTCAGTGCTATATTTTATTCTTCAAGGACGATTCGGCATTTGTATCTGAGTGATAAATTAACTCCGAGAACGCCTATGTGGGTGTAAAAATGAAAATGGTCTCTACCTGCCGTGGGTAACACAGCACAAACGACCAGCGTCCAAATCCTAACAGACTTTGTTTCTGCGGAAAACGTTAGATTAAAGGGCTTAAGAGATTAATCCCCATGAAGGTGCATGATCTCATAAGATGATCCAAAAAGATGGTCGTCTCTATGATGTTTTGGTGAAAAATGGAGTGATAGAAAATGCTGACATATGAGAAACTAATAAAAAAAATCGAAGCAAATCTGGAAGAAATAAAGAGATACGGTGTGGACAGAATAGGATTATTTGGATCTTATACCAGAAATGAACAGAAAGCTGAAAGCGATATAGATGTTTTGGTAGAATTTGAAAAAGGTAAAAAAACATTTGATAACTACATGGATCTCAAATTTTTCTTGGAAGACTTATTTAAACGAAAGGTTGATCTGGTGGTGGTTGAAGCCATAAAACCAGATTTAAAACCATATATAATGGGGAGTGTAAGATATGCCTCGGAAGTATAAAGCTTACCTTAAAGATATCTTAGAGGCTGTCCGTAAAATCGAAAAATACACAGAAAACATATGTGTGGTCGATTTTGCAAAGGATGAACTGATACAAGATGGTGTGGTGAGAAATTTAGAAATCATAGGGGAGGCTGTAAAGAACATTCCAGAGGATATCAAAAGTACAAGATCCCAGGTGGAATGGAAGAAGATCGCTGGGCTTAGAGACATACTAATACACGGATATTTTGGAATTGATGTAGATATTGTGTGGGATGTTGTTAAAAACAAGATCCCAGAATTGAAACAAAAAATATTAGAGATTCTTTCAGAAATAGAGGTGGATAACAAATGAAAATGGAGGGCAACAGATTCAAATCTCTGTTCCATTTAGGAAGAGTGGTCTATCTTTTCATCTGCTGCTTTCACCTTCTCCTATCCTTGTCATTTGCCCAAGAGGTTCTGGACCGGATAGTGGCGGTGGTGGGCGACCAGATCATCTTAGAGTCCGAGCTTAGGATGCAGCTGGATTTGTATGTTAATCAGATGGGGATTGAGTTTAAAAGTGAGACCCAAAAAAGTCAGCTTGAAAAAGAGATTTTAGAACAGATGATCAACGACAAGTTTCTCTTGATCGCGGCACAGAAGGATACCATCATTGAGGTTACCTCCAAGGAAGTGGAGGAGGCGGTGAAGGATCAACTGAAAAAAGTAAAATCTGAGTTCTCAGAAGAGGCATTCAAAGCTCAACTGGAAGCTGAGGGTTTGACCGAGAGCGAGCTCAAGAAAAAATACAGAGAGCAGATAAAAAACCAGATGATGATTGACCGTCTGGTAGCTTCAAAGCTCTCTAAGGTATCGGTCTCCACCAGAGAGGTCAAAGATTTTTACGAAACCTATAAAGACAGCATTCCGGATCAACCAGAGGCGGTAAAGCTGAGCCATATCCTTCTGCAAATAAAACCTTCTCAGGAGGCTATGGATTCCTTAAAGAGAAAAGCAGAGATGGTATTGGAGTTGGCAAAGAAAGGTGAGGATTTCACCCAACTGGCATCTTCCTATTCGGATGATCCCACTGGCAGGGAGGGAGGCGATCTGGGGTTTTTCAGGAAGGGGGACATGATTCCGAAATTCGAGGAGGCGGCTTTTGCTTTAAATACCGGAGAGATCAGCAATGTGGTGGAAACCAAATTCGGTTATCATATTATAAAAGTGGAAGAGAAAAAGGATGATATGGTGCACGCCCGACATATCCTTATTCTGATCCGACCATCCAAGAAAGATTCCTTAGGAGTAGAAGAACTTGCAGATAACCTCTACCACCAACTGCTTGAAGGTGAAGATTTCGGGGAGTTGGCAAAGAAGTTCTCCACAGATGAAGAGTCAAAAAAGTTAGGCGGAGAGTTGGGCTGGTATCCCGTGGCTCAGATGAGTCCGGAATTCAAAGAAGGAGTCAAGGACTTGAAGATCGACGAAATGAGTCCACCGCTGAAAAGTCAGTTCGGCGTTCACATCCTCAAGATTCTGGATAGAAGAGAACAAAAAAAGCTAACTTTGGGGGATGATTGGGACGCCATAAAGGACATGGTTCGCCGGAAAAAGACCAATGAGCTTGTGGCCAAATGGGTGGAGAAGATGCGCCAGGATACCTATGTGGAGATAAGATTGTAATACGTCCGCCGTCCATGGTCCTTCGACTTCGCTCAGGACAAGTCGGCAGTCCGCCGCAAGAAGCAACTACCGTATGCGCTTGGATAGTTTCCTTTCTGATTCTCGGCTGATAAAGAGACGCAGCCAAGCCAAGAAAGCTTGTGAAAGCGGGTGGGTGTATCTGGATGGGAAAGTGGCTAAACCCGGCAAAGAGGTAAAACCAGGTCAGATCATTAGCATAAACTTTGCCCACAGAATCTTAGAGATTGAGATCTTGGACATTCCGTTGCGGAACGTGAGAAAAGAGGAAGCAAAGAATCTTTATAAAATAATAAGGGAAGAGAGAAGAAAAAAAGAGCTATTTTAATTGTAGTGAATTCTTAAGAGGTTTCTAAAAAAAAGGGGTAAGGTGGAGAATTTGGAGTGTTCACCTATAGGTGAACCAGAAAAAGTTCTTTGTATTTGAGATTTTTCAGGTCAAGCTGAAGCTTGACACTCCAACAAGACCTTTCTCTTTTGTTGGTAACGGACGCTCCCGTCTGGGGTAGTCTGACCGTGACGAGCGGAGGGGAGCCTTTTTAGAAATTGGCCCTTCGGATTGATCTGCAAACCACAAACCCAATTTTATGATACCATTAAAGGACGACATTCCCTCATACAGACCACCGATCATCACAGTGGCTTTAATCTCGCTTAACTGTTTGATATATTTTTATCTTTTGTCATCGGGAGAAGGATTTCAGTTGGGTTTAGTTAAGTGGGGGACTATTCCCTTTGAAGTAACCCATGGTGTGGAGCTTACCCCCGAGCTTTCTTTCTCCATTCCCCTCTCTTTGTTCTCATCCATGTTTTTACACGGAGGTTTTTTCCACTTGGCCGGGAACATGCTTTATCTCTGGATCTTTGGAGACAACGTGGAAGACCAGCTCGGTCATGTTAAATTCTTCATTTTTTATGTTCTGTGTGGATTGGCGGCAAGTCTTCTGCACATACTTACCACGCCCAATTCCCAAGTCCCTATGGTGGGAGCATCGGGTGCTATAGCCGGAGTTTTGGGGGCTTACATGATCAGATTCCCCAAGGCAAGAATCCTGACATTGATATTCTTTGGGTTTTTCATTCGGATAGTGGCGGTGCCTGCTCTGTTTGTTTTAGGATTCTGGTTCATTCTTCAGCTACTTTATGCATTCCCCTCGATAGGATCCACCTCTGGTGGAGTAGCCTGGTTTGCCCACGTGGGTGGGTTCTTAGCCGGAATTGTTCTATTCAAACTTTTCGCCGGTTTTTCTAAAAGAAGATATTATTATCGTGAATAAGAAATCCTCGTCCGCAAAAGCCAAGCTTCGCTGTGACATCTGTGGTAAGCGTTTCAAGAAGGGTGGCTCGCGATATCGTATCAATTTGGAGATCATCTCAGATTTTGATGGACATATCGAGGACTTATCCAAAAAGCCGGAAGATTATTTGGAGAAGAAGATGGACAAGATTCTGGATGAAACCAAGGAGATGACGGAAAAAGAATTAGAAGAGGAGATATACTTAAAACGAAACTGGCTGGTATGCATAAAAAAGAATTAGAAGAGGAGATATACTTAAAACGAAACTGGCTGGTATGCATAAACTGCCGGGCAAAGTTCTTGAGGTTGTTGCAGGGGCTGTAGGGGCGATTCATGAATCGCCCCTACAAAAGCTCTCCAGTTGGTAACGGACGCCCCGTCCGTTACCTTTGTAGCTTGGTTTTTCGTCACGGACTAAGGTGTCCGTTCTCCCGCCAGAGGCGGGGGTGAGGGGGAAAATCAGGCCACTTTGAAAAGCCCCCTCACCTTAGTCCTCTCCCCAGAGGGGAGAGGAAATCAGATTTTTGCCAAATGAAGAGTGAGTGGATAT
>LJUX01000008.1 GCA_001304155.1 candidate division Zixibacteria bacterium SM23_73_3
GGAACCAGCGTGGCTAAGGTGGATGGGTTTGTGGTGCTGGTCTATGGTGGAATCCCGGGAGATGTGGTCAAAGCCGAGATCACCAAAAAGAAAACAAATTACGCAGAAGCTAAGCTTCTGGAGATCGTTAAGGAATCGGAACTAAGGACGAAGCCTGCCTGCTCGCACTTCGGGTTCTGCGGTGGGTGCACCTGGCAGAATCTAAAATACGAGGAGCAACTAAGATTCAAAACCAGACAGGTCAAGGAAAGTCTTAGACACATCGCGGGCTTTACTGATCCTCCGGTACAAGATGCGTTGGGTTCCAACCAGATATTTTATTATCGCAACAAGATGGAATACGCCTTCTTACCGCATCCAGAGAAGAAGCTTATCCTGGGGTTGCACCCGCGGAAAAGATTCGATCTGGTTTTTGATCTGAATGAGTGTTTTCTGCAGTCGGAGGTCGCAAACAAAATCGTGGATTCTGTCCGCCAATTCGCCAAAGAGAAGAATCTGCCCGCTTATGATCACAGAAGTGAATCGGGATTTTTGAGATTTCTGGTGATAAAGGAGGGTAAGAACACCGGACAGACCATGGTGAATCTGGTCACTTACAAAGGAGATTTTCCCCATCGGAAGGATTTCTGCGACGCCATTTTTTCACACTTTCCTGCCGTCAAGAGCATAGTCAGAAACATAAACACGAAATTAGCTCAAATAGCCGTGGGAGAAGAGGAGGAGTTGTTGGGCGGGGAAAGAATCATCACCGAAAGATTGGGGAAGTTTGAATTTGAGATATCCAGCAATTCCTTTTTTCAAACCAACCCCAGACAGGCGGAAAAACTATATGGGATTGTGCTGGAAATGGCAGACTTACAGGGAGACGAGGAGGTTCTGGATTTGTATTGCGGAAACGGAACCATCTCCATATTCTTATCACCGAGGGTAAAAAGAGTAATTGGAGTGGAAGCGGTGGAGGAGACGGTGCAAAATGCCCGAAGAAATGTAGAACTCAATGGTGTGATCAATTGTGAGTTCATCCAGGAGGAAGCCAAGAAGGTGCTTAAGGGATTTGAACAGGATAGTAGATCATTCGATCTAGTGGTGATCGATCCTCCCAGAGCGGGATTGCATCCAAAAGTGGCCAAGTCGCTTCTTGCCTTAAGGCCACCTGAAATAATATATGTCTCATGTAATCCCACCACCCTGGCGAGAGACTTGAAAATGTTCTGCGAAAAAGATTACGAATTGGAAAACGTTCAGCCGGTGGATATGTTCCCCCATACCTATCATATTGAGAGTGTGGTAAAGTTGGTGAAAACTTAATATGCAAAAATCTTAAGCTTTCATAGAAACAAACCAGGAGAACAAAATGGAATTTAAATATGATCCGGTGCCGTTCATTTTCAAAAAAGGCGATTCCTTTACCAAACTGTGTGTTTTGGAAATGGTTGGCCTCTGGAACACACCAATCGGGAAGGGACTCCTTCTGGATTTGTTGAAGACCCAAAAGAAAGATAGCGGTTTTCCCAGCAAGATTGATCCGAACTTCAGCGGGGTGAAGGAGACGGAAAGAATGGCCAACCTCTTGTTGAGATGCGCAATGCCGAAAGATGGGCTGGCCCTGACCAGCTGTATGAGGTTCCTGTTGAGGAATCAGACCGGGGATGGCGGGTTTCGAGAAAATGTGAAGCTTACCATCCCCCCAGAGGTAATCGATCTCTCCAACCAGAAGAGCGTGACCTACCTGACTGCAGACATGGTGGACCTTCTTAGATCAGTGGGACAGGAAAACACCAAAGCCTGCCAGAAATCAATTAACTGGCTGCGGAGAATGGAGATGCCTGAGGGGGGATGGGGTCTGTTTGAGGAGGATGAGGAAATTGATCCGGACTCAAGCGCGCAGGTTACTTTTCTTATGAAAGATCTTTTGGGCGAGGAAGATACTTTATATAAGCGCGGTGTCGCTTTGTTCGAAACACACCTGGATCAGAGGGCAGAGGAGGCCAAAGCAGGGTTCTGGGATCGGAAAGGGAAGAAAGAGGAAAACGAAGTCTATCATTTGACCCATCTTCTGGGGCAATCCATATTCTCCGGAAAAAGAGGTGCAGATGCAGGATATAAGGTCAGAGATAAGAGAGTGAAAAAGATCCTTGAGGCGATAATCACAATACAAAGAGAAGATGGGGGCTTCAGGCCTTTCTGGTCGAAGAAGAGCGATCCTTTGTATACCGGGCTGGTTTTGAAGATCCTCCTCTGGGTGGGGGCAATGGGAAAAAAGAAGATCAAATCTATGATTGAGAAAGCTGTTTTCGAGTTGTAGGGACAATTCATGAATCGCCCCTGCAGGCTAAAGCCGTGGGATGATAACATCCCATGGGAAGCAGGCCTATCCACTAAAGAAAAATGCAGGCGGTAGATGATTCCTTCTGGTAATTAGTTAAGAAAACAGCAAATATTTTCGTTACATAAAAAGAGATGCCCCCAGCCAAAGACTGGAGGCATCTTTGAGAGCTTTGCTTCTACTGACAGCATTTTCCGCCGCTGAGGGTCTGGTAGGCAGAGTAAAGCTTCCTCAAGGCTTCTGCTTTTTCTGGATCCTTGGCGGTTATTTTTATGACCACCCCGTCCTTGGTCTCCTCAGTGTTGCACTCAAAATGCTCGGCAAAGCTTTTGGGATCACAACAGCAGGCAAACATATCTCTCACCTCCTTTCCTGAGATAAACAAATTTAAATATGTCTATTCGATGCACAAAAAATTATTTCCCTTTTTTGCCCTTCACCACCACGCCTACCTTCTCAAAGAAATCCTTACAGCAGGTGGGAACGCAAATACAGCAGTTGGCCTGATAATAGACTTCTTTCCCCTTCTTTTCATAAACCACCAGACCAGCTCTCTTTAAAATGTCTAAATGATGGGAGATGGAGGGCTGGGTCATCTCGAAATTCTTGCATATCTCGGAGACGCACATCTTTCTCTTTGACAGAAGCGTAAGAATCCCCTGACGGGTACGATCAGACAACGCTTGAAAGATTAAAGCACAACGGTTTTCCATTGCTTCCCTCCAAATACATAGACACTGTTCTATATATCTATACGATGAGATATCACCTCTGTTTAGTTTTTTTTGTAATTCCCAAAAAAATCATCTACACCTCCTTTTGGCAGTAAAACTGCCCAAACGGCCAACCGATCAGTTCCGGCATTTCCTTTAGGATACAATCCCGAATACCTTTAAAGAAAGGGTGTTGCTAACAAAATTCCACAATTGCCTCCTCCGCTACCCGTCATAAAAGGAGGACAACAAAAAATGCCACCTTCACGGTGGCATTACCACAGACGACCTATGCTTATGTATCAGTGGGTATTTTTATCTTGTGCTGTTTGATTTTGAATCTCAAAGAGGATTCCGGAATGTGCAAAGCCCCGGCGGCCGCCTTTTTCACCCATTTGTTCTCCACCAATGCCTTCAGGATAAACTGTTTCTCCCAGGCCGCCACTCGATCATACAAAGATATATCTTCGGACTTTTGTTCTTCCTTTATTCCGAACTTTTCAGCGATTATATCTGCCGCCACCACCGACTCCCCATCCTTTATTGCCACCAGCCTTTTTACCTCATTCTCCAGCTCTCTGATATTCCCCGGCCAGTCGTAATTGGTCAGAAGTTCCATGATCGCTGGAGAAGGTTGAGGCAGTTTGTCTCCTTCGTTGGTGGCGTGAATTTTTATGAAGTGACTTACCAGAAGTGGAGTATCCTCTTTCCTATCTCTTAAAGGAGGTAACTTAACCTGTATGGTATTTAAGCGGAAGAACAGATCCTTGCGGAAAAGCCCTTTCTCGATCTGTTCTTTTATGTTCAGGCTGGTGGCGGAGATGACCCGAATATCAACTTTCCGGGGCTTGGTCTCTCCCAGCCGGGTGATCTCCTTTTCCTCCAGAACCCTTAGAAGCTTTATCTGAGTGGCTGGATTGATCTCAGCTATCTCGTCTAAGTACAAAGTTCCCCCCTCCGCCTCCTCTATAAGTCCCTTCTTATCCTGCGAAGCTCCGGTATAGGCACCCTTCTTATGCCCGAAAAGCTCATTCTCCAACAAGGTCTCCGGAAATGCAGCACAGTTCACCACCACGAAATTTTTATTCTTTCGATTGCTGTTATAATGAATGGCCTTGGCGACCTGATCCTTCCCGGTTCCAGTTTCCCCCTCCAGAAGTATGGAGAGGTTGGTGTCCTTCACCTGGGAGAGCTTCCACAATATCTCCAGCATCTGGCTATTCTGGGTGATGATGTTGGAGAAGGCACTTTTTTCTTTTAACTGCTGCTTTAATCTTAAATTTTCCTCCCCTAATTTTTCGTTCTCAATCTCAGCCAACCTCAGAGCGATTATGTCCACAAAAGCCACTGCTAAATCGAGTTCATCTTTTTGAAATGGCTTGGTGAAACGGCCGTTTCTCTGCCGTTCCAGATATAATGCTCCTTTAACATCTTCGTGCATTTTCAATGGGATGAGAACTGAGCTGGACACCTCTCTTTTATTTTTAGGGAATAGATTAGATTCACCTGAGGTGGAATAGATTGGTTTGCTTAAAGAGAAGAGTTCTCCGTGTAGACGGTATAAGCTGGTACGAATCTGCTTTATCTCCTCCGATGATAGGTTGAAGCTGCAGATGGGAGAGGAAGACTGGTCCTCACCATTTTTTAGGAGAATGAAGCCCCGATCTGCTTTAAGTTTTTTTGCCAGAAGCATCAGGTTTTGACCGATCTCCCCCTCTCCTCTGGAACCTGCGGCTTGATCTGCCGGAGGAGTTTCCGTAATCTGTCCGCATTCGATTTCAGAGAGGAAACGTCTGATGATATTGTATTGGTTATCAAAGGAGACGCTCTTTTCTGCCACCACCTTTTCCACCTTCGAGCGGAACTTCGAGATCTCCAGCAGTTTTTCCTCTTCTGCCGGCGTTTTTTCTGATTTAGATTCCCTTAAATGAACTTCGGCTTCATTCAGGCAATCGATGGTGTTATCGTAATTCTGAATTTCAAAATGTACCAGGGCTTCACCCAATTGGGTTAATCCCATATAGTAGGCGCGTCCGGGTGAGTTTTCGGAGAAGAGCTCCTCAAAAAGATTTTTCGCCCTATTTAAGTTTTCCAGCGCCTCTTTGGGATCAGATACCCCCTCCTCTCCGGCAGAAAGATAGGTTTGGGCTAACTCGAATTTGCATCCGGCCTTCTCCAGACAACTAATGCTCAACTTGAAATTTTCTTTGGCCCGCTTTTTATTATTTTTCTGCGCGTAGATTTGCCCCAGGACCCGATAAACGATTCCTTCCTCTACTTTTTCATTTAAACGTTTGGAGATCTCTAAGGATCTCAGAGAAGAATTTTCTGCCAAGTTAAATTTTTGAGTGGCCAGTTGAAGCTGTGCCAGAATGCGATAAGATTGACAGACCAGACTGCTTTGGGGGGCAATCTCCTCTCCTATCTGAATGGCAGAAGTGACGTTTCGATAAGATCGATCATATTCCTTTAGCTCAAAAGCCAATTCACCCTGATATTCATTATAAATAGCCAGCTCTCTTTTCAGTTCCTTCTTTTGGATGATGCGGAGGGCTCTTTCATAGAATTCTTCTGCTTCTTTGAATTTTCTCTGCTGATAAGCCGCATAACCCAGCGAGAGAAGATTTCTGCAAATGCTGATTTCATTCTTTATCAGCTCATTCTGTCTGATGCTATCATGCAGATGCTGGGAAGCCTGACTCCACTCTCCCTTAAGCAGGTGGATTCTTCCCAAATTGCCGGAGAGGCGGGCAATCATAAGCTGTCCATCCTTGATTTTTTTGACATGTTCGGTGGCTTGATTTAGACATTCAATGGAACGATCAAACTCGGCTTGGATGAAGAATATCTGGGCTAACTTATTATAGGCATCCGCAACTCCCTTTCTCTCTCCTGCCCGGCGGAAGGAGGCTACCGCATCTTGTATTTCGATCTCTGCTTTTTTCAAATCGCCGATGGAAATAAAGATATAACCCATAAGCAGTTGCACCTGGGCAATTCTTTTATTCTTCAAAGTATGCTTCAAAAGCTGATAGGCAGATTCAGCTTTTTTCAAAGCTTCGTCATAGTGGGCTTGTCCATGGAGGGTTATCCCCTCCAGATAATACAATTCCCCTAAGTAAGCGGAGGTGTCTTTCCCTTTCTTCAGCTTCTTCAACTCCGCCTGGGCGGCCCTAAAATCTCTTTTTGCCGCCAGAGATTCTATCAAAGCAATCCTTTTCTCCGGACTTTCCATTTTAAATCGTCCCAGAATTATCCTGCTTATTTGATGTCAATGAAAAGATGACCACGATTTCTCTGTGAAGGTCCAAAAACCTTTACTTCTTCCAAACCATCATCCTGCCCTGGATACCACATGTGGAATATGAAGCCGGAACCAAATCCAAATGGAAACATAAAGAAATCATCTGTGTCTGTAGAATCTGAAGGACTTGGATCCCAGTCAATATTGCATAAATCATCCCACGGGTGCTCACCATCCACAGGCTCGGTCGCATCACCTACAAAAACGAAGTTGAAAGCAACCAGAAAACAGACGGTGACCAACAAGAACAGGATTCGCTTCAGCAAGGAAGATCTGTGGCCTCCGGAAACTTTCGAATCAAGCCACATCATGTCTGAATCGCCTCCTTAAAGTGATAGAACGGGGAATTTTATCTTTTCTCCTTATTAATAGAGAGAAAAAATTACCTCGCCGGGTTTTTAGCTCTCTAAAACACGCGGAAATAATTATCTCAGCAACCCCAACTTAACCTTTTCCCTCAATTTCAATTTAATCCAAAATTCCTTTTTGTCAAGTTATTTTTATTAAAACTTTTATTTCGTCCAGATATGTGTATAAATCCCTTGAGGTTCTGGCATATTTCGTTCAGCAATCCATATTGTCGTATGGCCGTACGGGCACACCTGCGGCCTTGTGTCTTCAAAACCGCCATACTTTAAAAAATCTAAGAACTCTCCTACCATAAGATATACGCTATCAATTACCATTTAGAGCTTTACACCGTCAAAAAACTTGAATGCCGTATCAGATCTTCTTGGTTTTCCATCTTCCCCTGGCAAACCAACAGGTCAACACTACTCCTTTGGCTATGCCGGTTGAGGTTATGGCCCACCATACACCCGTTATTCCCAGGCCCCAATGAACTGCCAGAAGATAGGCCAACGGGATGCGGGTAAGGGAACCGGAAATGGAGACGATCATGGGAGGAATGGTGTTGCCTGCCCCTGCGAAGGCACCCTCGAACACGATCTCCAGTGCCATGAACGTCTGGGATAGGGCCAAAATTCTTAAGTATCCGATTCCGATTTCAACCACCTTGGGGTCCGAGATGAAAAAAGAGGCGATCTGTCGGGGAAAGGTGAAAAACATTATGGCTACACATCCGGTGACCAGAACCGATATCCCGGCTGTCACCCAGGCGGCTTGAGCGGATCTTTCCGGCTTGCCCGCCCCCAGATTCTGCCCCACCAGAGTGGATGCGGCTATAGAAAATCCAAAGCAGGTCAGAAAGGATACCGACTCCATACGGTTGCCGATCCCAAGTGCGGCAATGGCCTGTGTTCCGAACAGAGCCACGATCTTGTTTATAAACAGGTAGACCACGCTGAAAAGTATCCAGGCGGATGAGGCTGGAATGCCGATGCGCAGAATCCGCCAGACCATGGAGAAGTCCAAGTCCAGTTTGGGCCGAAGCGAAAACCTAAAAGCTAACTTTCCCCGCATGATCAAGAGGATGAAAAGCAAGCTTGCCACCCCTTGAGAGAAGATACTGGCTAAGGCGGCGCCATCAGTTCCCATTTGAGGAAAGGGACCCCAACCGAAAATGAGCACCGGATCCAGAATGATATTCAATCCCAGGCTTGCCATGATAACCAGCATGGGGGTCTTGGTGTCGCCGGATGCCCGAAAGATTGCCCCCATAACATCCAGCAGAAAGAAGAAAATCGCCCCGGCAAAGATTATCCTCAGATATCGAACTCCCAGAAAAGTCACATCCGGTGCCGTGCCCATCAAAACGAAGGCCCATTTAGCGAACATGACCCCGAGAATGCTCACAAGCAGAGCGAAAAATATGGAAAAAAGATAGGCCTGCCTGGCGCTAAAGGCGGCTTGATCGGGTTGCTTAGCTCCGATGAACCTTGCCACCAGAGCAGTGACTCCCACCGAAATGGCTCCCACCAGGGAATAGATGATCCAGATCAGAAAGGCGCTGGAGATGACCGCCGCCAAAGAAACTGCTCCTAACTTCCCTACCCAGAAGATGTCCGCAATGGAAAAAGCGGTCTCCAAAAACATGGTGACAACTACAGGCCCGGCAAGATAAAAGATGTCTTTGGTGATCGAACCTGAAGTTAAGTCTCGTTTTGTCTTCGCTTCTGAATTCATATTCTGCCTTCTGGGTTTAAATATACCAGATTTTATCAAATAAACAACTCTTACGGGTCTGGCGAATCTCCTTGCTTCACTTTTTTGAAAAATCTCTACTATTTTTTGATTGACAAAGCCAGACGGCGGATTATATTGCAAGTAGAAGGGGATCAAAATAAATTGTTAGAGCCACAAAAAGGATCAGGTGTCCTGACAAATCTTTTTGTCCCGTTCTTCAACCCAGAACCTTTAAAAACAGATGGAGGAAGAGATGTACTCGAGGATTTCTTGTAGATATTCAAAATTCGTGCTCCCCTTAGTTTGTCTTCTGCTAATTTTCGGAATTTCAACTGCCGACTCTCATGCACAGGAGGTGGTAATCAACGAGGTGATGTTTTTCCCGGATACTTCAGACACCGTACATGAGAGAAATCACGAATGGGTGGAGCTTTACAATTATGGGGATCCAGCTAATATTGATGAGTGGGTTATCTCCAATCGTGACGCCTCATCGGATGTAGTTTTGCCTCCCTGGGATTTTCCTCCGTCCACTTATCTGGTAATTCATTTCACCACCGGCACAGATGATAACGATTTCTCTGACGGTGCAGGACATTACTATGCCGGGAATGCAGACGTTTTCTCTGAGACGATGGACGAGTGCGCTCTCTATGCCGGTACTCCTTCCGGCTCGACCATACTGGATTTCATGAACTGGTCTGACGCTTTCAGCTATTCTCCGGGTCAGGCGCACGATTATGCCGTATCGGTCGGCATTTGGCCCAGCGAGGACTTTTTCACCCCGGTTGATACAGCCGACATGTATGCGGAGATTGCTTGGGTCATGCCCGGGGAATCGATGGGGCGGGATTCGTCCAGCACCGACACAGATAGTTCAGGGGACTGGGCGGTCTTTGGGGGTGCGGATGCCATCTATGCCAGCCCGGGGAAGGTAAACTATCAATTATTGCAAAATATACCTCCCCTAAAGGGTGAAAAGATAGAAAGGCGCTACGCCGCCTGGACAGTTATTTTCTATCTGAATGGTGAAAGCAACTTAGATCCCCACTATTTCAGACTCTTGGATGATTTAGAAACACAGGGTTCCCTTCCCAATGTGAATGTAGTGGTTCTGGCGGACTTCAAGACGAATTACGGTGGTAACACTCTAAGGGGGCTTCTGCAGGCGCACAATGACTCCGGGACGGTTCATCTTGATACCATAGCCGAGCAAAATATGGGTGCCCCTCAGACTTTGGGGGGGTTCATTTACTGGGCACAGCAGAACTACACGGCTGGAAAATACGTCCTCTTTATTAAGAATCATGGAGCCGGGTGGAAAGGTCTCTCCAAGGATGAGACATCTGGCAATGACCGGATTTACATGCAGGAACTCTATTCCGCGCTGGATCATAGCATTCCTCCCAAACTGGATGTGTTGGTTTTCGACGCATGCTTGATGGCGATGGTGGAGGTGGCTCGTCAGGTAAAACAAAGAGTGGAGATGATGGTGGCATCCGAGGAGACAAAAACTGTCTTTGATTTTCCTTATAATTCCATTTTTGCCGCCATGAATGCCAATCCATATTGGACGGGAGAACAGTTGGCTGTGGACATCGTAGCCAAAGCCGCAGCCAATGCCCCCCGCAGGAATAATTACACCTTCAGTGCCATAGATTGTCGGAATCTGGATCCACTAATCTCCCAGATTGACAATTTTGGCGGTGAGCTGGAATGGGGCTTGGACGATTATGATTTTCACTATCAAAACCACTATGACCGAGACGATAACGTCCAGATACGCGTTCGAAATCAGCTGGTTCTAACGGAGCACTTCAGGGATGCAAACTTCATCGATCTTTACCACTTTGCTCAGTTGATAAAAGCTGATACCGAGATTCCAGATGACTATAAGACCCAGGCTCAGCCTATAACGAATTCTCTGCAGAAAGGAGGGAGCATTATAAAGGCAGAAGAACACGCCGGTCATGACAATGCGCACGGGCTCTCCATCTATTTCCCGTCGGCTCAAACTAAAGCAGCTCCTCCGGTCCCCAAGCAAAATACGCCTCGCGGCGAAAGGCCGTACGACAATCCCTGGCCTTCACACAAACCAGACAACTCTGCGCTGGCCAAATATGCTTCCGATCCGGACGACTGCAAACCACCGGACCAGCCCTGTGTGAACAATTATACTCAGGCGAGGAATCATCCTTGTGAGCCCACACCCGGGTTTTTCTTTGTGGAGGACACTGATTGGGACGAATTCTTGCACCGATATTACGAGCCGGTGTCCGATGCTGGGGAAGACACAACGGTTAGGATAGGAACCAATGCTTATTTGAACGGCGTTGGCTCCTCCGACTCCGACACACGTCCGGATGGAACAGTCGAACGTTACTTCTGGGATTTCGACTCCCGGGTGGATGCTCCACCCGACTGCCCTCCTTCTGCGGACGAGGACTGGGATAGAGACTGCACGGATGACGCCAATGATGATAAGGATGGAGGAGAAAACAGGAAAGCCACCTTTCCCTGTAATGCCCCCGGCACTTACTACATAACCTTAACGGTCTGGGATGATCATAACCTGCAGGGTGGCACCCACACCCAACACTATGAGACGGACCAGGATGAGGTGGTGGTGAGGTGTGAGGATACGGTCTTTAGCTTTATCCCGCCGCCTGACGAAGAACAGCATGAAAATGGCAGCTATGAAAGTGACCTGTTTGTTGCCTCCGGTGGGACAGGACACGATGTGGTCGGTGTGACGGCAAGCTGTGCCCAGACGAGCATTGCAAATGTGGACATTGTCTTCACCATACCCCCACCTGCTGGTTATATAGAAGGTTTTGTTAGCTATGACGTTGTTGATCACTGCCAACCGGGTGGAACTGTGGAGATGACAGTTATGAACGACGCGGAAGAGACTCTTACCGGCGCCTTCGAGATTGCTCTGACCAACACCTCTCCAACCATCACCTGTCCGCCCGATACCAGCTTTGAGTACACTTCTGGATATACCGGCGCCGCCACTGCCTACGATGAGGACAGTGATCCTCTCGCCTTCTCCAAGGTTGACGGTCCTGACGGTCTGTTTGTGCTTGAGGACGGAACCATAATCTGGGAAACCGGTCCTGGCGATGTGGGGGGACCCTACGACGTGACCGTGCTGGTGACCGACATTTGCGGTGTCACGGCTGAGTGTAGCTTCTCGCTCACCGTTACCGCTCCGGTGGGCTGCTGTCAGCACGCCGAATATTGTGAGATGCTGGCCGAAGAAGAATGTATGTCATTTCCAGGAGCAATCTGGTATCCCTCGCCATACCAATGTATCGATGGTGTGTGCAAAATTTACTGTGGAGATTGTAAGCAGGATGGTGTGATCGATTTAGGTGATTTGCTCCTCATTATCAATTATCTATATAAGTCAGGGCCTGCCCCGGATCCTTTATGCATAGGTGATGTCAGCTGTGATTATCTGGTGGACCTTGGGGACGTGCTCTACTTGGTTAGCTACCTGTATAAAGGGGGTCAATCACCATGTGAGGAGTGTTGCTTCCTTAAAGCCGGGAAGGAGAAATTCCCAAATCAAGAGATACAAGGGGTACCCCGGAAACTTCCCCAAGCTCCTGGAGATTTGAAGCAGATCGAGTAACTTGAAAGATGCAAAGTGTCTTGAGGAGAATTTGAGCACCTCTGATTGAGACCTACTTTTGCCCCCACCTTGACAAAATCGGGGAGGGGGCATTTTTTAAACTTATTCGAACCTAAAAAGACACATGAAGGCGATGCACGTTTTAAAAATACTTTCTTACCCTTTGTGAAGTATCCAGGGACGAACACAAAGGTTCACCCCTACTCCCTGCAAAAAATGTAGAAAGACACTAATAGTATAGGTTCTGGTTTATTTAGCAAGACCTGAGCTAATTATTGACATGGGGGAAAGTTTTAGTAAATTAACAATATGCGGACCGGAATAGCCAATTTGCCCTTACATTATGGATCTGCGCCTCGTTGGCTTTTTGATAGAATGAAGAAATTAGCCAGCCAAATCACGCAGATAATTGTATGGGACTACGGTCCGGAGGAGTTTCTTTTCAGGCTTTCCGATCCCTATTGGTTTCAAGCTTTGGGTTGTGTGTTGGGCTTTGACTGGCATTCATCCGGAGTAACCACCACCGTGGGCGGTGCGCTGAAGGAGGGCTTGAAGGGACTGGAGAAAGATTTGGGAATTGTGGTAGCTGGAGGAAAAGGATCCACCTCCAGAAAAACTCCCCTGCATATACAGAACTGGGGGGACAAACTCCGCCTCAATTCGGAGACCGTCTCCGGATTGATCTATGCTTCCAAGATGAGCGCCAAGGTAGATAATACTGCAGTTTTTGATGGATTTCAACTCTATCATCATAATTTCATCTTCACCACCTCCGGCTTGTGGGTGGTGGTTCAGCAAGGGATGAATCCATCCCTGAAATCTGCCCGCCGCTATCACTGGCTCTCCTCCTCTTTAAACGATTTTGTGGAAGAACCGCATTCGGGAATCATCTCCGAGAGAAAGACCAAAACCTTAGATTTAACTGCCAAGAAAAGCAAACCGACCCGTCAAATTTGCGTTAGGTTGATAAAAGATGACTTCTCACAGTTGATCAAAGACGCTAAACTTCTCTCCCAGAAGAACTGGGCAGAGGTTTTGAATCTTCCAGAAGACCACCCCATCTATCCGGAGAACTTCAACAAAAAAAGATTAGATAAAATCTTCTATCGAATTAAAGAAAAAGATCCAGAGGATTTTGAAAAGCTTTTGGGAATCGAAGGGGTGGGTCCCAAAACTATTTTGGCTCTTTCCTTAATCTCCGAATTGATATATGGAGCCAAACCCTCATGGAAGGATCCCGCTCGTTATTCCTTTGCCCACGGGGGAAAGGACGGCTATCCCTACCCGGTGCAAAGAGAAACCTACGATCAGTCCATTCAGATTTTGAAAAAAGCCATCCAGAAAGCAAAACTCTCCAGATCAGAGAGGATTCAGGCACTCAAATCCCTCAGTTAATTCAAGAGTTAAAATTCCCCCTCAGAAAAGCAGAACCTTTGTTGACTTTGTCTGCAGTATTACCCTTAGAGGATTTGATTTATGACACTAAAGTTGAGGGTGCAGAAACCGATTAAATAAACTAAAGCCAAAACACTAAGGCCTTGAACAGTTCTCTCTTTTAAGCTGGTTGACATATCTAAATATGAAAGCATAAAGCGTATTATATGCAGGGGGTCCCCATGGAAAAAGTCAAAAATTTTGTGTTTAAGCATTTTGAGAAAATGCTGATTCTAAGCCTGTCGCTGGTAGTGGTATTTATTAATTTCTTTGTTGTCCAAAAGTTGGCTTTCCTGAACTTTTATTATCTTCCTGTTCTGGTTGCTGGATATGTTCTGGGCAAGAGGATGTCCATTTTCACAGCGCTGTTCTGCGTGGCTCTGATAACCTTTTCTGCGATCAACAATCCCTATCTTTTCCAGATCAAAAACAGCGGTCTGCTTCTGGTCACAGATTTGATGCTCTGGGGTGGCTTTTTAATTTTGGCCGGTTATGTAGTGGGCACACTGTATGAACAAAAAGAAAAGAAAATCCAGGAGCTGAAGAAAGCCTATATTGGTGTGCTGGAGATTTTGGCCAAATATCTTGAATCTTACGACAGATATACCAGAAGCCACTCCTTGCGAGTAGCAGATTTTGCCACCAACATCGCCATTGCCATGGAACTACCTCGGCATCAAGTGGAGAACATAAAGGTTGCCGCCCTATTGCATGATATTGGCAAGATCGAGATAAGTTCTGATCTGATTAAGAAAGCCGCGGCTCTAACAGAGGAAGAAAAAAGGGAAGTGGACTCTCATCCCCAAAAAGGATTGGAGTTACTCTCCATGGTGGGAGGCGTGCTTAAGGAAGCCATGCCCATAGTGGAAGCTCACCACGATCACTTTATGCAGGTCACTTCCTCTGAAAAAGAGCGGGGCAAACAGGTTCCCCTGGAGGCAAGGATACTGGCGGTGGCAGACTCGTTTGATGCCATGATAACCGATCGGCCATACCGCAAAGGCAAGTCCCACTGGGAAGCCATGGAGGAGTTGGAACGCTTCGCTGGCACCCAGTTCGACCCTAAGGTGGTGGAAGCTTTCAAAAGAGTGTATGCCGAAAAAGCAGAAGTGGTGTAAATGTGATCTCGCCAAATGGCTCTTAGCCTTCAATTAACCCCTAACCCGGTTAGACAAAAGTCTTTCGCTCCAACTAGGTCCCTCAGAGCAAAGTCAGGGCAAATCCCCTCCTTCAGGCCGAACCTTTCCTCGATACTGAGTCTTCATTCTCCTGCCGAAGATGAGATCAGGACAACGTGCAAGGCGAAGTGTAAAGGCGGGACTACCCAATTTGAGAAACGGTTCAATTGTGAGGATAAAAATATCCCCATACTACCATAATTCCATATTGGATAAGACCAAAATCTTATTTAGGAGTTGACAATTCTTCCCTCAGAGCTTATTTTTATCATAAATATAAGCCCAAAACCCAAAATCTTTGGAGGTTGAAGATGAGAGGAGTAAATAAGGTCATCCTGATCGGAAACCTGGGAAAGGATCCGGAACTGCGATATCTCCCCAGTGGAGGTCCGGTAACCAAGTTCTCTCTTGCCACCGGCTCGAAATGGAAAGATAAAGACGGACAATGGCAGGACAGAACCGATTGGCACAATATCGTTGCCTTTGGCCGAACTGCCGAGGTGTGCAATGAGTACCTGAAGAAGGGGGGTCAGGTATATATTGAGGGAAGAATTCAGACCCGCTCTTACGATGACCGGGATGGCAACAAAAGATGGATAACCGAAATAATCGCTCAATCCATGCAGATGTTGGGAAGAAAGGGCGAGGCTGAAGAGGAAATTCCTGAGGCGGTGGAGGAGCCCCAGATGGAGGAGAGCAAAACCGAGGACGATGATCTCCCCTTCTAGGCCCGACGGATTCCTTAAGCCCACTCTCTAAGATTTAAGAGGTCAAAGCATAAAAGAAACCAGAACCTAACTTGAGTTAGGTTCTGGTTAAATAGTACTTTGAAAAGTTTTTGGATGAGTTAAGATGGCTGAATCAGTCAACTGTGGAATTACATTATAAATCTATTGACTAAACCTCCAAAACTCTGAAATGAACTTTGATGCCCTTTCAGCGTAAGGTAGTTTTCGCCTGCGCCTTCCTTCTCCTGGTTGATTTTACCATCTATTTCCTCACCTTAGCGCCCGGGGTGCAGTTTATCGATTCCGGGGAGCTGGCGGTGGTGTGTCAAAGGCTGGGCATTGCTCATCCCACCGGCTATCCCCTTTATACCCTTCTGGGGAGGCTGTTTTCACTTCTGCCTCTTGAGGATACCATCTTCCGGATGAGTTTTATGTCACTTCTTTTTACCTGTTTTGCCAGCGTTGCTCTGTTCTTCCTGCTTCTTGCCCTAGGGCAGAATCTCGCAAAGAGAAGAGGGGAGCTTTCAACTATCCTGATCTGGTCAGCTCTTTTAGCTACATTGATCTTTTCTTTTACTCCCACCTTGTGGTCTTGTGCCACCTCCAATGAGGTGTATTCTTTGAATGTCCTGTTTTATGCTCTGATCATCCTTTTGATCCTTTTGTGGAGAAATAGCCGGAAGGAGTTGGTAACAGAACGAATCCTTTATCTTCTGATATTTATCTATGCATTGAGCTTTGGCAACCACATGTCCACCATTCTTCTTCTGCCCGCCATCCTCTTCATTCTGATAATCACTTACGGAAAAGCCTTTTTCAGGTGGAGACGAATAATCCCCCTCTTGATTCTATTTCTTTTGGGGTTATCCATCTACCTTTTTCTTCCCATCAGATCATCACAAAATCCCATCATGGATTGGGGCAACCCGGAGAGCTGGGCAACTTTCAAAAGGCACGTGACCGGCTGGCAATATCAGGTGTGGATGTTTGCCCAGTCAGCGCAAGAGCTTGGCAGGAATTTCCAAAATTTCATCAAACTTTTTTTCCAGCAGTTTCCCCTGTATCTTTTGCCCTTGTCTCTTTTGGGGATGTTTCGGCTTTTTGTCCATGATCGCAGGGTTTTGGCGTTCTTTCTGATTCTATTTTTAGCTAATATTCTTTATGGCATAAATTACAGTATTCCTGACATCGATTCGTACTTTTTAGGTTCTTTTATTGTAAATGCCATTTTCATAGGGGTGGGACTTCATTTCCTCTTTCAGATGATTGAAAATTCCACAATCAGAAAAAGACTTTCATGTGTGATCATCATCTTCTTTATCCTTCTCCCCTTAATTCTGCTAAAGAAAAACTATTTTGAGGCTGATCGGAGCAGAAACTATCTCGCCTATGATTTCGCCTCAAATATCATGAGGTCAGTTACAAAGGATGCCATCATTCTCACCAATGTGTGGGATCATTACTCCCCCTGGTTATACTTAAGATTTATTGAATTGAAAAGACCGGATGTTGTCTATCTGGATGTTGAGCTTTGCCGACGCTCCTGGTATTTTGATTATATTAAGCAGAGCCATGGTGATCTTCACCGAAAATCACAAGGTGAGATCGAAAGATTCCTAAAAGAGGTTCATCCTTTTGAAAACCGCCAACCTTTTAATCCCCAAATCATCGAAAGAGCATATGTGAATATGCTGAATAGCTTCCTGTTTAAAAACTTCAAAAGCAAACCTTTGTATGACGACATGACGGGAGAGACAAAATTCGGAAAGATGTATCTGAAAATCCCGGAGGGGATGGTATTCTCTCTTGAGGATAGCCTTAAATATCATCCTTATGATTTTCCGGATTTTGAGCTTGGGGGAGTGCTAGACCAAAGCATGTTTAAGGATGACCGTACCCTTTTCAATTTGAAAAGATATCCCTTTATGATTGATCTTAGAATAAAGTATTTATTACACTTCAAGCAGGAGGAAGAAGCAGACGCTCTTTTCAGAAAATATGAAGCACTTTTGTCTGAACCGATTCAGTGATCAAAGAGTGAATTCAATGTATTAGAAAAATTGAGTTGTAGGAACGGCCCTTCCTTCGACTTTGCTCAGGACGGCGAGCTTGTCGAACCGTGTGGCTGTACGCCATAACAGAGGCGTTCGGGATTGCATCCCGAACCGAGGCACCGGAATTCAATCCCGGTGACCTCACCAATCGTAAAGGGCTGGATGAATCCGACCCCTGCGGGTAGAGGCTGGATTCATCCAGCCCGTGGATGCTAACAGCGCGGGGACAGGCCACCCCTGAATAGGGAAATGGTTGGAGAGAGATTGAATTTGATTCAGGTGGTAATAACTTACTTGTTTTCTTTCTTTTTGGGGTTCTGCTTTTTCTGCTCTTGTTTTACGAACTCCTGGAAACTGGTCTTCTCGTAGAGATCGTCCTTGACCCAGTTTAAAATATAAAGAAACTCCTCTGCATCAGCATATCCCTGACGGGGAGCGATCCGTTCTCCAGATGGCCTGAGAAACCAGGTGATAGGATAGGCACGTACCCTATACATAGACGCCACCTGTCTTTTGGTAATCTCCTTACCATCTAACTTCACCTTCTCACCGGATTGACCATTCACCCTGACAGCCACATAGCTCTCATTCAGCACCTTCTTGACCTCTTCATCGCCAAAGGTATACCTATCCATCCTTTTACACCAGCCGCACCAGTTAGTATAAAAATGCAGCATTATGTGTTTTTTTTCTTTTTTGGCTTTAGCTAATCCGTCATCATACTTATACCAGGTGAAAGTGGTTTTTTTCTCCTCAGATGAAGAACTCTTATCCTTTGTCTTCTTGGGTGCATCAGCCTGAGAGTTAAGCAGATTTTGGCTTGCCGCGAAGATCACGAAGGCAAAGACCAAAAAGAGGATGAGGTGTCGTTTCATATTTCTCCCTTCGGGGCAGGTTTCGGCTGCAATTTGTGCTTAAAATACGTGATCTGGTACAATGATGTTTGATACCTCACTGCCTGTGCACGGTCAGATTGCGTAAAGCTCGCCGTATTTGGCTTTCAGGTAGTCCATCAAGGGACGGTGGGAAAGAGGCTTTCCGGTGACCACTTCCACCAGTTTCTCTGCACGGTAGCGCTGACCCTGTCGGTGGATTTTCTCTTGTAACCATTCCTTCAATTTACCAAATTCTCCTTTGGCAAATTGTTGATCCAGATCACCCAGTTCTTTCTTCGCCTGATCGAAAAACTGAGCCGAATAAAGATTTCCCAGAGAATATGTGGGGAAATAACCGAAGTAACCTGAACTCCAGTGCACGTCCTGCAGACAACCCTGGGCATCATCCGGCGGAACCAGACCGAAGTAGTTCTTAAACTTCTCATTCCAGGCGCCGGGAATGTCCTTGGGCGAAAGATCTCCGCTGAAAAATGCCTGTTCGATTTCAAATCTGACCAGGATGTGGAGATTATAGGTAACCTCATCAGCTTCCACCCGAATAAATGAAAGTTTGGCTTCATTGATGGCAAAATAGAAATCTTCAAATTTCACATCACCCAAAGCTTTCGGATATACCTTCTGGGCTTTGGGGAAGAAATACTTCCAGAATGGTTTGCTACGTCCTACCAGGTTTTCCCACATGCGAGATTGAGATTCATGAATTCCCAGCGAGACAGCGTCACCGCCAGGGGTGCCGTAACGTTCCGGATCCAATCCCTGCTCATAGATGCCATGACCCGCCTCGTGCAGGATGCCAAAGAATGCCTGACCAAAGTGATTGGGGTTGTATCGGGTGGTTATTCGAACGTCTCCCGGACCTATGCCTGTACAAAAGGGATGAACCGTGACGTCCAATCTCCCTTTTTCAAAATCATACCCAATGGCTGAAGCCGCCTCCCTGCCAAAACGGTTTTGCCGATCGACCGGATAATCTCGTTCTAAAATTGCGGTATCAGGACGCTTGCCAGAATGGGATATGGCTTTGACCAAATCCACCAATTCCTGACGAAAATCAGCGAACACCTTCGCCACTTTCTCGATGGTTGCTCCGGGCTCGAAATCATCCAGAAGGGCATCGTAAGGATGTTTTTCATATCCCACTGCTTCAGCCTGCTGGTGCTTCAGTTTGATGATTTTCTCCAGATAGGGCAAGAAGATTGAGAAATCTGACTTCTTTCTTGCCTCCGCCCAAACCTCATGAGCCACCGTGGTTATCCGGGTTAGCTCTTCCACCAATGATTTGGGAATCTTCACCAATTTCTCATAAGAGTGCTTTATCTCCCGGATATTGGCAGCTTCGAAGCTATCCGGGCCGCTTTCCAGAGAACTCCCCTCAAGTTGCTTTAAAAGATCACCTATCTCAGGAGAGGTGGACCTCTGATGACTTATGCCTGCCAGAAGGGCTAATTGATTTCCACGGTTTCGGACACCTTCTTTGGGAATATAGGTCTTTTGATCCCAGTCCAGAACCGACATGGATGAATCCAAAAGATGAATCTCCTTGCTCAAGTTCAAAAGCCGCTCATAAGCTTTTTTAGAATCGTCTGTCATGGTGGTTCCTCTCCCTGATTTTGAAGTTTCTCTGGTGCGGGTTAATTTCCAAAATCAGCACCTGCGAATTATATATACTAAAGTTCTGCGTTTTTAGCAATGGTAAAATCCAAAAGTTTTGTAAAGAAGGAAATAAAACATACGCTTACCATCATGTTTTAACCGAATCGTATTGGCCCGGCATGAAGTTTTGAGTAGGTGTGAAGTTCAAGGATATAGGGCTAAGGAGCAGTCAACCGTTCTTTTTTTCTTTTCAGATAAAACCAGATGCCTAGTTGAATGACAATGACTCCCAAGGAGTCGGCCAAAAAATCAAAAAACTCACAACTTCTTCCCGGGACGAATCTCTGATGAAGCTCATCCGAGGCTGCATAGGCTATTCCAATGAGGGAGGAAATGAGGAAGGCGTGCTTTTTCAAAAACTCTTTCCCGGAGGTGAAGAACGTCAAGAACAGAAGAGCAGAGAAGACGCTGAATTCGATGAAGTGCAGAATCTTATCTTCAAGCACAAACCCAAAAGACGGGGGACTAATGCCGGGAACGGCGGAAACGACGAAGATCAATAGGGCATAGATCAATGCCAGATACTTATAGGATAAAATTCTCTTTGACATCAGGATTCTCTCACCTAAGTCGAATTCATCCTAAAATACTGATCAAAATAGTTTTTGCAAAGGTTATTTTGTTGAAGGGGATGGGTGGTAAAGAAGACTTCTTGCCGGGTTTGATGCCACCCCATATTTGAAACTCTTTTCGTTACAGAATGGAGAAAGCATAAAAGAACAAATTCAGATTTAACCTTTTACCTCAGACTTTTCCATTCACTTTGGATCTTGGGATTTTCCGCATGCTTAAGCTCAAATACCACAGAATCAACGGAGGCAGGTTCCGAAAGATAGACTAGATTTGGCCAACTACTGCTTTTATCACCAGGAAAAAGGCGAGGAGGATCAATAAGGTATAATTGGGATTTTTGTTTCTTTTAAGTGCCAGAAAGGAGAGGAGGATGAATAAAGAGAGTAGAACAATTTTTTCTGGTTGAGGTGGTTGTATCACCAGCTGAATTGATCTTCCCCAGGATTTCAGTTGAGTCAAATGACCATAGGAGAGGACAATCAGAATGCCCAGAAGCACTGCTCCCATCCGACCGCTCCATTTGGTCACATTTTGCAGATAGCCACAGGTCAGATCAGAGGATACTCTAAAGCCTAAAGCATACCCTTTCACTATTCCCCGTGCTCGCAGATAGACTTGCTGAAGATTGAAAATCAAAAAGAAGCTTAAAGCACCATAGACACCGAATCTAAAGGTTAAAATCAATCCCAGGATCAACAAAGCCGGTCTTAAATTCTGCCAGATAAGGTTATCTCCCAAAGCTCCCAGAGGACCCCGCAACAAATCCTTGAATCTGACGATCTGTTGGGGAGGAGTCTTGGTCTCCTCCAATTTTGTCACCGCTCCTAAAGCGTAGCTGGCAAGATATGGATTGGCATTGAAACTCAGAAGGTGTCTTTTTAGAAAATCCCTTTGCTCTTTTTCCGATGAGAATAGCTTCTTTGCCAGAGGAATCAATATCCAGACAAAGCCTAAGGAGATCATCCTCTCATAGGTCCATCCGGCCTGAACGAAGAAGCTTCTCAGATACAAACGAAAAAGATCAAATCTCGAGATTTTTCGCATATGCGTATGCATTCATACGAATGCCAAGGATGATGAGTGGTTTTATACTAAAAGAAAGATAATCCCCAGGCATACTCCCCCAATGCACCATGAAAGATTTTTCTTTCTTCCGAAAAGGTAAATCATGATTCCAATTCCCAGACCCCAGATGGTGAGTTCCATGTTCTCTAAATACAACTCCGAGACGAAGGTTAAAAGTCCGAGCAAAGGTTTGAGCACAATCAAAAGGCAAAGGACGCCCGTTCCGGTGATAACAAACCCCCGAAGAAACGATCCTGAAAGCGCCAAAAAGAAAAGATAGCCAAATCCTTTTATGGTGACTCTTTCCGCATAAAGATCGGCTTCTTCCAGAAGCCTGAAGTTGAGCTGTCTCTGTTTTATCAGGCTCCAGCCGGCAAAGAAACTAAAAGGGATAACAAAGAGAAAGATCAGAAGAAGAATCAGATGGAACCTGTCCGGAGATAAACGGTTCAGGATAACAAACCCACAAGCGCCCACCACTGACCCCACTGTTGGATCGGGAAAGGTAGCAGTCCCCATGGGCATAACCCACAGATAAGCCAATTGAAACAGAATTCCTATGGTCAATCCACCGGCAAGATCGCCCAACAGAAAACCGACCACCGTACCGATCAAAAGGGGTTCGGAGAACATGGTCTGATAAGCCTCGGTTTTGTCTAAAGCAACCAGTCCGCCGAACACAGATATGAGGAGCAATTCTTGAAACATGGGTAAATCAAGGATAAAGATTTTCTACAAATTGTCAATAAAAAACCCCGCCATCCCTGGCGGGGTTTTTTAACTTCAACTCCGTGCTAAGTTGCTTATTTTTTCTTTCTCTTAGTGGTTTTTTTCTTGGCGGTTTTCTTCTTGGTGGTCTTTTTCTTGGTGGCTTTCTTCTTCTTCTTTGCTGGCACTCTGTTCACCTCCTTCCAGGCTTTGGGGTTTATTTTTGAGGTGTGCCCGTGCTTCTACCTCATGACATTCTTTATTTCCAGAGTCTCCTTTCCGAAATCCAGTATCATCCCTAAGGGGAGTTTGGTGGCTTTTAAAAAACTTCGCATTTTAGATTCATCTGCATCATTTATCGGCTGGTTTGCTTTAACCATGACGATGATCTTTCCGCTTACCACAAACTCAAGGGTATATTCTCCAGCCACACTTCCTTTATATGATAGTTTGATATTTTTCTTTCTTTCGTAATCGATTTTTCTTAAGTCCAGCTCAACCGCCAGAGCCTGGTTATATGCGGATTCCTGAAAACCCAAACCCATGTTCTTGTGAACTTCAAGTGCCGCCTCCAAAATCTGATCCTGCAGCTCCTTTAAGGTCATCTTCGTTTGTCACCTAATTGAATAACGAACCACTTGTCATAACTCTGTTACATCTAATGATCCTATCTATTTTTGAAATATAAAAGCAAAACACGTGCCAAATTTTCAATTTTACCTGCCTGACCTTGAATTGCTTTATTTTCAAGGCTTTTCTGGTAAGGTACGAAATAAGATAAAAATTGTATTTAGTATTGTGTAACGGAATTGTTACCATGATTAACTCTTTTATTGGTCGCATGTTGTAGTTATGGCACTGAGGGCTTACGTAACATTTAGGTTACACATATGCCAAACTGTTACACTTTTTGGCCAAAATTAGATTTTGCTATGGTTAGGGGAAGAAAACATCCTTATTCGTTGAAAGATTATCTAACGACACGTTGCAGAGAAACATCTTGGTTTAGCGGAGTGAGCTCCCCTGAGATGGAGTTCATAAATTAGAAATGATTACTGTGATTGAGGCGCTTGCATACGGTGATAAGCCACACCTGCCCTTTTTGGTTCTTTTAATGTTCTTGATTTGGAGGGACAAAGAATTAAAGAATGGCAGGGAAGGGGCAAGAAAATCAAATTGTCAGATTTGGAGCAAAATATGCATACAAAGTCCGCTTATCAAAGGGACAGAAAAATTATCATTGATAGGGAGGATTATTCCTTCCACCACGGTCGCCACCAATGCTCCGATGACTCCCACCCACAAGGGAAGATGAGGGACCAAAACTGCCACCATCAGGCACATAAAAAGACAAGACAAGCTCCCCTGTAAAGACTTTGAATTATTCCCAAGAGCATTACCCTTCCCCACACGCCATCTGATTTTGATCTTTCCGAATCTCCTTCCAATTAAGGCTGCAGCTATATCACCTAAGATGATAAAGGAAATAGCCGCCACCGCTGCACTTTTGTTAAAAAATAGGATGCTTAAAAACGAAGCGGTGAGAATGTAGCTGGAACCGGCAAAATCTGAACTTTCGTGCTCACGCAGAACAGGTCCCAGCAGTCGATTTAAAAAGCCATGTAAGGGAAGCCTCATCAGCCGGATCACATCTATCGTAATGGCGCCCAGGACAAAGGGAGCAAGGATCAACAACGACAAAAGTTTGGGCAGGAAGAAGTAACCAATGGGGATACAAAGAGCAAAAAGATGAGTGGCTTTCCTTTTGAACTCGTTGTAAAATGAGATTTCCAACTCTAAAACTATTCCGTAAATGAATTATTTGCACCAGAAACGAAGAACACAAAACTTAAATTTAACCTTCAGGCTTGGGGAGTTTGAGTTTTTCTAAAAACTCTTCATTTATCCACACGTCTGCTTCGTCAAAGAGACTTTTTTCCCAATCAGCTATGTGCTCTCTCCTCTTATTGAGTTTTATGGTTCTTTCAATCTTAGGGATTATGTCTGCGAATGTGTTTCCCTTTTCCTTTTTCTCCACCACCTGGATGAGATGAAAACCCCACTTGGTCTTTACCGGACCACCTACCTCTCCTTCTTTCAGCTTTAAAGCGGATTGGTAGAACTCATCCGGCATCTCTCCTTGGGTGATGAAGCCTAAATCGTAAGCCACATCTTTGATCTCGGGCTCACCAGGAAAGTTTCTCTTTGCCATCTCAACAAAATCTGTTCCCTCTTTTATCTGATCCAACACCTCCACCGCTTGGAGCGAATCGTCAAAGATTATGTGATACACATGAACCGGCACTCCCAGGGGGGGGAAGTCGATCTTATGGGCTTTATAATATGCTTCAATCTCTTCCATGGTGGGAGGAGGAAAGTCCTTTTTCATTCGCTGGGCAAGCAATCTCCCTTTTGCCTCCTCTAATGTGAAAGCTCTTTTTTCTGCCTGATATTCCACTAAATCTGCATACCCCCTTTTCTTCGCCTCTTTTTCCAGAATAATGGGTAAAGCCAGATAATTGGTCAAAAGATCTTTTTTGTCCTCTGCAGTCAGGCTGTCCTTACCCTGATTGTACTTATATACACCTAACACCGCCTCATATTCTCCAAATCTGATGGTATCTTCTTCGCCAAATATCAGTACCCACATATCTTTGTCAAAAGAGAACTCCTCAGCATCCAGAAACTCATGGTTATAAACAAACCGGGTTACTTCTTTGAGTGAGTCGGTGAAGTTTCTTGTAGCTTCTCTGATCTTCTCCCTTTTCAAAAACTCCCTTATCCCCTCAAAGAGTATGGAATCCAACTCATAGTAGCTTTTCTCTTTTCTGTCCAGAAGCTGAATTAAATGGTATCCTTCATGGTCTCTTACCGGCCTGGATATCTCTCCTATCTCTTTTAACGAGAACGCAGCTGAATCGAATTCAGGGGAGTTGTTGCCTTTCTGGATGAATCCCAGATTTGCAGTCCTAGCCGGCACCCCTGCTTGTGAGTATTCTCTGCACAGGTCCGCAAAGTCCTCCCCAGCCAAAGCTCTTTTGTAAAATTCTTCAATTTTCTTCTCTGCCTCCTTTTCCGCCTCCTTCAATCTTTTTCGATAATCCTTCTCTGTGGAATCCACCCAGACCCGGAGCAAAAGATCTCTTACCTGCACCTCCTCCGGGATCAAGAGATCTATCTCCTTGGTCAGTTCGTAATGGTCTCTTACCTCTTGATCAGTTACCCCGATTTTCTCCACGATGTCCCTCTGATACATGTGGTTATAAAGAAACTCTCGCAGGTGGTTGTCTCTCTTTTTGACAAAAACAGAATCGGAGTCCATATCCAGCAGGGCGGCTTTTTGATCGATCACAATCTCCCGGATAAACTTGTGAAGTTGATCCTCCTTCGTCTTCTGATCTTCCGGATCGGTGAAGGTAATTCTCAATTTTTTCAAATGATCAAAAAATCTCCCCATGGTGATGGGCTCATCATTTATCTTAGCTAAAATCTCCTCCCGGGAGATCTCCTTGTTAGGGGATGCGCTTATACGGAAACCGTTCCATATAAAGAGAAAGAGAATGGAAAAAAGAATTGGGGAAATAACTTTTTTCATCTTGGTCCTTTCCTGCTGGTTCAAAAACATAAACGACAAATTCGTATGAATGCAACGCAACTTTGTGATTTTTTTATTCTTAAGCCGGATTCACTCAATCAACTTCTTGACCTTAAACGAAAAGACCACACTTTCCAGAACTTTGCTGTTTGTGCCTGAAGTATCAAAGAAGCAAATGTTATATAATAAAACAAATTCTTTTTGACATCACCGGAAAATTTCTTGGCGGAGTTTTTTATTGTTAATCACATGCTTAAAGCTAAACTCTTTCAGGAAAAATCTGATTCCCCTTTATACTAAAGTCTCAAAAGAAGCGAGATGCGATAGGTGTTATCCAGTTCCTCATGAGAGAGAAAAGCCACATCCCCTCCAAAGGTGGGGTTGATCCAGAATCCGGCGCCTGCAGTGAAATCTCCCTGGTCGAAGCCCAATCTGCCGGATAGTTTTTCCTTATAAGACACCTCCAGACCATAGTGTATATCTGCGGAGAGCTTGCCCAGCCAAAATTGGGCCGCAGATTTTCTTCCCTCATATCGCACATCCGCATCGGAAGCAAAGATCAAGTGAAAATCCTGAATTTGATGGTTGATGGCCATACCCAACTTGGTGGTGGGATTGATGGTCTCGGTGGTGCCGTTGTCGTAGAAAAGAAGACTGGAGGTTAAATCCATCAGATTTACGCCCAGGGAGAGGAATGAATAAGGTTTTGCCAGAAATGCCAGGTCCGCCCCGATACCGAATGCAGAAGTGGTAACCACGTCCCGATAGATCAGCTTCAAATTTGCTCCCCAGAAAAGATGGGGTCGCATCCCTTGGGAATAGGAGACAAACAAGGCGTAATCTGCATGGTTTTCTTCCCTTAACAGCACCACCCGGTTGGTATCGCTTATCTCCAAACCCTTTTTTTCTAAATCTGTGATCTTCACCCCACCCCCTCCCAGTCGTTGGAGGCTGAAAGCTATGGCGCCCGGACGGGTACCCCCAGACAGGGGCTCGTCTGCCCCCGTCTGGACGGAGGTGCGATCCTCCTTCACCAAAGGGAAGGCAAAAGCAACAAAATCCTGATTCAAAAGTGATCCGAAGGTCTCCGCATGCATCAGGCAGAGTTCTTTTCGATTCAACTGCGAGAGCCCGGATGGATTCCAGAAACAGGCGGTCACATCGTCTGCCACCCCCACGAAAGCCCCGCCCATACCCAAAGCCCTGGCCCCCACCCCCAGACTCAAAAACTCTCCGGCGTATTTTGCGCCAAACACCTGGGCAGAAAATAGAATCAAAAGCCCGACAGTAAAAAGAAATTTCTTAACCATGGTCCGTAGAATAATATACGAAAAAAATACTTCGTATCAAGCATAAAACAAGAGCAATTGAGATACCACTTGCAAATCATACGCTTTTTGAGAAAAAAAGTTAGCCAAACACGTATAATTAATATGTTCCTTCAAAGAGCTTTTTAAAATGAGTTGACAATGAGGAGAATATGAATTAAAATTAATCAGGTTTCAAACAAACTCCCGGATTGAGATCATGTCGAAGACTTTGATCAATCAATACAAAAGACAGGGCGTCTTTCGATGCTCCCACCAAGCCCATTTCCGTTTTGAAAAGAGTGTGTCGGTATATCATGTGTTGAAGGAAAAAAAATGTTTCCCCCAGGGGTGCATCTATTTCTTGTGGAAGTGCACATTGTTGAATAAAGGAAACTCCTGTCCTAAGAAATATCAACATGTGGGAAGGAACTGTTTCTCCTGTAAGAATTATTTTGAGGAGAAGATAATCCATCAACCGGAGATCATTTTAGATAAGGAGGGATATAAGAAATTCGAAAGTGATCTGGAGGAGTTTGAGGAGTGGCTGGAGGAGACCGTAGGAAGATGGGTGGAATTTTCCGGAACGATTAACTCGGTCAAACCGCATTTCAGAAAGATCAGGTATGGACCTGAAGGGGTTTTAAATTTTCCTGGTTTTTTGATAAGCTTCAAAGAAGGGTATTTGGATAGAATCTTTTTCAAAGATCATATCTTCGTCACCATCAGCAGAAAAACCCAACAAAATTTTAAATTTGCCAGAGGGGACAAAGTTGAGTTCAAAGCCCGGCTCAGAACCGACAGAGGAAGGATTGTCTTGGAAAAAATCCGATACGTGGAGTTTCTGCACAAGGAGGATGGAACTTGCTGGAGCTCAAGTCAGGCTCTGGTGGCAAAAAATACCGGAAAGGAGTTTGACTGCCAGCCAGAAAAATGCATGATGTGTGAGAACGGGTGTCTTCTGGATGTAGTGGAGAAGACAAATAAAAGTTCTCCCATCAAAAGGCACCTTTACTGTTTGATGGGAATAGAGAATCCAGAGGAGTGCGTGTATCATCTGGTCAAAAAAATAAAAAATGAGAAGGAACTAAAGTATTCGTCTGAGAGAGAAAGCTTGTAGGTAGCAAGTATCTTTTGTAAGTAATGATTTTAATCCCCCAAAGACAATCTAAAAGGGAGATTGAAACTCAATATGACTGGCCATTTTTCCCCAGAACTGCTTGATCGGATCAGGGACGCCAATGACATTGTGGATCTGATATCAGAATACGTTCCCCTGAAGAGAAGGGGTAAAAATTACGTGGGATTATGTCCTTTTCACTCGGAGAAAGCTCCTTCCTTTACCGTCACCCCGGGAAAACAGATTTTCTATTGTTTCGGCTGTGGAGAGGGGGGCAACGTCATCAGTTTCCTGATGAAGCACGAGAAGCTGAGTTTCCCTGAGGCGGTTAAGCTTTTGGCAAAAAGGGCAAACATCCCCTTGCCCAAGGAGAGCTTTGATGCAAAAAAAGAAAAGCAACTGGACAAACTCTATTATGCCAATCAGGTGGCAGATGAATACTTTCACAAAAATCTTTATCGGGAAGTCCCGGGAAAAAGAGCAAGACAGTACCTCAAAAAGAGAGGATTTGATTCCAAGACGCAGAAGTTGTTCTCTTTGGGTTACGCTCCCCCTGAGTGGGAAGGTCTGCTAAAATTTGCCCAGGCCAAGGGCGTCGAAGCAAAGGTTTTAAATCAAGCCGGATTGGCAGTGCCCCGGGCAGAAGCTGCGGGTTTTTATGATCGCTTCAGAAACAGAATAACCTTTCCCATCCTCAATCTCTCCGGGAAGATCATCGGCTTTGGAGGCAGGGTCTTGGATGATAAAGATGAGCCCAAGTATTTAAACTCCCCCGAGACACCGATTTATCATAAAGGTAAGATACTTTACGGTTTGAATTTCTCCAAGGATGAGATCCGACAGAAGGGTAGCGCCATTTTAGTGGAGGGATATGTTGATCTCATCAGTTTATCTCAGGCCGGAATAGGAAACGTGGTCGCCTCCTCCGGCACTGCCTTCACCCAGGACCAAGCCAGGCTTTTGTCCCGTTATGCCGAGAAGGTTTTCCTTTTCTTTGATGCAGATTCTGCGGGACAATCTGCCACATTTCGAAGTGTGGATCTCCTCTTCAGTGAAGGGTTGGAGGTTTTTGTGTTAACTTTAAGACCAGGGGAGGATCCGGATTCCTTCGTGCGAAAATTCGGAGTGGAGGCAATAAGGCAAAAAATCCAAAAAGCCAAACCCTTCATAGACTTCAAACACGAATCTTTAGGCAGAGACTTCGGAGAGCTCCCCATAAGAGAGCAGGAAAAGGTCATCCTCAATCTGGCAGAAACTGCCGGTAAGATCACCGACCAGATAAGAAGAAATCTCTTCATCAAAAAGATCGCCCACACCTTCAAGATGGACGAGGCGCCAATCTTTAAGCTGGTGGGTAAGAAAGCAATGTCGGCAGACCGCCGTCCGCCGTCCGCAGACTCAAGAATAAACCTTCGGGCTGAAAGTTCATTGAGTAGGGAGGGAAAGATTGAAAGAGGGATCCTAAGGATTCTAATGGAGGATCAAAAATTTCTGAAGATGACTGTCGGGAAGTTAGACGCCGAGGATTTCTCCGCCTCTGAGCATAAGGAGATCTTTCAACTCGTCCTGTCTCAAAAGAAGACCTCTCCAGCCAATCTCCTGGACAAGACGGAGAACGAAAAAACAAAAGAGCTCATCACCCAGATCGCCAGTATCGATTTAGGTCCGGCAGAGCTTTCTGTTCAACTAACTGACCACCTTACCACTTTAAATAAACTAAAGAAGAACAGAAGCATGAAGGCGCTTAAGGATTATATACAGAGGGCATTGCAAGAAGGGGATAAAGAAACTGCCGATCGACTAACCAAGGAGTTTGAGAAACTGAAAAAGACTTGATGAATGAGTCATATTCCATAGGGGTGGGAATTTATCCCGTCCCAAAATGTAGCTTTTTCGACAACCCCATACAGCCCACTCCTGAGGTTTGATTTATCTTTCATTTCAACGAAGGTCAGCAAAAAATTCTTGACTTGGATGTTTTTGAAACGTAATATGTAAATGGGTGTTCTCGGGCCCATAGCTCAGTTGGTTAGAGCAACTGACTCATAATCAGTGGGTCGCAGGTTCGAGTCCTGCTGGGCCCATATAAATTATCCATAGCCAGCAGATAATTGATCTGTGGGCTATTTTTTTCGTCAAAATGACTGGCACCTTGGTACAAACAGTTTTCTGATTCCCAGACCTATATGGCAGGATTGTAGTTGCCCGATTCATTGGGTGATTTATCTGCTCGATAAATCGAGTCTTGTGATTCAAATGAATCTCACTGTTGGTTCGGGGGTGCCCTTAAGGGTGAATCCCCTCAGGATGAACCCCCACCCCGAACCACAGATGTTGCAGAGTAGGGTTAAGTCTCAACAGCAGTTCTAAGATACTCATCTTTTGAAAGCGAATAATAAAGACATCCTTGATAAGAGCTAAACTCTTCTGGCAGTTTTTCAATTTTCTTCCTGTAAATTATTCCCATCTTCTCAATGACACTTATCGACGCAATATTCTCCGGGTCACAGACAGCTACGATTTCATCCAGTTTGATGGTATTAAATCCATAATGCAGCATCGCCTTTCCAGCTTCAGTTGCGATGCCCTTTCCCCAAAATTCTTTCGATAATCCATAAAAAATCTCAATCTCCTTTGGATTGATGTCAAGCGGCCCAAGTCCACACCAGCCAATTACCTTCTGTTCTTCCTTCCAAACGATTACGGCAGTGAATTTGATAATGCGGTTCGGAGAGTTCCTCTCATAGCAATCATTTAACCACAAGATTATCCTCTTGACTTCTTCCAATGACATAACATCTTCCGGGAGAAATCTTACAACCTCTTTCTGACTCATTATTTCATGCAATTCCTGAGAATCTTTTAAATTGAATGGTCTGACTATCAGTCGTCGGGTTTCAAGACACATGTCTTTGAACATCTTAGTCTCTCCAGAGAATAAATCTCCTATTCTTCAGGCATGGAAGGATTGTAGTTGCCCAATTTATTGGGTTCAGTGTGGGCTGATCCTTAGACAGGCTCACTTCGTGCCGCACTTCGTCCTGCCCTTCTGTCCTGAGACCTAAGGGTCGAAGGAAGACTCAGTGTCGAAGGAAGCGCACTCAGTGCGAGGCAGGATGGTGAGCTTGTCTAACCATAAATCGAGCGACTACTGATTTTTCAGAGCCAGCCTTTTTCCTTATACCACCTCACCGTCTCTTCTGTGCCTCTTTTAAGATCATACTCAGACGAAAATCCCAGCTGGGCTTTGGCTTTAGAAACATCTAAACCCCAGTATCTCTGGGTAATCTCCTTTGCCTTCTGAGTGTTGAAAGCCGCTGTCTTTCCTAAGAGTTTGGAGAAGTTCTCTGAAACGAAAGCTAAGAGAAACACGAGGCTCTTGGGGACTCTCAAAGGCATTGTTCTTTTGTTCAAGACCTTACCGATAATCTTGAATGCCTCACGCCAGGAATAGACTCTATCGTCGGCAATGAAGTAGGTCTGACCTGTGCTGTCAAGGCTTTCTGCCGCCAGGATGATCCCGGCGATTAGATCCTTAACGTATACCAGACTCAAAAAACTTTCCTCTTTTCCGAACGAAATCCGGAATCCTTTATTTGCCACCTTGAAGAAGCCTAACATGTCCGTATCCCTGGGTCCGTACACCGCCGGTGGGCGAATGACAGTTATGGGCAACTGTGAGGCATGCTGTAAGATGATTCTTTCTCCCTCCAGTTTGCTTTCACCGTAATCAGTCACCGGTCGGCAGGGCGCGGTTTCATTAAGAGGCTGTTCATCGCTGCCAGGTCCTACTGCGGCCTGGCTGCTTATATACACCAGTCTTTGGATCTTTCCCCCCTCTTCCAAACACGCTTCAACTAAATTCCTTGTCCCTTCGGCGTTCGCTCTGAAATACTCTTCCCTGCTTTTCGCCTTGGTCAGGCCCGCAGCGTGAAAGACCAAATCCACATCCTCAAAACAACCCTTCAGAGAGTACTTGTCATCAATATCTCCATGGACGTATTCCACTTCAAGAGCGGAGAGCCATCTTAAGTTGCTGGTTTTTCTGACCAGACATCTAACCTGATAGCTTCTGTCTAAAAGTCCCTCCACCAGATGGCTTCCCACGAAGCCATTCGCTCCGGTGACCAGCGCTCGTAGATTCTTGCTCATTAGTTTATTGTATAATCAAAAGGATTTTCCGTTTAAGTATTCAAAAAAGACTTTTCAATATAAATAAACTCTATTCCAATTTCAATCAAAAGTTCCATTAGATCTTTCAAGGTTTACAAAAAGCAAAAAGCCTTCGGTCTATTTCACCAAAGGCTCAAAAATAAACTTGTTCGAACTCTGGTAGTGGCGATTCATGAATCGCCCTTATGAAAATAAACTGGTTCAGGAACTTGGAATCCCACCGTGATACGAACGAACTCGAAATTTACTTCTTTTCCTCTTTCATTCTTCTAACGCTGTTGGACAGGCATTTGGGGCAGGCGCGTTCCACCATGGGTCCTTTTGGGTCAAAGGGCATCTTAAACTCATGCCCGCATCTTAAACATTTAAAAGTTGCTTCCTCTGCCATTAGGATTTCTCCAAATTAATTACAAAATTCTTTTTCAGAAACGCTTTAATATCGCGTAGCCAAGCCTTTATGGCTTGGCACCGAGGGCTTGCCCTGAAGGAATAAACCCTCGGCTACGCGTGTTATTTCAATAAATTAAAACAGTTTCAAACCAGATTTACACCGCGGCTTTTTCCGCCTTGGCTCTGTCGGCCGTCAGCTTGGCCAGTCTTTTTTCCTTTTTGAATTTGAGATCTTTAAGCGCCTTTTTGGTGAATTCAATCTCCTCTTTGGTGACCTTTTTCCTCATCTCCTCAAGCTCTCTCATCACCTTGGCAAACTTCTGTCCCTCTGCCGCGCTGATCCACTCTAACTGAAGCCTTTCCGGTCTTATACCCATTTTCTCTAACTTATCCCATAGCTTCTCCACTCGTTTCTGAGTCCAACGGTTGGCGTCGATGTAGTGGCAATCGGCGAAATGACATCCGGAGACCAAAACAATGGGTGCTCCCAGCTTGAAGGCATACAGCACGAATTCCTCATCCACCCTTCCGGAACACATAGTCCGGATAATCCTCTGATTGGGAGGATACTGCAGACGAGAGATTCCAGCGAAATCCGCACCCTGATAGGAACACCAGTTGCAGGCAAACACCACCGTCTTCTCTTCAGGATCTTCCTCCAAGATGGCTTCTATCTGGGAGATGATCTGATCATCGGTGAAATGTCGCATGGTGACTGCGCCAAAAGGACATTCCGCCCCACAAGTGCCACATCCGGCACAGGCGGCTTCAATAATCTCCGCTGGCATCTTCTTCTCCCGATCTACCTCGATGCACTTATAGGGACAAGCACGGTAGCAGATCTCGCAGGCGGTACACATGTCCTTGTCCACCATGGAGGTTATTGCCTCCACCTTAATTCTGTCCGCATTCAGGATGATCTCCGCCCTGGCAGAAGCGGCTCCGGCCTGGGTGACGCTGTCTTTAACGTCTTTGGGGAACTCGGCACAACCGGCAAAGAAAACCCCTTTCGTCGGAGCATCCACCGGTTTGAGCTTGGGGTGGGACTCCATGAAGAATCCATCCGCGGTGCGGGAAAGGGTCAAGAGTTTCTGAATGGTGGCTCCATCCTGCCGGGGCAAAACACCCACGGACAGCACCAGCATATCCAGCTCGTGCTGTTCCACCTCACCGGTGGTGGTGTTCTCCACACTGATTATTAAATTCTTGGTTTTGGGATCTTCCACCACCTCGCCGGGCAAGCCTCTTATGTATTTAACCCCCGCCTCCTTGCTTCTTCTAAAGAGATCCTCGAAAGCTTTACCAAAAGCCCGAATGTCCATGTAGAAAACTTTTATATCAATATCAGGATAATGGTCTTTCAATAGCACCGAATCCTTAATGGTGTTCATGCAGCAGATATTGGAGCAATAGCGATTGCCTCTTTTTTCCGATCTTGAGCCCACACATTGAATAAATCCGATGGTCTTGGGGGTTTCATGATCGGTGGGACGGATGAAATGTCCCTGCACGATCGATGAACTCATCCTGCGCATCATAGTCGATGCATTTTTTCTCACACACTTCCAGACATTTTCCGCAGGCGATGGGATTGTTACCCAAACAGTCCTCCATGTTTATCACGTAGGCGGAAGGAACGGCCTGAGGCAGCTGCATATAGATGGCTTTGCGCGAAGAAAAGCCCTGTTGAAATTCATCCGGCACTGCCACCGGGCAGACCTTGAAACATTCCGCGCAGGCATTGCACTCATTCTCGTCCACGTATCTTGCCTTTTTTCTCACCTTTACTTTGAAATTCCCCACGTACCCTGAGACTTCCTCAAGTTCGGAATAGGTCAAAAGCTTAATTCTGGGATGTCGACCGACATCCATCATCTTCGGTCCCAGAATTCATATGGAGCAGTCCATGGTGGGATAGGTTTTATCTAAAGCCGCCATTATACCGCCTATGGACGGATCCTTCTCCACCAGATAGACCTGAATGCCAGCGTCTGCCAAGTCTAAGGATGCCTGAATGCCTGCCACCCCGCCGCCGACAACCAAAGCTGCTTTGGTGACCGGAACCGTTTTTTCTATCTGTGGCTGCAGATTCCTTGCCCTTGCCACGCCGATCTTCACCATATCTTTGGCTTTTTCTGTGGCTTCCTTCCGGTCATGCAGGTGCACCCAGCTACAGTGTTCTCTTAGGTTCACCATTTCAAAAAGATAGGGATTCAATCCGACATCAGCCACGCAGGCTCTGAAGGTGGGTTCATGCATCAAGGGTGAGCAGGATGCCACCACCACCCGATTCAGATCATTTTCCTTGATATACCTTTTGATCTCGTTCTGTCCCGGGTCTGCGCAGGTATACTTGTTTAGAACCGATACCGCCACGTCCGGCAGGGTTTCGCCATATTTGCGCACCTCTTCGCAGTCCAGCGATCCGGCAATGTTAAGTCCGCATTCGCAGACAAACACTCCCACTCTTAATTCATTTTCCTTTCCTAACTTTTTCTTATCAGCTGCCACGTTCAACCTCCTGAGCTTTCATCTACATATCGAATAGTCAAAAACTTTATTCTTATCTAACTGCTACGAATTCTCCGTTTGGTTCAACGAGTCCCATTTTTAATTGAATCGTAGGGACAACCCTTGTGGTTGTCCGAAATCAGTGGCGGACAAAGACGAGCCCTGCCCCTACGAGAAAATATTACTTTTCAGATAAACCTCCTCTTAAGGTTCATAGGTCTTCATTCCGCTTTCAAAACTTTCCCACCATTCAACCTGCTTGATGTTGATCCTTAAGACGCAATAATCCTCTGATTCCGGGCCATCAGGCCAGAATTGCAAGGGATCATAAGAGGCCAGCCCCCAAACCCTCTTTTTCTGCTCCATGTCTTCAACAATCTCAGCCTCGCCGATTATGGTGGCAGCTTTTTCCCCCTGCGGCTGCTGAACAAAGGCCAGGCTCACCTTTGGGTTCTTTTTCAGTTGCTGGACCTTTCTGGAGGCAGCGGAGGTAGCCACCCACACGGACATATCGTCTTCCACCATGGCAGAAACCGGCCGAACTCTTGGCTGGTCGCCATCGCTGGTAGCGAAAAAGGAGAAGTTGCTGGCCTTCTTCATGATCTCAACTATTTTTTGCTTGTCAGTAGTTGCCATCTAATGAGCCTCTCTTTGTTTTTTTGTGGTTTCGTTTATTCCGAGAGTACTGAATCCAGTTCAACTGGGTTCACGACTCCGTTGATACCTTCCTTTGCCTCATAGGCAAAACTGCCATGCTCCATGAAATGCAGTGCAAGGATGTCGACGCAGATTGAGGCATTACTCTGCAGGTTGGTTATCTCGACGTAGCCCATGTTCACAGTCTCACCACACTTCGAGCAGGTGTAGAGACCATACATATTCCTGTATTTCACTTGTACCCACTCGATCGAATCGGGACAGTTCTGTATGGTGTTCCACATGCTCTTCGCCAGTTGAGGACCGTCAGGAACACCATCGCGATCGGTGTCTCTTTTAAACGGATTCAATCGGAAATGGGCTTCCCATTCGTCCTTTAGGTAGTCCTGATCTGCGTCTTTCTCCAGAGCTATCCAGTGCATGTCGGTCTCTGGCTTTGGGTTGGTGGACTTATGTCCGCAGCCCGTTAGCAGAAGACAGGACGCCAATCCCATGCAGGTAACGAGTTCTGTAATTTGCCTTCTACTGACTTTCTTCGCGTGGCATTCCAACTGCAGCCGCTTGGCCTCTTCGTGTGCGCTTCTGTATCTGGGCAGCAATCCCGGTGTCATTTTACAGTTAGGACAGGCCCAGTAAAACAAGATTTCTTGGTCTTCGCTGGCTAACCCATTGGGCAGGTAACCGTGTGTGGCAAACGACTTCACACAACATTCTGGATAGCCAAACAATTTCCCCTCCAATAGAGCAGTATTAAAGGAGTTGTCTACGCGCCTTCTCTCGAAGGCGTCTGCATAGGCTTCTATCGGCTCATCGCTTTTGCTGAAAACCAGTTCCTCGATCCTCCGTCCTGATTCAAGCCGACGCTCGATGGACCGTGATTTAAGGCCTAAGGACTTGAGGGCTTTAATCTCGCTGGGTCCAAACTCCTTCTCCCAGCGGCTGAGTGGTTTGACCTGCCTTTTTGTCAGCAGTGCCAGGTAAAGCAGGTCAAACTCTGTGCTTTTTAACCTCATGATTGCACCTCCTGGCAAGTGGTTTTCTGCCTCCCCTAATTATCTACGAACCATTATGCCAAAGCATCAGCAAACAATGTGGTCAAATCGATGATCTTTATCTTATCCTCTTCCGGATACCCTTCAGCATTCTGGGTACACGAAAAATGAATCTGGCATTTGGGGCAGGCGGTGATCAAAACGTCTGCTCCAGTATTCTTTGCTTCTTTCAATCTATTTGCCTGGATCATCCTCGAGTATGCGTCACAGTTAACCCAGGAGGAGGTGCCGCAGCAGATGGCATTCTTTCTGTTCTTGGGCATCTCCACAAGCTCCGCCCCAGTGGCCTTGATCACTTCTCTGGGAGCATCAAATATGCCGTTGAATCTCCCCAGCCTGCAGGGATCCTGGTAGGTTACCTTTTTTCCCAGCTTTTTCAACTTGGCTTTATTATTGGAAAGCGCTTCGGTGATAACCTCGGATATGTGAAACACCTCATAGTCCTGCTTTCCGAACATCTCCGGAGAATCTACTTTCAGAGTGGTCAAACCCTCAGGACAGGAGACCACGATCTTCTTTGCTCCGGATGCTTTTATCAATTTAATATTGTGCTCCGCCAGTCTCTTGAAATTCTCCATATCCCCCATCCACAAAAGGTCATGCCCGCAGCATCTCTCGTTGGGCAAGACCTGCGGCTCGATGCCCAGGAAATTCAATATCTTCAGTGTCGATTTGGCGGACTCAAGGGAATTAGCCTGTATATCAGTGAAAAAGACGTCGAAATAGGGAAGGCATCCCACAAAATACAGATATTCGGACTTCTCCGACGTTTTCAAATCCGGGGTTATCCATCCGAGTCTGTTCTGCTTCAGTTCCGGTGAGGTCATGATTTTCATCAATGACTGCAAAGCTCCGCCGTGCGAACAGGTGGCTTCCTGGCCATCTCCCTTGGCATCGAATCTGATCAGCCGGGTAAACTGGATGTAGTCAATGTCTGAAGGGCATTTCTCCTGGCATTGCATACAGGTCAAACAGGACCAAATGGTCTTGTCGGTAAGCAGGTTTTCATTACCGCCGGTTAACGCCTTGGTCAGAAGCCTTCTGGGAGAAAACTGGCGGTTAACTCTGGAAATGGGACAGATGGCGGTGCATTTTCCGCAATCTAAACAAAGATAAGCTTTTGTTTTTTTGTGAATTTCTTCTAACATGGGCATCACTCAAATTCAAAGATCAAAATTTAAAAAGCAAAATTGCAGTTAAAAATTCAAAATTGAGTACGGTCCAAGTTTGAGACATTTGGTCGCTGTGACTGGATTTTAATTTTAAATTTTGAATTGTAATTTTTCATTTTTATTTCTCATCGGGCTGGGACCCACTTTTTTCACATCCTCCACAAACTCCTTGATAAGCTGGGCAAACCTTCCGCCCTCAGCCGCTGAGACCCATTCCAATCTCAGCCTCTCCTCTCCTAAACCTAATAACTTGATCAGTCCTTTGGTGATTTCGAACCG
>LJUX01000059.1 GCA_001304155.1 candidate division Zixibacteria bacterium SM23_73_3
ATCAGACTCTACCTAACCTTTTTCTCTCAAAAAGCATGATCAATACTCGACCCTTGCATTTTTTTAGAAATTTTTATTGACAGATTGGCGATAAGACGTATACACAAGAATCGAAAAATAAGAGGCTTATAAAAACGTTGGCTTTTTCTTGACAAAAGCCAAGAAGGTCGTATATTATGATTGAATCCACAATAGATTTTCTGAGAGAGCAACTTATTTATCTTAAACAGAGTCCAGTAATCTCCTTTCTGTAAGGATGAGATGATGAGGGTTCGTAACTCAATTTCTACTTTTTCTGAAAGCCAAAATCTGACCTCTATAGGCAGGTTTATCCTGAGTTGTGCGGCACTTATCCTGGTCGCACTTTTGTTTTTACCGGTTTTGGCCTTTGCCCAGGAAGACACTCTGATTTTATTGGGGACCAATACCGATGTCCTTAACACTTATGCCGTATCTGCCTATAACAAGCATGCTTTTGTTACGGGTACTGGCTTATGGATCTCAGTCATCAACTATTCCGTTCCAACTCTTCCTACAAAGATTACCCAGTATACAGGCTCGGCATATGATATAGAGATTAAAGACACCTTGGCTTATTATGTCTTGGACAATGACTTTGGATTTCATATAAGGGACATATCAGATCCGCTGGAATCACAGGTAGTCGGGTCGTGCTACGGATTTTGGCACGGATTTCGAGTCCATCTATTTGACACTTTGGCTTTGTTAATGCATAGGACTGCAATTGAATACTGTCTCTTGGAAATTATAGATATTTCCGACCCAACCGACCCGCAAGTACTGTCAACTATTGATCCTCCGCCTTATGGCACTATGCATTTTGGTGATGCTTACAAAAAGGACAATTATGTATATTGGGTTGATCACGCCTACATAGAGGAACCATGGGAAGAAGTAGGCAGAATCATAGTCTTTGATATTACAGACCCAACACAACCGGTTCAGATAGTCTCAGATACCTGTTTGCAGGCTAGACCCAATGCCATTTGGATAAAGGATAATTACGCCTATGTGGTGGAGACATTTGGAGGGAGAGGGTTGGTGGTGTTTGATATTTCTGACCCTTATAATATCGATTCGGTGGGATGTTTCCCTATCCCTGAGGGAGGAGCTTGGAATGTTTACATCAAAGGTAGCTATGCTTATGTTTGCACACATCGGCTTTACGTTTTGGACATTAGCGATCCGGCAGACCCTTCTTTGGTCACCTATTATAACACCCCGGAAATTCCTAACTACGTTTTTGTAGATCCACCTTATGTGCTGGTAGGGTGTTATTCTTCTTTTTTAGTCTTCGAGGCGAGTTTCTTAAAGGATATACCGGGGGATGTCAATGGGGACGGGGAAGTGGATCTGGGAGACGTGCTTTTTCTTGTCAGCTATCTGTATAAGCAGGGGCCTGCACCAGAACCGATTGAGCGTGGAGATGTGAATGGAGATTGTGTGATTGACTTAGGTGACGTGCTCTACCTGGTAAGTTACCTCTATAAGCATGGACCCGCTCCGCAGAATGGTTGTGCTTTGTGAAAAGCATGCCATAGCAAGATTTTTCGAGAATCCAGATGCCCTCATACCATAACTGCTTGAACTCTGATGTAAACTGCATCCCGTCATCAGCGGGGTGCACTCCAGGTTGGGTCTTTTATCAGTCCATATAGCTTGCCCCTAAATCTCTTGTCCACAAGAAACCGCTTTGCGAAAAAATCAAAAAACTTCTCTATGGTTCGCCTGAAGGTGAACACTCCCCATTACTCTCCAGGCAGTTTTTTAGAGCTCTCTGATTAATTTGTTGACAAATTCACATTTTATGATATTATACAAAAAAATTGTAGGGTCATTTTGCATATTGACCGATTGGATAAGAGAAGGAGGGACCTTCGGATGAACAACAAATGGATTCACTTGCTTTTCATAATTTTAATTGCTGTAGTCTGCTTTCTAATTTTTCACAAAACCTGCGGGTTCGACTTTGTGGCTGACGATTGGCAACTGATCTATGATAAGGCGGATTTTCTTGATGATTGGAGCAATCTCAAAACCACATTTGCCGAGCCTTTCCCGGCAGAGACTTACGAGCCCATTCCTTTCTATAGACCTGTAGTTACTTTAGTTAATTTCATAAATTTTCGCCTAAGCGCTAAAACCACTTATGGATATCACCTGTTTAATCTTGGTTTTCATACCTTGAATGCCATACTTTTATATTTGTTGATATTCTTTCTTTTCAAAAGGGAGCTTTTGTCGCTTTTTTCTGCTCTTTTTTTTGCCGCCCATCCCATTCATACCAACTCAGTGGTCTGGATTTCCGGACGCACGGATCTGATTGCCTGTTTCTTTGTCCTTTTGACCGTTATCTTTTTCATTAAGAGAAAAGATCATACCGGCACCTCCAGAGCCTTTCTTTTTGCGGGGTCAATCGTCACCTTCTTGCTTGCGCTTCTCTCCAAGGAGATCGCACTGGCTTTGCCTCTGTTTTTGTTTGTGTGGGACTATGTCTCGGAAAAAGAGCCGGTCAAAAAGAAGATAATTCCCTACATACCATTTGTGGTTGTGACCATATTATATATTGTACTAAGAGTAGCGGTTATCGGCAATCTGGGGACGGGAGAATCTTATACCTCGGCTAATCTTTTTCAGAGATTTATCACCGCCTTTGCCATATATTTTTACTATTTCAAGAAATTCATCTTTCCTGTTTTTCTCAATTTCTCACCTCGGGTTTTGACCATCACCTCCATATTCAGCCTGAAGTTCTGGGGAGCGTTGATATTCTTTGCAGTGGTCTTTGCACTGGGGCTCTCCTTGCGCAAAACTGCCAAAGAGGTTTCCTTCGGGATATTCTGGATTCTGGTTACCTTGGTGCCGGTTTTGAATTTAGTTCCTCTCCATGCTTCGGTCAAGGAATGGTGGGCGTATATTCCTTCCATTGGCTTTTGCCTGATATTGGGAAAATTGGCGGAGATGGGAGTGAGTTGGGAAAAGAAATTGTTTGAGATCAAATTGCCAAAACGGAAACCCAAAGAAGCAAAGATGCCTGAAATTGAAGGGATTGCCCCGGAGGAGATTCCTCTTGAGGGTGAAAAGGTGCCAGAAGTGAAAGCTGGTAGACTCCCGGAAAAGATACTGATAAGAGCAGGTCATGCCCTTTCCTTGTTTTTTGCCCTTCTTCTTTTGTTCTATGCCTTCACCATCCAAAGCAGAGCCAGAATCTTCAGAAAAGACTATCATCTCTGGACCAATACCTCAAAAATAGCCCCTTACGACGCTGTGGCACATAATGCCATAGGGGGTATACATAAAAGGAGAGGACTGGTGCGCTGGGCGAAAATGGCGTTTGGCAAAGCTGTGGAGGTAGATCCTAATTTCATCGAGGCGCGTAATAATTTTGGTACTACGCTGGGAATGTCGCAACAATATGACTCTGCTTTGGTCCAGATCAAGGAGGCCATAAGGCTCGACCCTGAATATGCGGAAGCTTACAACAGTTTAGGGGTTATCTACGGAGAAAAGACAGAATACGATTCAGCCATAGTTGCCTTCAAACGTGCCATTGAGCTGGACTCCACCCATTATTTCGCCTGTAAGAATCTGGGCTTTGTCTATGCGGATTTGGAGGATTTTCCTGAAGCTTTAAAATATTTTGAAAAAGCTTTAAAACTTGCTCCTAATGACCGAGAAGCTGAGGCTATAAAAAACGAGATTAAACAAATCAGAGTGCGTGGCTATCGATAGCCAGATTAGTTTTTCTCTGAGCGGGTTGACTTTCCCGCTTTCACAGTCGCCCAATTCATGTGGATTTTTGTGAGCTCGATCCGTCGACAGGCTCAGGATGGTGAGCTTATCCTTCGACTTTGTCCCGCACTGTGCGGAACTTGTCGAACTGTCGAGTCATAAATCGAACAACTACGGGAAAAAGATTCTTAGTGAATAGCAATAGAGATTAAGTTTGCAAGAAAGCAAATTCTAACTTCAAAAAGTAAGATACAAACTCCCAGCATAATTCAGCACATAATATGGCAATTTATAATTGTTTAAGAGAAGAGTTAGAAGATCAGGAAGAGAGGTATCTGGCTTCCTATGCCATGAAGAACAGGCATAGTAGAGGGAGAAAATACCCCGAGGAAGATCATCCTGTCCGCACCAATTTCCAAAGGGACAGAGACAGGATAATTCATTCCACCGCCTTCCGCCGATTGGAATTTAAAACGCAGGTTTTTGTCAGCCATGAAGGAGATCATTATCGGACCCGACTAACCCATACCATAGAAGTCGCTCAGATCTCTCGCTCCATTGCCAGAGCATTAAGGCTGAACGAAGATTTAGCCGAAGCCATGGCATTGGTGCATGATCTGGGACACACTCCCTTTGGACACGCAGGGGAGGAGACCTTAAACCAGATAATGAAAGATCATGGAGGGTTTGAACACAACCGACAAACCTTAAGGGTGGTGGACCTGCTGGAAGAAAAATATCCCGACTTTCCCGGATTGAACTTGACCTACGAAGTAAGAGAAGGGATCATGAAGCATGAAACCGTATACGACCATCCCGTCCCAGCGGAGTTTAACCCCGACTTGAGGTCGACTCTGGAGTGTCAACTGGTGAATCTGGCAGACGAGGTGGCATATCACTGCCACGACATAGATGATGGCTTGGCCTCCGATATTTTAAAGGAGGAGGAATTGAATCAGATCACCCTTTGGGGCGATCTGGCCGAAAATCTCAAAAAACAGTATCCCCAACTCTCTCCCTCTCAGAGGAGACATCAACTGGTAAGGACGTTGATCAACTTTGAGGTGTCTGATCTGATTAAGGAAACCAAAAGAATTATCCAGAAATATCAGATAAAAACACTTGAAGATGTGAGAAATGCCGGGGAAAATACTGTCAAGTTTTCGAAGACCACCAAAGAGCTAAACAGCCAGCTAAGGGGGTTTCTGTTTGAAAAGATGTATCGACATTACCGCATGATCCGCATGGCAGACAAAGCCAGAAGAATCATCACCCAGCTTTTTGAAGCATATTTAGAGGATTCGAATCAACTTCCCCCTTTATTCCGCCAACGGCTCAAAAACGAAGATAAAATGCAGTTGATCTCCGACTACATCGCCGGAATGACCGATAGATTTGCCCTCCAGGAATATAAAAAGCTCTTCGATCCTTTTGAAAGAGTTTAGCTTATACCTGTTCGGGCGGGGGTTAAATCCTAGCCTGAATCATGGAGGTCTCTCGTTGGCAACGGACACCATGTCCGTTACCGTAAAGCGTCACGGACGAGGGCGTCCGTGACGAACTGGGCAGGACTAGGTCCTGACACAACACAAATGAAGAGGAGGATAGAGGGGTGGGGTTTTTTAAATGTAAATAATATTAAATCTCTCAGATTAAGCGCCTCATCGAAAACTCCAGCCATCAAGCTGGAGAATAACTTAAAGCTATAAAAAAATCCTGCCTTTATCATTTTGTAAAAGGGCAGGAATTTTTTTAAGAAATCTTAAATAGGTTACAGAATATTGTCTTATTTTGTCAAGTCGAGCGACACGAACTTATCCTTTGACCGGTTGTTTGGTTTTTTCTTTGCTGATTAATTTGGAGGAGAAAGCCTTTAGCTCTTCTAAGTAACGGCTGTTGTGCACCTTCCATTTGATGAGCATCCAATGGCCATAGAGTCGATATTGAAAGTTTTTGAATTTAAACAAGACGGCGGCTTTGAACGCCTGCAACAACGAATAAAATTTGGGCATCGCCTCCAGCATTACCCCGAACTGTAGTTCCCATACCGACATCTTTTTGGGCTTATATACCACATGATGTCCATCATATTGACTCCAGTCGAAAGAGGTGATTCGATTTTCTGAGACTAAATTGTCATATAGCGGGGTTCCCGGAAGAGGGGTTAAGATCACCATCTGTACCGTATCGATCTTCCATTTGATGGCAGATTTTACGGTCTGCATCACCGTTTCTCTATCGTCCTGTTCCCCACCCAGGACGAACATCCCGTGTACTTTGATTTTACATTGGTGCAAGATTTTAATGGCCTTCTCCATCTCCTCCACGGTCTGACGTTTGTTGTATTCTAAGAGGGTTTGAGGATTAACCGATTCCAATCCGATGTACAGAACCTTGCAGCCGGATTTGTGCATCAGTTCCAGAAGCTCTCTGTCCTTAACCACATCCAACCGGCTCTGTGCGGTCCAGGGGAAACGGAGATCGTTTTCCACCATCAGCTCCAGAAGCCTCTTGGTTCTCTTCTTGTCGGCGGCAAAATTATCGTCATAGAAAAACATCCATGATCCGGGATACAGCCGGTGATAATACTTTATGTCCTCCAGCACCTTCTCCGGACTCCGAGTTCGGTATCTGTGTCCGAACATCTTGGTGACCGAACAGAAGGTACAGTCAAAGGGGCATCCCCGCGAAGCTAAAACCGGAAAAATGGTCGGGTCTTTCCAGCCTTCTATCAGCGAGAGTTCCGGGGTGGGAAGACTATCCTGATCCAAAAAGTGTGGTCTTTTCTCATTATGATACACCCGGGATCCAATTTTGTAGGACAACCCAGAAATCTTGGAAATGGAGGCGGCATCATTTCCGTTTTCCAGCCAGGACAAAAGTTCCAGAATCGTCTGCTCACCTTCTTTTCTTACCACGAAGTCCGCATAGTTGTCCAACGCCTCTTCCGCCATGAAGGTGACGTGTGCCCCTCCCATCACTATGGGGATTTCTTTCCCCAAAACCCGTGCTTTTTCCTTTATCTCCCTGGCAATATGATAAGCCTCCGGAGCAGTGCTGGTGATGGTGGAGATCATCACCATATCTGCGGATAAGGTCTCTGTCCAGTCGATGGGAGCGATGTCTTGACAGAATAGCTTAACCTGGTATCCCTTATCTCTCAGGATCGTCCCTATAAGGGGTAAACCCAGACGGGGAAGTTTGAATGCGCTGAACACGTGAAAACCGGGGGGAGCTGGCTCTATTCCTATAATTTTTTTAATTTTCATTTTTTCCTTTGTTAACATGTCAAATTATATTGGTTCAAATGTAAACTTCATCTAATCTAAGCGAAGCAATACGTCTCTGTCAAGTCTTTTTATTGAAGTCTTTGGAAAAATTAATTTTAAGAGGACAAATTGAAGTGGTCACCAGTATGCAATTTGGAGTGTCCCGCCTTTGGCGGGACCAAGCATCAACAAAAGTTCCAGACCTTTTTTGGTCAAGCTAAAGTTTTGGATCCTGCCCAGACGGGCGGGGCTTGACACTGCAAATTAACAAATAACGTGTAATGTCTGCCTTTACCGGCTTATTAAAACTCCTTTGAAAGATATTCGCTTTTTATTATTATATCATGAATAAGATGTTGGGGATGCTCTCGAACCGGACGTGTTCTGGCGGAGACCTGAGTTTATTTGCACGGGAAAATGGGAATCGATTTTTTGATAAATTTGAATCCTGCCCAGAAGGAGGCTGTCACCCACACCTCTGGACCGCTTTTAATTTTGGCGGGAGCAGGCAGCGGGAAGACCAGAGTATTAACTTATCGCATTGCATATCTGATCGGGGTCAAGAAAATAAATCCCTGGAATATCTTAGCTGTGACCTTCACCAACAAGGCGGCAGGTGAGATGAGAGAGAGGGTGGAGAGGCTTTTGGGCAAAGCTGGCATTGGTGTGTGGGTGAGCACGTTCCATTCGTGGTGTGCACGGATATTGAGAAGAGAGGCGAATCTCTTGGGTTACACCAAAAATTTCAGTATCTATGATCAGGACGATCAAATATCGGTGATAAAAAAGTGCATGGGGGAGCTTGATATCTCCGCCAAAAAGTTTTCACCTGATGCTCTGGGAAGCCGTATCTCCTCAGCCAAAGACAGGTTGCTCACCTGGCAGGACTTCTCTTCCCAGACCAGAGATTTTTTTGAAGAGAATGTGGCAAAAGTTTATCAGCTTTATCAGAAAAAACTTTCAGAGGCGAACGCTTTTGATTTCGATGATTTGATAATGAAAACGGTTGAACTTTTCACCAGCCAACCTGAGATCCTAAAGAGATATCAGAACAGATTTCACCACATCCTGATAGATGAATATCAGGATACCAACCATGCTCAATACGTGCTGGTGAATCTCTTGTCATCAAAAAGTCAAGATCTGTGTGTGGTGGGAGATGAGGATCAGTCCATCTATGGCTGGCGGGGAGCGGACATCAATAACATCCTTAATTTTGAAAAAGATTATCCGGACGCCAGAGTGATAAAGTTGGAGCAAAATTATCGCTCCACCCAGGTGATTCTGGATGCAGCAGGGGCGGTGGTGCAAAATAACCAAAGCCGGAAAGGAAAAACCCTTTACACCCAGATCAGGGGAGGGGAAAAGGTTGGTCTTTTGATTTTGGAAAATGAACACCAGGAGGCAGAAGCTTTGGTTAGACAAATTCAGTATCTTATTCAACAATATGAATATTCGTTATCTGATTTTGTCATTCTTTACCGCACCAATGCCCAGTCGCGTGTGTTGGAGCAGAAACTCAGAGACAACGGCACCCCTTATGTGATAGTAGGGGGGGTGAGATTCTATGAGCGCAAGGAGGTAAAAGACATACTGGCATATCTGAAGGTTTTGGCAAACCCTCAGGATGATTTAAGCCTGAAGAGAATTATTAATGTGCCAGCCAGAGGGATCGGAGCCAAGACCATCTCGAAGATAGAGGATTTTTGTTTGAGAGAGAATTTGAGCTTACTTAAGGGGATAAGGCGAATGGAAGAGATCGAAGGAATCTCGCCCAAGCTCAAAAGCACCATACACAATTTCTCTAAGATGCTGGATGAATTCTCTACCCTGAAGGATAAATCATCCATAGATGGACTTACCCGGTTGGTTGCTGAGAAAACCGGTTATCTGAATGAACTCAAGAAAGAGAGGACGGTTGAGTCGGAGAACAGAATAGAGAACATAAAGGAGTTGATCAACGCTACATCTGAATTCAAGGAAAGGTCGGAACATCCCACTTTGGAAGGATTTTTGGAGGAGGTTTCTCTTTTAACCGACATAGATATGTGGGACAAAGCCAAAGATGCAGTTACACTTATGACCTTACATGCGGTCAAAGGGCTGGAGTTTCGGGTGGTTTTAATCGCCGGACTGGAAGAGGGTCTTTTCCCCCTTTCCCGTTCGCTGGAAAACCCAGCTGATCTGGAGGAGGAAAGAAGGCTTTTCTATGTGGGAATGACCCGGGCGAAAGAAAGATTGTTTTTGTCCTATGCCCGCCATCGTCGGAGATTTGGGGATATGATGAATCTGGAATCCAGATTTTTAGACGAAATTCCGCAAAATCTTTTAGAGATAGAGGATCATCTCTTTTACAAAAAGGACCACTTTCCCAGCGTTGATCTGAGCCGCATTGAGCCTTTTTCCCTCGAATCAGCCCCTGCTTATGACACCATGTTGCAGGTGGGCACCCGGGTGATTCACTCTCACTGGGGTGAAGGAAGGATTGTTCACCGGCAAGGTGCTGGCGAAAACCTGACCTTGACCGTTATCTTCAGCGGAGGCATTAAGAAAAGACTTCTGGCAAAATATGCCGATCTGGAGATCATTGGGTTTTAAGTATCAGATAAAAGACTTGTTTTTGTAATTTTAAAATCAAACAACTCAATTTGGAGGGGGGAATTCTACGAGCGAAATAAAAAAAGCTCAAGCCTGCGCTCTTCTCTGACACAGGCTTGAGCAATCTATATAAAAACTTGAAGAAGGAGGAAACTCACTTAATTTTATATGAAAAAAGTATGCCAGTTTCAAAGAAGAACTGCACCGGGAAAAAAGAAAAGCTAACCCGTTGTAAAATATAAAGATGGGTGAATCCGAGTCAGATCAGCTTTTCCGCTCCCCGCTTTTTCATTTAGACAATCGCAAGGAACTGCGATCAAAAAGATTTACTCTCGATACAGATGGATTAACATTATCTTATCCTGCATAATTTTAACCTCTTCGCAGTTTCTTGCGGTAGGAATCGACCGTTCTTGTCTCACTTTTCTCTTTTTAGCTCCCGGGTGAGCCTGTTTTATAAATTGAAAAAAGAAAAACTCTGTTTTGTTCTGGGTAATGTGCTTCTAGATATTCATGAAGGTCTTATAAAGAGGGAAGGGGTGGGTAGCCGCAGGGTAAGCCTGCGGGGAAGGGCGAGAAAATAGAAAAATTACCTTTGCACAATCAGAGATAAAATATCAGTGCAAGCAAATAAAATTTTCCTTGACTTTCATTGTGCACTGCACTATATTAAAAATAACAGACAGTAAACAGAAGACAGAAAACAGAAAAATTTTACCTCATGAAGACTCGGGTTATAAAAAGATACAAAAACAGAAGATTGTATGATACTTCTGAGAAGAAAACCATCAAACTAAAAGATGTGGCAAATCTGGTCAAACAAGACGTTAGCTTTAAGGTGATCGATAATAAAACCGGCAAGGACGTTACCATATCTATCCTGTCTAAGGTTTTTTCGGAAACATTATCTGAGGACAAAAAGAATCTCAAAGAAACTACCAAACTGATCCGTTTACTCATTTCCAAAGGAGGAGGGAAGACCATGGATTTTTTCAAAAAATCAGTCCTTTTCGGGCTGGGTGTCTTTGATCTGACCCGAGAAAAGGCGGAGAAGATTGTGGATGAGATGATCAAAAGGGGCGAGATGTCTCAATCCGACAAAGCCAAGGCGGTTAAGGAGCTTTTGAAGGGACACGACGAGCGGATGAAAAAACTAAAGACGAAAATCGACGAGAGCGTGGAAAAAGTAACCGCCAAGGTAAAAGGGAAGGAAAAAGAGGAGTTGGCCAAGCTCCACCAAAAAATCGATGAGCTCACCAAAATAGTGGAGAAGCTGGAGAAAAAATTAGGAGAAAAATAAGAATTGTTGCTTCGGGAATTTCTATTCCTGAGGTATCATCGGGAGATGAAGTGTAGGGGTTTGATTTATCAAGCCCGCGGGTCGCATGAATGCAACCCCTACATTTCGTCAATCAAGCATGGCAAAGCCTGCTTGACAAAATGGCAAAAACCAAGGGGAGAATTTCATGAGCACCCGACACTTGTTGGCGTTTGTTGTGTTGCTTTTTGCGCCTTTATACGAGACCGCAAGTGCAATAGAGATTGAAGGAGGAAGACTCGAGGACGTCGTGGTTGCTGATAGCGGCTTCTCCGATTCCACGTTCGTTACCGAACTTCGTGATGGGTGGTATCCGGTGGGACCTGAGAGTTTCGATGTTGACAAAGACGGTAAGATATATGTTCTGGATCAGTTGGGTGCTAAGGTTTTAAAATATGACAA
>LJUX01000060.1 GCA_001304155.1 candidate division Zixibacteria bacterium SM23_73_3
CGCTGCATAGGGCATATCCTCCTTTCTAAAGTTCACTAAATGGATATGCCCTTTGTGCTTGTCCCTCCAAACACAATTTTACACACAATAATTTACACTATATGTTTTGCTCTCTATTGGTCAGGGGCTTAGTAGACCTTTGGTCGTCGGTTCAAGTTGATTGATAAAGGATGGAAATCTATAACACTTCAATAACAATTAGGTCACAGACGAGGCGTCCGTGACCAACACAACAGTAGCACAATGCGTTTTAATTTATTGCCCAAAAAATCTGAAAATCTCAGGCAACAGGCAATTCTTAAATTTTTTATTCTGGCGGGGAGGACTATTAAGTGCTATATTATCCTGTTGATAATGGAAGAAAATTTATCACCACTTCACTTGAAATCAAGGTGAAAAAGCTATGAAATCGCATAACACCGAATCAGGCAACAGCAAAATGAAAAAAGAGAAGGAAGTAGCAAGTATGAACAAGAACGAGTCTACTCGTCCCTCCGATTTTATCCGGGAAATCATCGATGAAGACTTAAGGACAAATAAATATGGTGGGCGGGTGCATACCCGATTTCCGCCGGAGCCAAACGGCTACCTGCACGTTGGGCACGCCAAATCCATCTGCCTCAATTATGGTATCGCCCTCCAATATGGTGGTCTTTTCAATTTGCGCTTCGATGATACCAATCCGAGCAAAGAAGAAATTGAATATGTGAAATCGATAATAGAAGACATTCGATGGCTTGGAGCTGATTGGGATGATCGGCTGTTCTACGCATCGGATTACTTTGAGCAACTTTACGATTACGCCGTGCAGTTAATTAAAAAAGGCAAGGCTTACGTTGACGACCAGAGCGCAGATGAAATCCGAGAAACCCGAGGTACTTTAACTGAACCAGGTAAGGAGAGCCCGTATCGTAATCGTTCGGTCGAAGAGAATCTGGATTTGTTCGGGCGTATGCGGGCGGGTGAATTCGGGGACGGCTCCCGCGTACTTCGTGCAAAAATTGACATGGCATCCGGGAATTTAAACATGCGCGATCCGGTCATGTATCGGATTCTCAAAGCCACTCACCATCGGACTGGTGATAAGTGGTGCATCTACCCCATGTACGATTTCGCTCACGGTCAGTCAGATTCCATCGAGGGAATCACGCATTCAATCTGCACGCTCGAATTTGAAGACCATCGCCCGCTATACGACTGGTATCTAAACGAATTGGGCATCCATCATCCTCAGCAGATTGAATTCGCTCGCCTCAATCTCAGCTGCACCATAATGAGCAAACGAAAACTTTTGCAACTGGTAGAAGAAGGGCATGTCAACGGTTGGGACGATCCACGGATGCCCACGATATCAGGTTTGAGGAGACGTGGTTACACGCCAGAGTCAATCCGAACTTTCTGTGATCGCATCGGTGTGGCCAAGAGGGATAGTGTAGTTGATATCGCACTGCTGGAGCACTGCCTGCGCGAAGATTTGAACAAGCGAACACAGCGGGTGATGGCTGTGTTGCGCCCGCTTCGGGTGGTCATCGACAATTATCCTGAAGATCAGACCGAGGAGTTAGAGGCAGTCAACAATCCGGAAGATCCTTCTACGGGGACACGAAAGGTTCCTTTTTCACGCGTGCTGTATGTCGAAAGAGATGATTTTCGTGAAGACCCACCCAAAAAGTTCTTCCGTCTGGCCCCAGGTCGTGAGGTGCGTTTGAAACACGCCTATATTATAAAATGTGAGAGCATAGTCAAGGATGAGAAGACCGGCGAAGTAGTGGAACTCCACTGTACCTATGATCCTCAAACCAAAAGTGGCGGGGCTAAAGCCGCACGTAAGGTTAAGGGTACCTTGCACTGGGTTTCTGCTTCTCACGCTCTCGAAGCCGAAGTCCGTTTGTATGATCATCTCTTCGTGAAAGCAAACCCAGAAGATGTAGAGGAGGGTTCCGATTTCAAAGCTAACTTGAATCCGAACTCGCTGGAGACATTGGCTTCGTGCTGGATTGAACCAAACCTAACAGGTGCAAAGTCGGGAGACCGCTATCAGTTCTTAAGGCTCGGCTATTTCTGTGTTGATCCTGATTCTTCGAATGGAAAACTCGTATTCAACCGGACGGTATCGTTATATGATACCTGGGCCAAGATCGAAAAAGCGCAGAGAAAGAGGTAGAAAAATCGCATTTTCAGTTGCGTCGGGATATTGTTATCCCGACACTATGCCTGAATAAGACAAATACAGCATCGGGATTACAAAATCCCGATGCAATGAAAAGAACATTGTGGATATATATCGTCGCAACACATACCAAAGTGGTGCAGATAGAATGCTTTTCGACCATTGTTGGCAAAATTGTATACAGCTGGATAAGATTCAAGTTGGCGATATTATCAGAGTCAAGGCAGAAGAAAAGTCGTTGAAAAACGGCTTTTTGTTATTATATTTGAGAAAAATTAGATCATACCAACTGGAGAATAACTGACAAATTGGAGAAATGCGGTATGAGCACTCGCGTTTTCTATATGTTTTTCTTTGGTTTTTTACTTTCGGGACTAGCAGCATCACTGGGTGGCTGTTCTTCGCCTATTTATGAAGATAAACACGTTGACATTGATTACTACATACTGAATCTCCGCGCTGATGAGATTCTGGTAAAGAACAGAAGCGGGGCAGCTGGAATAGTCGGTTTTTTTCTGGAGCCTGGGGAAACGTACCGCTTCGGTTATCATAATGATATGGCCTTCCGAATATCAGATGATAATCGGCGCGGTGCTCACCTTATCTTCGATTATTACGCCTCCGGCGATCTCGGTCGCTTCGATCAATATATAGGTTCTTGCGAATTTCACCCGAAGCTGGACGCGAATTATGCAGCGGCGGAAACGTGTTACGTTCATTAACATAAGACATCTGGCTCTAGAATGTCTCGATCCAATCGAATTCTCATGGCAAGAAGACTCGTGAGAGAATCTCTCCGCTCAATCCCTGCCATTATTCTGATCTGCCTACTGAGCTTCTTAAGTGCTGCTGCAGAGGAGGTGGTTGACTCAAGTGAGATTGGCTGGGGGGTTGGGTTAGGATCGCTATTCTTGAGTCAACCGGAGGCCAAGTATGAGGCCACCTCAATCGGGGATATCGAGTTTCCCTGCCGTTTTTATGGTTTACCTTTTCGTTTTTTGGTCTGGGGAAATTCAAGTCTACGAATAGACCAGTGTTATGGCAGATTGAGTATGGATCGTCTTGGATATATGAAAATGGCTGCAACAATTTGAGGTTAAACGAGTATCTTGCGAGTACTGAGAGCGAAATGAGAGGCGTCCTATTGGGATTAGGCATAACGCTCAACTATACAAATAAGCGTAAGGTCTGGCTGGGCGCAGGCTTCGAAGTTTGGGTGGGAGGGACTCGTGAGAGATTTAGGATAGATCTGAGCCGGGGTGGCCATAGAATACGCGTCTTCGACCACAAATCCGGGACAGAGACCGCTTGTAGAGGGAATCTTGTCTTGATCAGCCTCAAGATACTCGATAAATCTTGGAAAGCGTGGGAGCTGCAATTTGGACATAGTTGGACCAACACTGATAGGGATAATATTTATGGCGACTACAGCCTGCACGGCGCTCATTACCGCCCGGGAACCTCCTTCCACGGTTGGTATGTTCAAATACGAAAGCTGTTTTTCGTGAAATTCTACCCGGAGCGAATCGCCGGAAGAGGACCTGAGAAAAGATAAGAGGTACAGGGCTTTGGGTGAGCCTGCTCCTTAGATCACATTTTGTTTCTACATATTGGGTTTACATACTTCTATATTTGGGCTGAAAAACGAGACGATCCAAACCAGCAACTATAAGCAAGATTGACAGGGCAAAAATAGGAAGCCGACATTTCCATGTAGACAAACCAGGAGCTCTTCGACAAAATCAAGAAGACCAGAGCAGATTTTTGGTCTAGGCGGAACGTAAGAAAAAGCTCTTAGTCGCGTCGGGATACTGTTATTCCGACGTTGTGCCTGAATAAAACAAATAAGGCATCGGGGTTTATGCTCCTGTAGGATATTATCATCCGGCCAACAAGGAAGATGGGTGATGACATCTGTCTACGAGGAGTCCTTGCCACACATGAAGAAACAGGAGTTAGACCACTATGAAAGCGAAGCGACAAGAAACATTTGAAGGCTTTTCTTTTAGCCAGAGAGTAAAAGATATCATCAAAAAGATACCTCAAGGCAAAGTTGCTACGTATGGTCAGATTGCGGCGTATGCGGGTAACCCCCGGGCGGCTCGTCAGGTGGTCAGGATACTACACTCCTCTGCTCGAAAAGATAAATTGCCCTGGCATAGAATTGTTAACCGTGAAGGACGAATAGCTCTGAAGTCAAACTACGGTTATGAAATTCAAAAAGAGTTATTACGAAAAGAAGGTATAAAGTTCGACAAGAATGACTTTATAGATTTTGAGCGTTATCTTTGGTCTCCATCCCCGGATGTTTAAGGCCCGAAAAAGACAATCCAAAGCAAACGCAAAACAGGTGTTCCACAGTCTGCCAATTCTGGCTCTGTGCCATCTTCAATTAAAGCTTTTTAGGTCAGCCCCGCCATAGACGCGGTTGACAATTCTTTTTGTCAAGCACCCTACTGGATGCTTGACCTGCACACTTGTTGGTGACGGAGCCTTGTCCGTTCTCCCGCCTTTGGCGGGATCTGGCGACTATTCCCGAAGCGTCTTAAAAGTTAAAAACCTCCGGCTATTGACCCACTCAGCTTGAAGCTTACGTTACTCAACCAAAGCGACGCCGCAGATCTCTTTAAATTCAACTATCCCAAAAACCGACATGTGGTAAGAACGGAGTATGAATCGAAAAAGAAAGGCTCCTGAGCATGACGCTCAAGAGCCTTTCGTGGTTGTCCTCAAGGCGCTCTATTTCTTTTCGGTCGCCTTGGTGCCCTTAGCCTTCCGAGTTCCCTTTTTGGTCTCCTTAGGCTCCTTGGGCGGAGTAGGGGTGCTCCACGGTTTGTCCGTCATTGTTCTCACCTCCTAGGTGAGGCAAGATTGTTGAAAGTGTAATTTCCGCTCAGGCAGAATATCGCCGGCGGGTTTAACTCGGCATAATTTGGTACCACCAGCCCTACCACTTCTCCTCTTCTTTGCTTTCAATTCCTTCTTTCTCGGCGGGGCCCATATCGGCACAATCTTGAGAACAATATGGTTCGCCATCTACCCACACTGGCTCCCGCTTTATCTTCCTTCCGCAGGAAGCACACTGCATATGCGTCATCTCCTTATGCGCAAAATTCCCGGTAACGTCTAACCAAGTCTCTCCTTCGGAAAATTGTCCGAATAAAAATCGACTAACCTTAGCGATGGATAATACGTATCTGGCTGACACATTTGCTAAGGAAATCTTATTGGCTGGGTGAAAATTTTTTGTTTGGGAGCAACCGATGCCCTCCACAACGAGGCAACTGTAACTCATTGTTAGTCAATGTCTCTTCGAGACAAAAGGCATGGTAGCGACGATAAACGCCATTGCCCGGTGGGTTATCACATGCGTTGGGTGTAGTTTAAGGTCTTTCCTGTTTACTTTCCTTAATAACCTCTTCTAACTGAACTTGGTCTGAATAAACTCAACTGCCTTTTTGATTCTTTTTATTACTTCCTCTTTGCCCAGAAGCTCTAAGAGATCGAAAAGTGGCGGTCCGGCTGTGGTGCCGGTAGTGGCTAAGCGAACCGGATGAATCAAGGCTGCTGGTTTTGTCTGCATCTCATCTGCCAGCTTGCGCAGCGCTTCTTCTATTTTAGCCTTTTCGAAGCTGTCCAATCCAGAAAGACGATCAACATACGCACGCAACCTGTCTGCAGCCTCAGGCGAGTTGAAATGTTTCTTCGCGGCTTTTTCCTCGTATTGATAGTCACATTCAAAGAAGTATCTGCCTTTTTCTGCAAACTCCTTCAATGTCTTGGTTCTTTCTTTGAATAAAGAAACGTATTTGAGAAGCCACTCTCTTTTTTGCTTCGTTATGTCCTCTGAGATCAAATTTTCCTTAATCAGAAAGGGGATAATCAGAGACAAAAGCTTTTCATTTTTGCTGGCGCGGATATATTCGCCATTCATCCATTCCAGCTTCTCCCGGTCGAAGATGGGATTGGAGGGATTCACTCCCTCCAGGGTGAAAAGCTCTATCATCTGGTCGATGGAGAGTATCTCCCGGTCATCTTTGGGTGACCAGCCCAGGAGAGCCAAAAAGTTCACAAAAGCTTCTCGCAAGAACCCTTGCTCCTTATACTCCATCACAGAAACCGCCCCGTGCCTTTTGGAGATTTTGGCTTTATCTTTTCCCAAGATTAGAGGGATGTGAGCGAATTTGGGTGTAGTCAAGTCCAAAGCTTGATAGATCAAAACCTGTTTGAAAGTGTTGGCGATGTGGTCATTTCCTCTAATGACGTGAGATATTTTCATGTCCACATCATCCACCACACAGGCGAAGTTGTAAGTGGAAGTCCCATCAGATCTGAGGATTATCAGATCATCTAATTCTTCGTTCTCCTTCTTAAGCTCACCATATACCAGATCAGAAAAGACGGTTTGTCCTTTAGGCACGAAAAGCCTTATCGCCTTGGGCACGCCACTTTTTATCTTCTCCTCTTTCTCTGCTTCTGAAAGTTTCAGGCAGGTGCGGTTATATTTCCAGTCAATTTTAGAGGCGATAGCTTGCTTTCTTTTCTCCTCCAACTCCTGGGGCGGGCAAAAGCAAAAGTAGGCTTTCCCAGTTTCCAAAAGCTTCTGAGCATACTTCTGATAGATTTCCGTCCTCTGTGACTGATAGTATGGTCCCTCATCCCAATCCAGCCCCAGCCACCTTATGCTCTCCAGGATGGCATCCACCATCTCCTGACTGGAACGGGAGACGTCCGTATCCTCTATTCTTAAAATGAATTTTCCTTGGTGATGACGGGCGAAAAGCCAGTTGTAGATGGTGGTTCGAGCAGTGCCCACATGCAGGAAGCCGGATGGACTGGGAGCCATCCGCACTCTTACCTCACTCATATTTCTGATTTCCTAACATCCCCTCCGATTCAGCTTCAGTCTTCTGCAATGGCTGTATTACTACTTTGGTTTTTTCCTGTTCTAAGTTAAATCTAATTCCTCCCATCCCCTTTGCCAACAGATTGTACATCCAGGTAAAGATGGCGGTTATCACAGCACCAACCACGGCATAAAAAAGCACCATAAAGAATATTGTGACGATACCCACCGCACCAGTCAGACCCGGCATAGCGCCAAACTCACCGCCCAACTGGCTTAAGAACCCTCCTATCATGGCCAACATCATGGCGTATAAGATTCCCGCCAGCAAACCAAAAATACCACCCAGAATGAATGCGATCTTGACCACTGACCATACGTCAATCCTTTTTACCTCGTAAGTCATATCCCCTCCCTACTTTTTTGAGATTTTCACGTCCTTTTGAAGTGCAACCCTTGGCACATCAGTTTCATAACGTTTGGATTATACAAAATGTTCCTTTCAATGGCAAGAAATTTTATCCGGATATGGAAAACAACAATAATCTGCCGGGCAAGGATGCCCGCCCTACGGGATAATCGTCGGCAGGATTCACCCTGAAGTTGAAGGGACAACCCTTATGGTTCTCAGGTCAAAAAAGAAGCCAGCATCTGACCTAATATGTGTTTTAAGGTCAGGTGCTGGCTTACCCTGCACGGTATGATGCCGGGTTTGCCCCCCTTATCCTTTAATCCTGAGTTTGGGTGAATCGATACATAAACTCTGTTTTTGTTTGATTCAGCTATTTGGTTCTCTTTTTGCGGTCTGCAAGACCACTTTCACGATATCCAGAAGGCGCTCACAGCTGAAGGGTTTCTTTATGTATAACACCCCGCCCACTCTGTAACTCCTCCCATCATCGCTTCGCGCATCCTTCCCAGTCAAAAACACCACCGGGATGTTTTTGGTCTTTTCACATTTTTTTAGCTCCTGACAGATCTCATAACCATCCATGAAGGGCATCATGATATCCAGAAGGATCAGATCGGGGAGAAAAGTTTTGGCCCTTTCTATTCCGATCATGCTGGAATTTTCCGATTTTACCTCGTAACCAGCGGCTTCCAAAAAAGTCTCGATTATATCGGTGATCTCCGGCTCGTCGTCGATTACCAGAATCTTAGCAGGTTTGACCTTACCTATGGATTCCGCCGACTTGATTTCAGCAACTTTGGTGGTCTGAGAGGCGTTTGTTGGATTTTCCTTATCAGCTTTCGAATTCAACATAGATTCCCCTTCCGGTAAAATTCTATTTTTCGATCTTTAAAAAGATGATTATGTGGGGTGACCTTTTTATCCTTAGCCAAACCTGGATCGATCTCAAGCGTCCACACCCCCTCCTGGCATTCATCTGCCTTTTTCAAAATATTCCCTTTGGGATCCACTATCTGGCTGTTACCGGTGAAAGAAAATTTCATCTCTCCTTTCTCTTCAGTTCCGATTCGGTTGGCGGTAATGGCAAAGACCCCATTCTCTATACATCTGGTGATCATGGCACTCTGACAATAGGGAAGGATCAAATTGGAAGGATGGCATATAATCTCTGCTCCTTTTAAAGCCAGAATCCTTGCCACCTCCGGGAAGATCCAGTCAAAGCAGATCATCATTCCCACTTTCGATGAGCCGATGTCGAATACTCCCAGTTCTCTATCGCCGGAGGAAAACCACAGTTTCTCCCGATCAAACAGATGTAGTTTTCGATAGATTTGGAAACCCCCCCTCGGTGTGACCACAACCGAAGAGTTAAAGAACCTGTCACCCTCCTTTTCTGCTATTCCAAACACAAGGTTTACATTCTCCCGCGCCGCCAAATCAGCCATCTTCGAGAATGTGGGGCCTTCCGGAATAATTTCAGCCGACCTCTTGAGTTCCTCCCGGCTTTCAAACAGATAGCCTGTATTGAAAAGCTCAGGAAGAACCAAGAGGTCAGCATTTACCCCCCTTATTGAGCTTATCGCCCTTTCAACGTTTTCATCTTTTCTCCCTAATAGGGGAGAGGTCTGAACGAATCCGACTTTCACATCTGCTCCTTTTATTTTTCGACCTCTTGCCTTAAGACTTTAGCTTAAGGAAACGAAAAGTGGTAATAAGTCAACGGTTTTTGTAGAAGAATGAGTCCATAAAAAGACAGACAATTAAGCCGGTCGAGAAGTTGGCTGGGCAAGATGCCCAGCCAACCCTTGTGATAGGAAATACCCGGAACTAAGATAATCGAAGCGTTTTTATTTCGCCAAGTTAGGCGGATTTCTTCTTCGCTAACAAAACCAGATGCATTCTCTGAAAGCGAAAGCTTTGTAATTGGTGTCATTACCCCTTTTCTCAGGACTTCTTGACATTCGTCTTTTTAATATTAACTTAATCCTAATGATTAAGCAATCTTCGGTACAGACTCCTTTTGCTCAAAGGCATTTTAAACGCAACTTCTTTTTGGGGGTCTCCAATGGGGTTTTGTTCAATTTTGCTTGGGCTTTTACCAGCACCTCAACTGTTTTGCCTCTTTTCATCAACAAGCTCACCCCTTCTCAGATTCTGATAGGATTAGCCTCCACCCTGGAAGCACTGGGATGGTTTCTTCCTCAGATGGCTGTTGCCGCGGTGACACTACATCGAAAAAATCAAAAACCAGTTTATATCAAAACTGCTTTTCTGAGAGGTGGTTCGTTTCTCCTTTTTGCCATCCTGGTATTTCTCTTGGGGAAAGAAAATCCCGCCTATCTTCTGGTTACCTTTTTCTTCTTGTTCTCTCTCTATTCTTTTGGCGGAGGTCTGGCTGGTGTTTCCTTCACCGATATAGTGGGTAAGACTATTCCCGAGGAAAAAAGGGGAAGCTTCTTTGGAATGAGAATGCTTGTGGGAGGTGGGCTGTCTGCGCTGGCCGGATTTCTGATTCAGAGAATTTTAAAGCTTCATGATTTCCCCAAAAATTTCGGAATTCTGTTTTTGATTGCATCAGCTTTGATCATCCTGGCTTTAGTCTCCTTCTGTATGGTTAAGGAACCTCCTACCACCAGACGACCTGAGAAAAAAAGCATTAAGGAAAATCTCCTTTTAGGTTTCCAAATCACAAAAGCGGACAGAAATTTCAGAATGCTTCTTTTAACCAGAATAGCCATCGGAAGCTATGTGATGGGATTCAGCTTAGCGGGTGCATTTCTGACCGTGCAGATGATGGGCTATCTCTCTTCCAATCTTTTGTGGGGATATCTGAGCAACCGAAAGAACAATAAGCTGGTTTTGGTCATCTCCGCATTCTTTTCAGCCATTTGCCCACTTTTGGTTCTTTCCAATATGGTCTTCCAGATTCCCCTCTGGGCTTATGCCTCAATTTTCTTCTTTCTGGGTGCCACCATCAGCGGGGTGGAAATAGGCTATACAAATTATCTTCTTCAGATCGCCCCTGAAGAGAGACGGCCGATCTACGTGGGCTTTTTGAACACGGTGGTGGGACCAACCATCTTTCTGTCGGCGGTGGGTGGGCTCTTTCCCTTAAAAGGACAGATTAAGCATATTTAGATTCATATGGGGCAGCCGTTTTCCAGCCCGACGTACAACAGGGGGTCATAGGAAATCGACTGATTTTTGTCACTGTAGGGGCGATGCTCTGCCGTCGCCCTGAGGTTCGGGCGGACACGGAGGTACGCCCATACATTTGATTCAAAGTAGTCTCGAAGCTTAATTTTGGGTTTCCACAATGGAAGACTAAAGTCTTCCGCTACATTGATCCGTTTCATCCATTTAATCCGGGGACCTTCTCAGTTCTTCAGCCGTAGGGGAAATGTTCGGCCATCGCCCTGAAGTTCGGGCGGAAACGGAAGTACGCCATACATTTGATTCAATGTAGTCTCGAAGCTTAATTTACAACGAACGTAAGTGAAGGTCTGCGATGTCTTTCCTTAAAGAATCAGGTTGCCCCCCATCAAAGGATAAGATTTAGCAGCCCCCCGACTATCAGAGCGGAGGTGATCATGATCAGAGCTGATTTCAGCATGTCTTTTATCCCCAACTCCTTGATCAAGACGGCAAAGGTGGCTACGCAGGGAAAATACATGGTTAAAACCACACTTGCCACCACCAGTTGAGACAAATTTAATCCCAAAGGAACAAGCATTCCCACAGCTACGTCCTTACGCAAGAATCCAATTACTAAAGCCCCCACAGCATTCTGGGGAAGCCCCAGGATTCCGGTGATTACCGGGGCGGTTAATCGGCCTAAAAATTGGATTATTCCGAGTGAGTATAGAATATTGATAGTAAATACTCCCAAAAGAACGTAGGGGACGGCTTCTCTAAGAAACCATTTGGTTCGCATCAGAAGTTTCTTCCAGAGTGCTCCAAAGTAAGGTAACCGGTAAGGAGGAATCTCAACGAATATCTCTGGACTTTCCCCTTTTGAGATCCGATTGAGTATAATGCCGAGCACTATCCAGACAATAAACAAGCTCCCGAAAACCGCTCCCATCCCTTTAGCCCCATATTGTCCGATCAATCCAAATATCATGGCGATTTGTGCCATGCAGGGAACCGCTATGGACATCATGGTTGCGGCTATGAATCTTTCCCTTCTTGTCTCCAAAACCCGTGTGGACATAGCTCCGGGAACATTACAGCCTAAACCCAGCATCATGGGGATTATTGCCAGACCATGCAGGCCAAATCTGTGCATTAGGTTGTCCACCAAAACTGCCAGACGAGGTAGGTAGCCTGAATCTTCCAGAAAGCTTAAAACCAGATAGAAGGAGAAAACATAAGGCAGGACCATGGCGATGGGTACAAATAAGCCGGTGGTCAGAAGTCCCAACGATTCCACGAAGTCTATCTTCCCTTCCACCAATTTTCCGATAAAGATATCGTGTATGAAACCTTGCTTTCCCAAAAGATCCGAGATCCTCATCATCCAGGGAGCCCAGAGATTTTCAAATATGGGCTCGAAGATGATTCCGATAAGCCCTTCACCTATGAATCTAATTATATTAAATACCACATATAAAGTTACAACAGCCAAAGGGATACCGGTGAACGGTTTTATGGAAACATCCTCCAATCTTTCCAAGAAGGTGTGATGGCGATGGGTGATCTCTTGCACCTGCCCTACGATCTTTCCCACTTTTTCCCATCTTTTTTCCTCCTCATACTGGAAGGTATTTGCCCTGGCATGGGGAAGCTCTGATACCAATTCTTTAATTCCCTCACCGGTTATGGCGCAGGTGGGGATAACCGGCACGCCCAGAATCTCTTGAAGTTTTTCCACGTCAATAGAGATACCGATATGGCGGGTTTCATCCCATAGATTTAAAGCCACCACCACCGGCTTTCCGTCTTTCAGCAACTGCAGGGTGAGGTTTAGGTTTCTCTCCAGGTTGGTGGCATCCACCACATTGATGATCACATCTCCTTCTTTAGCCATCCGGACGGCTACCTCTTCTGCTGGAGAGGTGGGATAAAGATTATAAGTTCCGGGCACGTCTATGATCTCCACTGTCTCGTCCCCTGATTTCATCCGCCCTCGGGTGAACTCCACCGTGGTGCCAGGATAGTTGGAGGCAATCACGTTGACCCCGGTGAGTCTTGAAAAAATAACGCTTTTGCCTACGTTGGGGTTGCCCATCAAGAGGATCTTGCGCAGCGATAGCTCCTTTACCTGATTTCTAACATCATGATTCCCATGAAACCTGTTGATACTACGAAATGAGAAAAGAGTCGACAAAATCTGTTAGTTGAAGTCAAGATCATTTCATCCTCTCTGCCCATTCCAACGCCCGGTCAACAATCCATTCTGATATGCGTTTATCTGGCAAAATGCTTTGTTTTGAGAAATGGATTTTCTTACCAGCAAATATTTCTTTGCTCTCTATTTTCATTTCCCCAACATCCAATATGGAATTTTGAGCCATATCTTCTACACTCATTGCGAGATATAGTCCCACCACTATGGTCTTCTTACATTTGTCTGCTGTTTTCAGAATGACCGGAGCCCCTTCCAGGATAAAGGATTGACCTATCTCCACAAAAGCATAATCGAAGTAATTGATGCCGGTTCCCGCACAGATATAAGACCCAATCTCCCTGCACACAGAACCCCAGATCGGCTCAAAACGAGCATCTCCATGGGCAAGAAGAACCACCCCTTCGGAATCAGGTGTTGTGGACAATTTTCCTACTCTATCTAACATAACTTCTTTCAAAACTTCTCCCACATTTAGTGATGGTCCTATTGTGATTTTCATTTTGGTATCAATTGTAGTTGTCCCTTCTTCTTTAATTCTCTCAATCATTTCTTTGTCGCTATACAGTCCTAAAATTGTCGGAATATCGTACAAAGAATGTCCTGATGGAGCGATAAACAATGTTATGGCATAAACTTTATCAACTCCGGCATTCTCCAAGTCTTTGATCGCAGTATTAATTGACGGTTCATTAAATTCCATTAAAGCAACTCGAATTTCATTGAAGGGATTATTGTTCCTTTCAGACATTATTCTTTTCACTTCTTCCTCAAGTTCAAGAACGGGGATGTTCCATTGAGCCATAGGGGAACCGTGAGCAATAATGATCAGCCCCAGTTCCTCTTGTGTATAAACAAATTTTGGAGACAACATCTCGAAAGTAATTAACAGCAGTAAAATGAGCGTTAATTTTTTCATAGCTTTATTTTTCCTAACTTTGTTTTCCAATAGTCAACATTTCAATTAAACCCACCTTCTCATATTTTCAACTTTTCAAGCATTCGCCCGCCAAATCTCGGTATTTTTTAAACTTGAGCCCGTTTTTTAAAGAATCGAAGAAAGTAAGAAGAACAATCATCCTTCATTTTTTTATCTCCACGAAGATTTTCTTTGCCATGCCAAATCCGATGGCGACGTGAGAGTTCCCTACTCTAACGGTTACGGGACCCCGCATAAGCTGGGAGCTTACTTTAGTCACTTTCTTGCCCACTCTTATGCCCAGAGATTCCAAACGTCGGATCAAACCATGTCCGCCGTGAATTTCTACAACTACTCCGGATTCTCCTTCCTCTAACTTGGTCAGGTCTATTGTGTTCATCTTACCGTGATCCCTCTCTATTTGCGGCAAAAAACTGTGAAGTTCCCTTTTCGTCTGTTATGTTTGCAAACTACGATTTCGGCTATTCTTCTTGCGTTTTGGTTCTCCTGCATTTGTCGCAATATCCGAAAACCTGAAAGTGATGAGAAGTGTGTTCAAATCTGCTTTTCTTGCATAATCTCTTTAAAGCCATCTCAATCTTTTTGTCTGAAAACTCAAGCACTTTTCCGCAATTGACACAAACCATGTGCTCGTGATGAGGATGATCCAGCACCAGCTCATAATGGCTGTGGCCATGTCCTAAATCCACCTTACGTACAATTCCACTGTCCATCAGAAGCTCTAAAGTCCGGTACACAGTAGCCCGGGAGGCGCCCTTTTTTTTTCTTCTCAAACTGTATAGAAGATCCTCTGCCTCCAGATGTCCTCGATGGAGAAACATCTCCTGAAGGACCGCCCCTCTCTCCTTGGTGAACTTAAGCTTTTGGGCTTTAAGGTATTTGGCAAAAGTTCCAAGCGTTTTGTGCAAAGAGGGCTCCTGTAATTGAGATTGAATCTCAATCTCGATTGAAAAGATAACTACTATTTTACGAAATGTCAAGAAAGAAGTTTGAGATCATTGAAAAAACTACCGGCACAGGAGAATGTGGAGTGTTTGCTTTAAGGTGAACCATATAAAATCTGGATGTCTGAGAGGCGGTTTTAGGTCCCGCCAAAGGGGGGACACTCCAGTGAAACTTTTCCCTTCGGGGTGAACTCCTCTTGTCTTTCTCAGAGCTCTATGTTGTTTTTTGAAAAAAGTTTTGCGAGGGTAATCCCAATGGATTCTACCGCCTGCCTAACTCGGAGCAGAGCATGCCGGAGAGGATCAATCCGCCTCCCAAAATTCCCAGCCAACCCAAGACTTCACCCAAAAGAAGAAAGGAGAAGATGGCGGCAAAGACGGGTTCCATGGCGTAGATAAGGGCAGCTTTAACCGTAGTGGTATCTTTCTGCATCCGGTTCTGAATCCAAAGAGCCAGAGCAGTGGCAAGTATGGCACAGACTAAGATTGCTAAAATCAGCTGGGGATGATAAACCAGCTTGATCTCTTCAAATACAGACATGAAAGGAAGGGTCAAAACCGTGGTGATGAGTATCTGAATGAAGGTGAGCGTTAGGAAATCAAATCTTTTAGTGTATATTTGCACAAAGATCACGTGGAAGGAAAAAGAGACTGCGCAGAAAAATGTAAAAAGATCGCCTAAGTTAAACTCCGAACCTTTGGGGCGAGTCAAAAGATACAGCCCGCTTACAGCTAATATAACTCCGATCAAGGAGAATATCCTGATCTTCTCTTTCAATATCAGAAAAGAGAGCGGAGGGATCATCACCACAAACAAGCCGGTGATAAAGGCTGATTTGGAGGCGGCAGTGTACTTTAAGCCCATAGTCTGAAAGGCAAAGCCAAAAAACAAAAAAATCCCTACTATTGCGCCAGCCTTGAGAACACCTTTATCTTTAAAAGAGATCTTTTTGGAAAAGATCAGCCAGATTGCCAGAGTGGCCAGCCCAAATCGAAAGGTTAAGAAAACAAAAGGAGAGGAGAAGAAAAGTGCGGTCTTAACTAAAGGGAAGGTGGTCCCCCAGATAAAGGTCAACAAAAGCAGGAACAGTTCAGCTTTGCGAGATGGACTCAACATATCTCAGCAGATACTCCTATCTGGTTCTAAAGCATCACATTTTTTAGAAGATAAGAATGTAACGGGAAAAGTAAAAGATTAAAAACCGCATTTTTAAAAAAAGGAGGCAGGATATAAGCACTTGCTCATGCATTCACCCCCTCCCTATTCTCTCCCATCGAGGAGGAGGGAGTATTGTCGTGAGTAAAACTGAAGTCGTAGATCCCTCCTCAGCGGAGCTTTACACTCCAGCTTGTCTCTATTTGTCTCGAATTCTGTATATCCTCTCTGGGGTTACGATGATGTCAACTTTCGCGTCGTGATCTACATGCGGGACCGATTCAACTAATTGCAGAGCATGAACGGTGGTAACAACGGGGATTTCGCCGAATTCATCTTTAATGCTTTGCACTTCAATGTCACCGTAACCTCCACCTTTACCCAATCTCCAGCCCGAACGGTCAACAGCTACACAGCTCTTTATGATCAAATCCGGTTTGGGCATTTCTCCGCTCCCGCCTGTGGCGGGATTTTCAACAGGCTTGCCATACTTAAACGCGCCTTTGATGCTTGAGGCGGCTTCCTCCATACCTCTCACGTCTTCTGGATCAATCTGCAAGAAGCCATGTTTCAGCCGAGGCGATGCCATGATTAAGATCTTTCCATCTCTTAAGGCGAACTCCCTGATCTTCCTCTGCGGAGAATCCGGATTTGCGAAGATGATCTTAGCCTTTTTCCATTCCGGAAGTGTCCTAACCAAATCGGCGGCCTTGTCGCTCCCCACAAAGTTAGGAATCCGACCTCTGATCGGCAAAGGAAAGATGGCTACGTTCTTTTCCTCCAAAAGATGCCAGATTTCGTTTCTTAATTGCTCTTTCTTCAGAGTGATGTCTTCCTCTGTATTCATCATCCAACTCAGTTCGTAGGGCGGGCATCCTGCCCGCCAGATCATTTGAATAATCATGGGGCTGGAAGCCCTTCAGGATGAACCCTGCCTACGGGGACTTACTACCTCACCCCCTGTGTCCCCTTCAGGGTGAACCCCTCTCCATTTCATGGAGAAGGGGATTAAGGGGGAGAGGTCAAAACAGCTTATCCATCACCCAGATCAAAATTACGATAGATATGACCGAATCGACCACCACCAGAACAGAATACCTCACATCGCGCCAGGTGACATCATGTGAAAGAGGTGATCTGGTCAAAAGAAATTTGAACTTCTCGCCTTTCCTGGAAACTGCCACCTTCTGCCACCCCTTCAAAATCAGCTTAAGGATCAAAATGAATAATAGGACAAGTATGGCTATCTTAAAACCGTTAAAATCTTTCATGTCAGCTAAATCTTTTTTCAAAAAAACAGAAGTGGAGACCTGAAGGTCTCCGCTACAATTTTTCAAAATGGGATAACAAGAGCCAGAACCTAACTTGAGTTAGGTTCTGGCTCTTAATCACCGCCACACCAGTTTTTCTCTATATATTAACACAACTTGAATTCATCTGACAATCAAAGAATTATGACTATGGGCGGTTAGCTTTCTTTCTCAGTCATATTTTGGTCTTTATTGTTATTCACTTCACTTTTAACCACCCGTGCCACATCTACTACTTTGTCTTTTGTATCCAGGTTTATCAGTTTCACTCCCTGGGTGGCTCGACCGATCACGTTTATCTGTTTGACCGGCTGACGAATGATGATCCCTTTTTGAGTGATGAGCATCAACTCGTCCTCGGTTACCACCTCTTTTATGGCTACCACTTTTCCATTTCTCTGGGTGGTCTTTATGTTGATTATCCCCTTACCCCCCCGATTGGTCACCCGATAATCGGAGATATTTGTTCTTTTGCCGTAGCCATTTTCAGTAACTGTGAGCAAGGTGGTATCTCTTTTTACCACCACCATCCCGATAACCTTATCATTTTTCGCCAGAGTAATCCCTCTTACCCCGTAGGCGGCTCTTCCCATATCCCGAACCTTATCCTCGTGAAATCGTATAGCCTGCCCTTCTGTGGTTGCCAGGACGATGTCACAGGTGCTGTCGGTGATCTTGGCTTCGATCAGATTATCACTCTCCGGGATGTTCATGGCGTTGATCCCACCCCTTCGCGGGTTGCTGAAGGCAGAAAGTACAGTTTTTTTGATTACCCCGTTCTGGGTAGCCATCACCACAAAATGCGCATCATCAAACTCCCTCACCGGCACAAAGGCGGCGATCCCTTCCTCTTCCCCTAAATTCAACATGTTCACAATAGGCTTTCCTTTGGCCAATCTACCTCCCACCGGAATCTCGTGCACCTTGATCCAGTGGCATCTTCCTTTGGGGGTGAAGAAGAGAATGTAGTTATGGGTGGAGGCGATGAACAGGTGCTCAACAAAATCCTCCTCCTTGGTCTCAATCCCGATAACGCCTCTCCCGCCCCGGCTCTGCCTTCTATATGAGGTGACGCTGAGCCTTTTTATGTATCCGGAGTGAGTGATGGTTATTACCATATCCTCCTCTGCAATCAGATCCTCGATGGTGAACTCCCCTTCTTCCTCTTCCAGTATCTCGGTTCTTCGCTCATCCCCATACTTCTTCTTAAGTCCGGTAAGCTCCTCTTTGATTATGTTCATCCTTTTGGTTTTGCTTTCCAGGATACCTTTCAGCTTTTCGATCAACTTGATCACGTCCAGATATTCCTGCTCCACCTTTTCTCTCTCCAGACCGGTGAGCCTTTGAAGACGCATGTCTAAAATTGCCTGAGCCTGAATCTCGGAGAGTTTGAACTTTTTCATCAAACCGTTTTTGGCATCTTCCGGAGTTTTCGATGCTCTGATCAGCTTTATCACCACATCTATGTGGTCTAAAGCAATTTTCAGCCCCTCCAGGATGTGAGCTCGGTGTTCTGCTTTGTTCAGCTCAAACTGAGTTCTTTTGGTGATCACTTCATGTCGATGCTCAAGGAAAAGGCTAAGCATCTCTTTTAATGTCAGAACCCTGGGTTGTCCATCCACCAAAGCTAACATGATCACCCCGAAGGTGGTCTGCATCTGGGTGTGTTTGAAAAGCTGATTTAGCACCACATCCGTCTGAGCATCTCTTTTAAGCTCCACCACAATCCTCATCCCATCCCGGTCCGATTCGTCTCTTAAGTCGGAGATTCCTTCAATAAGCTTATCCCGCACCAGTTGAGCGATCCTCTCCAGAAGATTAGATTTGTTGATCTGGTAAGGTATCTCGGTGATTATTATGCTCTCCCTGCCGCTTTTCTGTTTTTCCACATTCACCCGGGCTTTAAGGATAACTCGGCCCCGACCGGTTCTGTATGCCTCCACAATACCTCTTTTGCCTTGAATAATTGCTCCGGTAGGGAAATCCGGACCCGGGATATAATCCAAAAGCTTTTCATCCTCAAGTTCCGGATCGTCGATCAAAGCAGAAAGTGCATCCACCAGCTCGGTTAAATTGTGGGGGGGGATATTAGTCGCCATTCCCACAGCAATGCCGGCTGCGCCGTTACAGATGAGATTGGGGAATTTGCTGGGAAGTACCATCGGCTCTTTCCTGGTCTCATCGTAGTTGGGGACAAAGTTGACCGTCTCCTTCTCCAGATCTTCCAGCATTTCCATGGCCAGTGGTGCAAGTCTTGCCTCCGTGTATCTCATAGCTGCGGGAGCATCTCCGTCAATGGAGCCGAAATTCCCCTGTCCATCGACCAAAACATACCGCATATTGAAATCCTGTGCCATCCGCACCAGGGTGGGATAAACCACCTGCTCACCATGGGGATGATAATTCCCTGAGGTGTCGCCTGCGATCTTGGCGCACTTACGATGCGGTCTCCCCGGAGCCAAATTGAGATCATTCATTGCCACTAAAATTCGCCGGTTGGAGGGCTTGAGCCCATCTCTCACATCAGGTAAGGCGCGGGCAGTGATTACCGACATGGAGTAATCGATGTAGGAGGATTTCATCTCCTCCTCGATATATACCGGAACGATCTTTTCTCTTTCCATAGCCATAGTTTTATTGCCTCACTAACCTCTCCCCCTTCTGTCCTCCTCTCCACTCTGTGGAGAGGGGGAGATAGGAGATGAAGTAAATATACGCTTTTTCTTACACTTACGCAACAATTAAACTGTTTAAAAGCCCATATTCAGGGCGGGATAAATTCTCGCCCCTACGAAGAAAAAATCGCCTATAATTCATAGGCAGGACACTCAGCCCTGTCAATCGGCTAATCATCATCGGCATTTCTCAATGGTGATGTTCAAAATAAGAAGTCCCCCTCCCTTAGGGTAAGGGTTGCACCCCTGCCTCGTTACGGTCAGGCGACCGCCCGTCTGGGCGGACAGGGATGCTACCTCTGTCCGAACCGGAAATTCCTTTCAGGAGTTGTGAAAAATTAAAACAATCCCAACTGCTCGGTGGGCTCTTTCTCCTTTTCTGCAAAAATCTGAATTTTGCCATATACTCCGTCATGGCCGGGAGTTATTTGCAAATCTCCTTCCCTCACTCTTTTAATCCCTTCAAGAATCTTAGGTGGAGTGGATTTCTCTAATTCCTCTAAAGAAAGATCAAGCAGTATTCTAAACTCAGAGCCAAAGATGGAAACCAGCCTGAGATATTCATTTTGCACTCCCTTGGTGTCAACGCCTTGATTTAAGGCCTCTGCGATTATCTCCTGTAAGGGGATGAGATGTTTGCAGGGGATAGCTCCTTCTGGTATAAATCCCGCTGGTCGATCTGCTAAGCTCTCCACCCGATGCATCACCCCCACGGTTAATTTCCTGCCGCATACCGGGCAGATATTTTTATTCTTTCTGGATTCGGATGGCGAAAAGAGTATCCCACAGTTTCGGTGTCCGTCATAATGATATTTTCCCTCCTCCGGAAAAAATTCTATGGTGGAGAGGAATTTGTTTTGATCCCTGGTTCTGATAGCCTTTATTATCTCCTTGTAGCCTTTTTCGCAATCAAACACATTCGCCTCCCTGCCGATGCGATTAGGAGAATGCGCATCGGAGTTGGAGATTAGGGCAATCTTATCCAATGCAGAGAACCGCCAGTTCATCTGAGGATCAGAAGATAAGCCGGTCTCAATGCAAGAAATGTGTTTAGTTTGCTCTTCAAAACACTCTTCTATGGAATCAAAACCGGAATTAGCTCCAAACACAGAAAACCAGGGGGTCCAGGCATGAGCTGGCACGATGAAACACTCGTCTGTGATGTCCGTGATTATCTCCACCAGCTCTTTGGTGGGAAATCCGAAGATGGGTCTGCCGTCGGAGCCCAATTTCCCGTATTGAGAAAGCTCCTCATTTATCTTTTCCACCACCTCAAAACTGGGGGCAAAGATCATGGTATGCACCCTTCTGCCCGATTCACCCTGTTGAAACATGTTGCTCACCTCGGTGGTGAGCATGAACTGAACTTCGTTTTGCGAGGAATTACCTGTTGACTTTTTGAATTCCTTTTTCAAAATGAAAAGCCCAGAGCCTGTGGGCTGTAATTTCTGTTTCAACTCGGCAAAATAAAAAGGATGGGTAAAGTCACCGGTTCCCAGTAAGCCAACACCTTTCAGACTAGCCCATCGAGCCATGTTCTCCACATCCATTTCTTTGGAGGTGGCTCGACTGTATTTGGAATGCACGTGAAAATCAGCTATAAATTCCATTTTTTACTCCAGGAGAGGAGAAAGTCCATTTTGCTTATGAGGTAAGTATAGTAACCAAACTACCGTTTGTCAACATAAACTTATCAACGATGATAATCCCATACTGTCAAGCTAATTGTGTAAATTCGTGTTTAGGCACATCCTGGGATTGATTTAAGACATAAGCTATTAGACCATAAATGATTCTCTCTGCGCTTTTGAC
>LJUX01000009.1 GCA_001304155.1 candidate division Zixibacteria bacterium SM23_73_3
GCGGACAAAAGGTAATTGAGCTAAAAGCAGATGAACAAGCAATATTTCATTGGAGTTGATTTAGGGGGGACTAATATCAAATTTGGCATAGTCTCCGAGAATGGCAGAGTTTTGCACAAAGGGATGATCTCTGCCCAGGCGAATCTGGGAAGGGAGGCAATTCTTGACAACATAAATCGAGCTGTCGAAAGATCATTAGCCTTCGCCAGAAAAAAAAGAATCAAAATAAAAGGGATTGGGGTTGGTTCGCCAGGAACGGTGAATTTAAAAACCGGCAAAATTGAAGGCTCCTGCCCCAATATCCCTCAGATGGTGAATGTGAATCTAAAGAGATGGCTTTCTAAACACTTTGAATTCCCCATTTATGTGGACAACGATGCCAATTTGATGGCAATCGGGGGCGGAATAATCTTAGATGGAAAGCTTTTTCATGGCTCGAACTTTGCCGGGGCTGAATTCGGTCACATGACTATCATTTACAACGGAAGAAAATGTAATTGTGGTGGCACTGGCTGTCTGGAAATGTATGCCTCCGCGCCCGCCATAGTGAAAGACACGAAGAGACTTCTGGGTAAGGATAGAAAATCCATCATTCACAAATTAACCAAAGGAGATTTGGATAGACTCACTACTAAAGTCATATTTCAAGCAGAAAGAAAAGGGGATATTTTAGCTTCGTATGTGATAAATCAAGCCTGTGCATATTTAGGAGCAGGCATTGCCAGCGCAGTTAATCTTTTGAATCCGCAGGTGGTAGTGATTGGGGGCGGGGTATCAAAAGGCTGTCAAAGTTTCATCCGCAGAATTGAAGAAGAGGTCAAAAAAAGAGCTTTTCCCTCTGCCACAAAAAATTTGAAAGTGGTCAAAGCCAAATTGGGCAACGACGCGGGATTTATCGGCGCGGCGATTTTGTGCACAGAGGCAAATCGGTGACGGGGCAAACAAGACAAGCGATCAACGGATTGAACGGATTAGACGGATCGACGGTCAAATATCCCACAGCAAGCTGTTGGTCACCCGTCCAATGGTGGTCTTAGGAAAGGGCGCCGACTGACATGGCTTGATCGAGACCATCGGCCATCCTGTGAAGAAGGTGAGAGTCGGAACTGCCTTGTAAGCAGGTTTGCTTGACCCTGATTTCATGCACGTGAGTGAGCAGCTGGCTATCCTCTAGTACAGCCGGTGTGCTTAACACGAGGAACACTCCGATTACTCTGGTATCCACGATCGTCCTTTCAAGTGATTCGAAGGGCTTCCAAGCCTCGAGAATTATCCTGTCTAATCTTGCGTTCATATCAGATTTGTTTTTCCCAACGATAAACATGTGACCTTTATGTAGCATCTTTCCAATCGACAGCGCTATTATGCCGCGGGAATTTGTCCTATTCAAGCGATTAAGGGACTTCGTAGTCTGGTCTATCGCCTTTAGGAAGTTTCTTCTCACAGAGTTCCTGGTTTGCGGTCTTTTGCACTCGAGCAGGAAATGCTTGGACTCGAATACACAATGCACGTCTGAGTGAGAGTCAAACACAACCTCAAGACCTGAACCCTTCAATATGGCGATCATACTCAACTCAAACAGGAAATCTCTCGGTGAACTAGTAGCTCTCGTCGGGTCCTCTTCATCAACCATAGCGGGACCTTTCGCTACAAACCGAAGTCTCTCTCTCAAACACTGTGGATCCACATCTTTCAACTGGCCATAAATGGTCACGAACTCGCTGCTCTCGTAGAGGGAGAAGACGATCTCCTTGAAATCCGTCGATCGGACGAACTCCTCAATACGGCCTTCCACACGATATTGGTTCAACCTTCGGATATTCTTCCTATACGTGTCGAATCTCGACGAGGCGAACTTAATTCCAATTGTCCGAAACCATGCTTCAACGTCATTCAGTCGCTGTAATATGTCTTGGTATGAGTGCTTTCCTACAACACGCCCCATGGTCTTCCTCTGCTCGTTTTCTCGTTCTGGCGGGTCCTGTCCACCTTTGGTGGGCTCAGTGCAGGCAAGCCCTGTACCTGAGCCAAGCCAGGCTATCCGTTAAAGCTGTGAACCACTTCCACCATGTTCTTCAGCTTCTTTTGAGCTTCGGCGTGAGGCAGGAATTCCAGTCCGCAGGATGGATTGACCCAGATTTTGTCGGCAGGAATTCTCTTGGCGGTTTTTTTGAATAGAGCAATGAGGTCAGACTGCTTTTCCATCATGGTGTTTCGCGCGTCCACACACCCCAGCCCGATTTCTTTTTTCCCATCATATTCTAAAAGTAAATCCAGATTTTCTTTTTTGCTAACCACATCCACGCCAATTATGTCAATTGGGAGATCAAAGAGGTAGGGAACTAATTTCTTAATGGAGCCGAAATAAAGATACAGAGCAAACTTGGCATTTATCCCTTGGGTGATTATGTTTAAAGATTCCTTCGCCAATTTTAGTTTTTCCGGATAAAAACATAAGGAGGGTTCGTCAATCTGTATTATCTTCGCCCCTTCCTGACTCAGTTTCTCTGCTTCCTTATGCAAAATCTCCGCCAAATCCAAAGTTAGCTTCTCCTCATCCTGATAGAACTCATCTAAAGACAGGCAAGCAAAGGTGAAGGCTCCCACCATGACCGGTTTGATCTCTTTTTTGGAATTTGCTTGGGCGAACTTAAATTCCTCTACCACCGAATAATTTCTAAATGAAAGTTTTGACTTGATGATGGGTCGGCGATAGTAAACGTTGTTGTCGAAAAACCTCAAAAGTCCGCCTATCTCCATTCCCTGGATATTTCTGGCAAAAGGGGTGACCAGATCATCCCAGCGAATCTGCCCATCCGTGATCAGATCCACTCCCGCTTCCTCCTGCTCTTTTATCACCCTTTTTATGGTCTCCTGATAAGCCTGCTCCAGCTTTTCTGCGGAGATCTTCTTTTGATCAAATCTGTTCCGTGCCCGCCGAAGATTTACCGCAGTTTTGTCTTCGGTTATTTTTGGATAATTTCCCACTACCGTGGTTTTAAACATGATTCTATCCCCCCCGCTGAGTTTCCACCTCTTGACCCTTGACCCTGGTGTAAGGGGAGTAAGGAAGTGTCTTTTACTTTTCCAGCAGGTCTTTGATGGTCTTCTCCAATTGATCGATCTGGAAGGGCTTATTTATTACCAAGTCAACCTTCGATTCTTTCATCTTATCCGGATCAGGATCTATTCCCCAACCGGTGATGAGTATTACCGGAACGTGCGGATTTTTTTGCTTTATGGTTTTGGAGACTTCCCAACCGGATATATCCGGCATACCCAGATCTGTAATCACCAGATCGAACCTCTCCTTTTCAAACATCTCCACTCCCTCTCTTCCGCGGGAAGCCACCTTTGATCTATAACTCATCCTCTCCAGCACGTTGACCAAAAGATCGGTTACGATGGGTTGGTCATCAATAACTAAAACCTTTTTTTCTTCTGGCGGGCTATCTTTTTCTCCCTGAATGGTGATCACCTCTTCTATGTTCAATTCATCTCCGGATGGGAGTTTTATCTCTTCATTTTTTGTCTTCCCTACGTTGATCGTCTGTTCTAAGGATCCTTGCTCCAGCTCAGCTATGTATGAGAGAACCCTCTTTTTGAAACGATTTTGTGCATCTAAAATCTCTTGAACCGGAATGGCGTCCCTGTCTCTGTATCTGAAATTCATAAGTTCGATACTCCCCAGAATCGGCACCAGGATTTCATCCAAGCTATCCCTGATATACTGGGAGAAGTGCTCCAAAAGCTGTCCCATCTGTCCCCCAAAAAGGGTTATGATTTCCCCATCCTCTTCTTTGAATCTATATTTCTCCTGGCTGAATGCGGTCAAGATACCCCACAACTTTTCTTTAGAAAAGACCGGAACGGCGATCATAGAATTTAACCCTTCATCTTTTGCTAAAAAAGACAAACTTGCCTCCGTTTCCGGGATGTCATTTACAATTTGAGGAATTTGGCTATCAACAACGCGCTTGAAAACCCCTTGCTCCACCTTCCAGTTTTTTAAGCTTTGAATCGATTCCTTACGAAAATCTGAGGAATATGCCAGGATTAACTCACCTCCTGAGGAGCCAAACTGAAAGAGGGCAACCTGCTTTGTTTTTAAAAACTTGGTTAACTGTTTAACTGTAATTTCAAATATCTTCTGCATCATACCTTCCCTTTTTAGAAATCACAATTGCAATCTACAAATCTTTTCATCAAAATTCACTCCTCCCAGGTTACCAAAGAGGGTGAAGCTATCAGCTCCATTTATCTTCACTGAAACAATCTTTCCCAGAAGATTCCTATCCCCTTCAATGATCACGGTCTTGTTGGTTTTAGTCTTTCCTTTCCATCTATTTTTGTCTCTTTTACTTTTATCGTCCACCAGCACTTGAAAAGTTTTGCCCAAAAGCTTTTGATTTTTCTTTTTGGAGATTTCCTTTTGAAGTTTTATCAAAACGTGCAATCGCTCAAGCTTTTCCTCTTCTGGCACGTCGTCGATCAGTGAGGCAGCTTTGGTTCCCACTCTTATTGAGTAGCGAAACATGAAAGCGGAATCAAACTTCACTTTTTTCATTATATCCAGGGTCTTTTTAAAATCCTCTTTGGTTTCGGTGGGAAAGCCAGCGATTACGTCTGTAGAGAGAGATACATCTCCTATCCTCTCTTTCATCCGCTCTACTAACTTCAAGTAATCGCCTGCTGTGTAGTTGCGATTCATCTTTTCCAAAATCTTATCAGACCCTGCCTGCAAAGGAAGATGAATGTGTTTACAAATCTTAGGAAGCGTGGCGATCTTGTCAATCAATTTCCCGGGCAAATCCTTTGGATGAGAGGTCATAAAGCGAATCCAATCAATCGTGGTCTGGTCATTTGCCATCTCAAGCAGATCGGCGAAATCTTTGCCCTTAAATTTGTAGGAGTTGACGTTCTGCCCGATCAAGGTCACCTCTTTGCAGCCGGACTCAGTTAAAAACTGGATTTCCCTTATTATCTGATCTGTGGGCCGGTGTCTTTCCGGTCCTCTGACATAAGGAACCACACAATAGGAACAGAAATTATCACATCCGCGAGAGATGGCAATGAATGAAGTATAAGGAGTCTTGCGTTCGGGGAGTATCTCCTGTTCCCATATCTTATGAGAATCAAAATCCTCACGGGAAGGACAGACAGCAACTTGGGAATAGCCTTTGTTATTCTCCAAATAGATAGGAAGCTGGAAAATTTGATCCGGTCCCAGTACCAAATTCAGGTAAGGCATCTGCTTAACCAACTCCTCTCCCATTCTCTGAGCCATACAGCCAATCACCACCAGCATCACCTGCGGATTCTTCTGCTTGTATCTATAAAACTCAGAAAGCCTTCCCAGAGCTCGCTTTTCCGCCTTCTCCCTTACCGAACAGGTGTTCAGCACGATAACATCAGCGTCCTTTGGATTATTGGTGATCTTATGACCTTCCAAAAGAAGTAGACTGGTGAGTCTTTCCGAGTCATAAACATTCATCTGACATCCAAATGTCTGCAGGTATACCTTTTTACTCATAGGAATCTCTTGGTATGGATCAGCTTGCCCAATCAATCCTTCTCCATAGAATAATAACTTACCACCCCAATTTGTCAAGCCTTAAAAGGGCGGCTTTTGAATGTTGGAGGAATTCCGGCGGGCAGGACGCCCGCCTTACGGGGTCTTCTTTAGGAGGTGAGCAAAGAAAAAAGAGGAAAGAACTTCGGTGGAACTTAACAAGATGTTTATAAGCTCCACCAGTAATTTATTTTGACCAAAAAAGTATTGCCCGGAACGGTATCGAAAAGATTATCCCAGTCGCGCCTGAATCTGAAATCACCCATTCCTTCTTCCCAGGTATCCCGGTTCTGAGTCCAGACCAAGAAAAGGGTGCTGCCAGGACGATACTCCCAGCGCAAGACCACGTTGGAGTTGAAAGACCTCCACTTGAAGTCTGGCTCCTCTTCCGCTTCGTTGTAGACTGTCTCGTCGACGTACTCGAAATCATCTGGTGGTATCAGCTTTTTGAAATTCTTGTAATCCACAGCCGCCATGAAAGGCTGGGCATAGACTTGCAGAGTCAGATTCTTGGTGAAGGTGTAAGTTGCTCTGATGGTCATGTCGAAACGTTCCATCTCCTGCTCGCCGAAAATATCATCGGTTCTGTTGCCATCCTCATCCTCCAGGTTGGTCAGCCATCGGGAAACGCCCTCGCTTCTGCGGTAGCCGGGACCTCCGCTTATCTCTATATTCGACCTGGGATGTAGATTGAGCCACAGTCTATATTCGACGAAACGCCCGTCCCAGGTGTCTCCAGTCTCGAAGAAAGGATTGATCTGCCACCATCTCCGGGCATCCGTCTCCAACCAAATCCACCAGTTCTGTCCAATGGGGATCGGTGCCGGCGGTCCACCTCGCGTCTCCCGATCAGAATACATGTTGTCGTAATCCGCCCAGATGCCTCCACCCACAGTCCAGAAATTTACAAGCTCAATGGAGTTATTGAAGTTCCCTCCCCGGGTCAGTTTCACCCCGGAAAGGTTTTCGGCCCAGCCGACGTTAAGATTGTTCCAGGTTTTTCTGATGATCCACCAGGGCTTTGTGGTTCTGTACTGCACCCATGCCCAGGCTTCCTTATAGTCGTTACGTGATAAGAAGCCCATGTGGTTCAAATCTATTCCTCTGTCCAGGTATTCCGCGCTGATCGATCCACGGATATGCTCTCCTCCCTGTTTTTCAAAGCCCATCGCTCCACCCCAGCCATCTTGATCCGGCCCCGTTTTGGAGCCCATTACCTGTCCCGCCCATTCATAATCTCCGTTGTGAAAGCGCAGAGTCCAGTCTACGTCCCCGGCATAAGCAGGGTAGGAGTTCTTCTGGTTAACGGCAGTTGCCATGACTCCCACGGTTGAGTTTTTCAAAACATCTTGCATTACCCGGGCTGCGAAATAATTAGCTTCAGGCTCTATCACCTCCTTTTTGCGATACCCATCTTCGTGCATGAACTCTGCCTCTTCCCGCTGGGTTACCGCCTCCATAATTCCGATGGAGGTGCCGCCTGCTGTTTTTCCGCTTACCTTGCTAGCAAACAGGATGGTGGTGGCCGTTGGTCTGTCGATGTAGTAATCTACACCGTCAGGCCACAGAGAAGGACTTTTTCCAATCCTGCGGGAATAGAAAAGATCAAATGGGGTCTCGAAGATCTTGAATCCTTCCAGGAAAAACGGACGCTTCTCCGGATACCAGGTCTCGAAGGTGGACAGATTTAGTATGGTCTCATCCTGCTCCACCTGTCCGAAATCGGGATTGATGGCGGCATCCAGAGTAATGTTGGAGGTGATGCCGTATTTGAGGTCAAAGCCGAAATTCCCAAAGAAATCCCTGCCATCTGGGTTGCCCGGACTCTTCGCTTCCGTCTCCTCATAAGAGACCACGTAAGGTAGAATCTCAAGTCTCTTGGGAGGAACGAGATTCTTCAAACCTTTCAGGTGACCGAAATGAGAGACAAAGCCACTGGCCTCCTCCGGAATGTATATCCACCGATCCAACTCGTTCTTGCGGGCAATGCGGCGGCTGCAGTAGAATCCCCAGACCGGATTCTCCTCACAGGCGAAACGAAGGCAGTGAAAAGGTATCTTGAACTCTGCTATCCAACCCCAGGGAGTTATCCTGGCAGCTGATTCCCACACGGCATCCCAGCTATCATCACTCCAGTTGTCGTTGTAGTAGTAGCAGTCTCGCTGGGTTCCCGATACAGAGACCACAAAAGCATACGCTGTCTGATGGTCATGATAGCTGTCGATGATTAAGTTAACCAGGTCGTTCTCCACATATCTGTCTCTGCGCGTCAGGCGGCTGATGATCCCTTCCGGCTCTGAATCGTACATCTCCATGCCTACATACAGGGCCTCATCGTCATAGCCCACCCTGACGAACGTGGTCTCCGAGGCCGGCTGACCCTCGTCCGGTTGATACTGGGTGAAATTACCGGATCTCTCAGCCTGCTGCCAGAAGGCCTCATCCAATATTCCGTCTATTTTCGCACCCGGATTTGCTCTGACGGCAGTGATGCTTTTTACCGTATCCCCCTCAGATTCTTCAGCCAATGCGTTAAGATAATCTAGAAGGAGAAAAAGGAAAAAAATTAAAATTAAGATCAAGATCCATTTCCAACTTGGCATTTTTCGGTTCCCTCAATTTAGAGGTGATTAGTTCAGTTGTTTCCCTTTCTAAGGATAAGCAATCGCAAATCCTTTCACCTCTAACATCACTCTTTTATACACTTTTATTGGATGACCAGTTTCATTTTTTTGTTGGAATTACAGCTTTTTTGCCACGGACTTGGTCACACAAAGTTGGCTTGGCTCTTATGTAATTGTTCGATTTATGGTTCGACAAGCTCACCATCCTGCCTCGCACTGAGTGCGCTTCCTTCCACACCCTGCCTCTGGCGGGGGACGAAGTGCGGCACGAAGTGATCAAATCGAAGGATCGAGCGATTGTGAGGGACAATGAATTGGACAACTACAATAAAAATCTTTCCAATTTTGAGGTCACCGATATCTTATATAGAAGGTTATCCGGAATTCAATCCCGGACGCCTCCACCGGCATAAATTAGTCAAAAAAAAGCTCCGCCAGTGGCGGGGCTTTTAAGAAAACATCTATTCAATTCCACTTCTCAGGAACAAGGTGAGGCACCACCTTTGTACAGATAATTGATGAGAAAAAGCACATCCCCAGCATCTATCAATTCGTCGCAGTTGACGTCTCCCATCTCCAAAGGATCGGGAGCAGGACCGCCCTTATACAGATAGTTCACCAAAAAGAGTACATCGGTAATGTCGATCTGACCATCATTGGTCACATCTCCGATCTTGGACCCAACCTCCATCAAGCCCACAAAAGGCAAAAAATTGTAGGCAGTAACGGTGACATCGATATAACCCAGGCTGGTGGGAGAAGGATATAAGGTAACCTGTCCCATCAAATCGGCATAGCCGGTTTCAAAAACCTCTCCACCTTTATACAAACATACCAGGGCTCCATATACTGGTGCGCCGCCGGCTTTTTGCACAGTGACAGTTACCGTATTTGTTCCGGTGTTGACGGGTGAAGGAAAGTCCACATATAAAGATTCGGCCGCGGTAGTCCACAAATCGATTGATGGATCGCCCATGATGTTATAGCAGTCCAGGTAGTACCTGGCGTATCCTCCACCACCGTAGTACTGATAAACATAATACAAGGCTCTATCGGTCATGTCTCCGATAGCGTAGCAGGTCTCCACAAATGCCGCCTGAAACATGCGCTTCTCCAGGATATCATCCTCGTCCCACATGGTGTTGGCTGAAGATCCCCAGAAGGCTATGGCTGCCTTGTTAATCTGTTTTGCCCAGGTTTCTCCAAAGCACTCGGAGAGATTGAACGTACCGGTCACGCATGCGTGGGAGAGAACGAAAGGATACTGGTCCGGGTTATTCAAACTCCGAACGTCGTTCTGATTGAAGGGCACGCATGCCCAACCATAGTTATATCCGTGCCCGGAATAACATACCATGCTCTTGCCGGCTTCCACACAATTGGTGATGTCGTATGTGTAACCCCCCGTCCTATCCCAGATGGTGTCGGCCTCCATCCCGGCGGGTGCGAGATAGTTCTGTATCACGTATCGGTGGGTACGCTCCGCCATCAGACCGGCGTCATCGGAGGCTATGAAACATGCATTTCCCATCCAGTCAAGATCGGTAGAGGTAGGACTTTCATAATACAATATCTTATTCACCATGGCATCTGCTTCGGACTGATTTCTTGCCGGCAATCTTCCTCGGAATATGTCTGCAAAATAATCCGGATCCATTTTGGCATAATAAAGATCTGTGGCGGTCGAACTGTATGAGCCGATCCAGGTGGGGATAGAGTCTGTATCCCCCACAAACAGAACGTAAGTGGGAGGGATATTCCAGTTATCGTAAGCGTCTTCGATGTAACCTTTGATCGCCTCCTTGGTTGAACCGATACCCGGAACCTGCGCCACAGTCACATGGAAACCTTTTTGGGTTTTCCAATCCACCAGATCTGCCAGGCTGGAATATAAGCTCTGGTGGGTGATGATCAGATACCCGATGGGCAACTGTGGAGCATCTTTAACTATGGGCGCATAAGTTTCATAGTTTATAAACAAGTCCTGGCACAGTTCTTCGAACGGAGGAGAGGCATATCGATAAAGCTGGTTTTGTGTGGTGGTCATATCTGACCCGGAGAGTGTTACTTTTATCTTTATATCTGAATAGATTCTCACCCTCCCGGCTTGCGGATTATAGCTAACCGGATAAATTGACACATTTACAAAACGATGACCCCGGATTATTCCGATCTCTCCCAGCTTGATCCGCTCCACAGGCAAAAATGCATTTTGTTGATAATAATCCTCATGGATCACAAACTCCGCCTGCTCCCAAGCACCTTCTATCTTGGGAACAGAAGGCTGAACTGGCGCTATCCTTTGGTCGATCCCCCATTCTTCCAAGCTTTTCTCAACGACCTGGAAGCTTTCTAAGCTTAAGTCCACCTTTGCCCCAAAAGGAATTTGCACCATCTTGGTTATCACCGGCAGATTGGGCTCGCCGATCACACTGCTTGCTCCGCCCTGAGAAATGGAAAGCAAGGTGAAATTTCCACCTTTGGTGGCAATCTCCTCAGACCATATCCCCGGAATCAGAATCTCGAATACGACCTGATCAAAATCCGATTGCAAAAGATTCACCCCAAGAGTTTTCTCCATCCCTGGGGTCAGCGAAATCCAGGTCGGATCTGCCTCTGCCCGTGCCAGAGGTGAAAAGGCAAAAAACAGAACACCTATCAGAAGCGCGAAAATAAGCCCTTTGGTCCTATTTGAAACCTTAACCGTCATCACACTGAACCTCCTTGAACTTTAATCGGTTAAAATATGGATTTCTTTGCCTTCTAAATCAAGACAAATAATGTCACCATTTATACGAGGAATTTCAAGAATGTAACGGACTTTGATTGCCATGCTCTATGTGTGTTTTTTTAATCTATATTCAAGAAAAAACAGCTTTTCTAACCCTTCTGGTTGCAGTCAATAGCAGGCACAGGTTGTTTCAATTCATCCTATAGATATAATAATACATCTCTTTATATTGTCAATCCTTTTTTGAGAGCTCTGGGAAAGCGACTATATGAAAGCCTGTGTTTGGAAAAGGCTTTGTGGTTTGGCTCCGCTCTTCGGTCTGCCTTCGACTCTGGGTCGCTCAAACTCGAGGGGCTGGAGTGTCCAGTCCTTTGGCAGAACCTGAAATTTTTTGTCCCCGGTATCCCGCCTTGCGGAAGAGACAAAAAGCTTTGACATCATTCATATAAAGGTAAACACTCCAACCTGTCCCTTTAAACTTGTTCATCAGAAACCTATGTATAATTTTTTTGAGCTTTTGGCGTGTCTGGTCCTGACTCCTTTAACTTAAAGATTTCGGCAACAGCCCTTTATCATCTTTAAAAACCTATTGACATTTAGCATCACTGGGATATTTTTCTTTTGTGACAACTAAAGGCTTAAATCTTTTTGAAAAGGAAGCAAAATGCTAAAAAGAATCTTTCTTTTTTCTCTTATTCCTCTTCTCTTCTTTGCCTATCACTGTAGCAAGACTCCCAGCCCTAGAGTGGTGGTTATGGATTTTATCGAGGCAGTAAACAAGGCTGATACTGCCTCCATCGAGAAATACCTGGATCTGGGCAGATTCACTCAAGAGAAGCTAAAGGAACTCCCTGATACACAGAGAGTGAAGGTATTTGCCGGAGTCAAAGAACAGCTCTGGAACAATTTTTTGGGAAGCGGAGGCACTCGCCTGAAGTGGCAGAACAAGATGATCGTGGTGAACAAAGAGGAGATTAAAGGGGACCAGGCTCTGGTGGAGGTAACCTTTGTGGATCAGAAGACCGGGATAACAGAGTATACCAAGGCAAGACTCTACAAAGAGAACAATAGATGGTGGATATACTATATCAGGGATTGAAGAAAAGTCTTCAACCTCAGCCCCTATGCCTATGTATGTCCGATCCTTCAGCTCTCCAAAGAGTGCGGAGTGGAGATAAGTTTTAAGAATATGGGACAATTAAGGTTGATGTAAAATGTGGATTTCAGTTTATCGTAAGCTTTCCCCGTATCTTTTGGCAGTGTGGTTAGCTCTACTTGTTTGGGGATGCATCTACTTAGAAGACAAACATGTGGACATTGACTATTATGTGGTGAACACTCGTCCCGATGAGATTCTGATAAAAAACAGAGATGCTGCTTCTGGTATAGTAGGATTTTTCTTAGGCTCTGGAGAGATTTATCACTTTGCTTACCACGGAAACAAGTCTTTCGATGTTATGGACGATGATCCGCATGGCATTCACATAATCTTCGATTTCTATGCATCCGGCGATGATGCAAGTTTTACTGAATATGTTGGCTATTGTGAATTTTTCCCAGAACTTGATGAAAACTACGCCTGCGTGGAGACCTGTTTTGTTCGCTAAGTGGAACTATATCTTAACGCCGAGCGCGAATTTTACTCGAATTCATAATTGAAGTTGATCATGAGAAAACTCTTCTTTCTGCTCATTATTAGCGTCCTGATATGTCTGGTGAGCCTCTCAAGTGTCCGTGCGGAGAAGAAGGCTGACTCAAGTTACGTCGGTTGGGGACTTGCCTTAGGAACCCTATTTTTCACTCATCCAGAGTTCAAATATGAATCCACCTCAATCGGGGACATCGAGTTCTTGTGTCATAGTTATGGAACTACACTGTCGTTTTTCCTACTGCGGAGAGATACCTTTATTAGATGGAGACCGTTATTTCAGGGAGAATTTGGTGTGTGTTGGGTGCATGAAAACGGGCACAAGAACATGAGATTACAAGGATATCCGGCAACTGCTGAAAGCAATTTGCAAGAAATTGGCGCCAGGTTTGGTTTAATACTCAATTATCTAAAAATATGGAAAATTTGGCTGGGTTCTGGTTTTGAGGTGTATGGTGGATGGATTCGCGAACGTTTTAACATATATTTACATAGAGATGCCCGGAAGATCGGCGTTTTCAACCCGGGGGCCAAAACAAGATCAGGCGGGAGTGTAGGCTTTATCCTGCTCAGCGCAAAGATTTTTGACAACTTCTGGAACTCGTGGGAGTTGCAGTTTGGGTACGGGGGAACAGACGTTAGCAGGGATAACATTTATGGAAAGTATGGTCTTGGAGATCGCTCTGCTTATACTAACGTAGATGGCTGGTATTTTCAAATAAGAAAGCTGTTCATATTTGACCTTCACAAACGGCGGTTGGTCGAAAGTAAACCAGAAAGAGAATAACAGAAAAGAGGTGGGGGTATGGTCGTGCCCCCCCACAGAGGAAGAGTCATTTAAATCCATTAGAGGAAGGAGTCATCCATGAAGAAATCACAATATCTCATTTTCGCTCTCTTTGTGTTAGGATGGGTTGTCCTGAGTTTGGCATTACCCGTTTTTGCTGTAACCGGTGACGTGGAAAAATCGTTTCCCTCACCCGGTTCTTGTCCGACTGGTTTGACATTCGACGGTAAGTATCTCTGGAACTGTGATCGCAAAACGGACATGATCTACAAGATCGATCCAGAAGACGGCAAGGTGGTGGACTCGCTTCCGACACCGGGATACCGGCCGTTGGGTTTGACCTGGGATGGGAAATACCTGTGGAATCTGGATGCTTCGGAAGAGGAGTATTTCATCTATCAGATCGATCCGAAGACTGGTCTCGTGGTTAAGACGCTTTGGGCGCCTTGCAATAGGCCCGAGGGATTGGCCTGGGATGGGGAATTCCTGTGGATCGTCGACGATGGGGAGAACAAAATCCACCAGATAAGCACCGAGGACGGAACCACAATCAACACCATCCCTTCGCCATCTCGCTATCCTTGTGGTTTAGCTTATGATGGGAAGTACTTATGGGTCACGGATCGAATAGCGGATATGATTTATATGATTACACCGGATCGGGGCGATGTGATTTTGTTCTTTGATGCGCCAGGAAAATATGCCAGAGGTCTCGCCTGGGACGGAAAGAACCTGTGGAATGTGGATTATCAGACGGACGATATCTACAAGATAAAGATACACGATAAGGAAACCTTTTCCCGCACCGAGGAGAAGGAGGAGGTTTTGGAATATACCAACCAGGTCAGAAACTATGGTCCAGGGGTGGTAAAGGATTTAGACATCTATTTAGCCCTGCCACAGGATCTTCCCAATCAAGAGCTGACTGCAGAAATTGAGTACTTCCCTCAGCCCGCTGATTTCCTGACTGACAAGTGGGGACAGAAGGTGGCGCACTATAAATTCGAGGATCTGGAAGCCACCAGGTTCGTCTCGGTGGGCATGAAAGCTAAAATGAAGCTTTACAACGTCAGATATTTCATCTTTCCGGAGAAGGTTGGCGAACTGAAGGAAATTATGGAAGAAATAAAAAGGAAGTTTCTGGCGGATGATACCAAGTATTCGGTAAACAACCCTTTTATTCAGCAGAGCACCAAACAGGCTATAGGAAGCGAAACCAATCCTTACTGGATTGCCAGGAAGATTTTCAATTACATCATCGATCGAATGGAATATGAGCGGGTGGGTGGATGGAACGTTGCGCCCACTGTGCTGAAGCGGGGTACCGGCTCGTGTTCTGAGTACACATTCGTCTACATTGCCATGTGCCGGGCAGCGGGGTTGCCTGCCAGATACGTGGGTTCTGTGGTAATACGGGGCGACGACGCTTCCGCAGATGAGGTGTTCCATCGCTGGGTTGAGGTTTATCTTCCCAACTACGGATGGATACCGGTCGATCCTTCGGGAGGAGACTCCGCCTTGCCAGCGGATCAGGCGAGCGCGATTGGCAATTTGCGGAATCGCTATCTGATCACCACCACCGGCGGGGGAGGTTCAGAATACCTGGAATGGGGATACAATTCCAATGAGAAATGGACCTCCCTGGGCAAGTGCAAGGTTTACTCGGAGCATATCGGGGAATGGTCGCCATTGAAGTCAACGGATGGAACGGATTCAGCGGATGAAACGGATTGATGTAGCGGAAGGCTTTAGCCTTCCACTGGGGTTTGTTTGACTAAGATGCTTGGAAATCTAAAGGTTTCCGCTACATTACCTACATTTTTTGTTGATTTCTTTATTCTGCTGCCGTATTATTTTGTGTGGGTTCACTATGAACTGTGAACCATGAACTGTCAACCGAATTTCCCTGGGGGCGACCTGGTTTCGACGGAGGTAGTGGGAAAAGATAAGCGTGCCGAGGTACCCAGTTTCCTCGTTAATCCAATTGGGATACAAATTTAAGTGCAGACTATTCATATGCACTGGCTGCCTAATTAAAGGCGGCTCGTCTGTTCCGGGCTTGCTTGTTGGCTTGGAAACAGGCGTCGACTCAAACAAGCTGGTCTGATCTTTTGCTCAGGGAGATCAGGCGAGATTTCACTGAGATAGCGGAGGGAAAAACCTGCTGACTGGTGTTTTCCTCTGCGAAGTAAGAATAAATCAGCTACGCACGTAGAAAGTCTTTATCTTTTGCCTTCGGACGGGGGTTCGATTCCCCCCGCCTCCATTAGAAATTCTTACGAGCGCAGCGAGTTAGAATTTTTCATCCTGAGGAGCAAAGCGACGAAGGATTAGTTCATTTAGCTAGGTAGCGGCTTGAAGGGACGAATGAGGCCATCGGACAAATCCTTCACAGGCGCTCAGGATAAACTTTTCCCCAGTCAAAGCTGGAAGTCATTATTGTTTCCCAAGAAATGAGCTGGTATTTCTATATTCTAAGATGTGCTGACAATTCCTTCTATTGCGGAATCACGAACAATCTGAAAGAGAGATTGGACGAGCATAATAACGGAAAAGGAGCGAAGTACACGAAGACAAGATTACCAGTGAAGTTGATTTATTTTGAGGAATTTCCTGACAAGTCCTCCGCCTGCAAGCGGGAAATAGAAGTGAAAGGCTGGAGGAGAGGGAAAAAAGATAAACTTGTTGATCGTTTTACTCGCGTTGGTTCCGAATAGGTTTTTCTGCCTCAAGTTAGTTTTGTTTCCTATTTGAACACATCAGTTTCCCTCTCTGCTTAATGTTCCATCCGATTGAGAATAATCTTCTATTGGCCGCTTGATCCCATCAATCCAATAAGTATTTCCCCAACAGATACACCTTTCCCCTCGTTTTCTTTTCGGATTTGGCAAAAAGTCAGAGGCCGGACGGGGTTTAGCAATTTGCAGCTTTGCCGATATAAAAAATGTAACTTTTTTGAACAGACGTAGCTTTCGACTCGATGGGAATATGAAGAATGTATAGTGGGAACCATTCGGTTTGCTCTCAGGATAGAGAGTGGTGGTACGCTAAGATGGATATTTCTCGATATTTAAAGCCAGAGTTGATTAAATTGGAGATGGAGACCGAGATTGAGTGTGATCCCGACTGCCAGCTTCATCCGGAGAAATTGCTCTGGATGAGAAAGGAGGCGATTCTTTCAGAGCTGGTTGATCTTCTGGAAAGGTCTGAAAAGGTGGGCAATAAAAGAAAGTTTTTGATTGATTTTTTAAATCGGGAGAAAAAGGCTAGCACTGGAATCGGGCACGGTATAGCGGTGCCTCACATAAGATCTATGCAAGCCAAGCAGTTCGTCCTGGGCTTTGCCCGATCCAGAGAAGGATATGATTTCGATTCTATGGATAACGGGCTGGTCCATCTCTTCTTCGTTATGGCGGCTCCACCCTATGATGATACTTTGTATCTTAAAGTCTTCAAAGCTTTAGCCGAAATCCTCCGTTTTGATTATTTTCGAGAAGAGCTCCTGAATGCCTCCTCTGAATATGAGATAATCCGCGCAATCAAGAGAATGGAATGAATTCGGCTTATGTATTTCTTATTATCCAGGCTTTAATTTCCTCCATTAAGAAAAAAGCGGGGCATTTATTTGTCAGGCCATCGGTTTATCAGTGATTTGAGCCTTCATGACCTGCTTAACGAACTTTACTCTTCTACTCTTTCGAACTCTTCTTGATCCGCCCCACACTCAGGACAGGTCCAATCGTCAGGAAGCTCTTCGAATGGGGTATCCGGTTCAACATCATTATCTGGATCCCCCAGCTCGGGATCGTAAATGTAACCACAGACCAAACATTCCCATTTGTCCATCCATTACCTCCTTTTGGTAGATCCATATGTCTGTATCACAAAGTAAAATCAGCTTACCCTCAACTCAATTTCGCTACGGCTAACGTGAATTCATCGGTTAAAGGCGCTCCTCCCATGAAATCTTTTAAGGCAATCAAAATCTGTCGGACAATTTGAGAGGCGGTCATCTTTTTGTTCTCCTCCACCACCCGGCTCAGATTCCTTACGCTGAATTCTTCATCTTTTGGATTCAGGGTCTCCACTACGCCATCGGTAAACATCACCAGAACATCTCTTGGATAGATTTCTACGTTGGTTTCCCCATATGTCTTGCTCTTGTCGATGCCCATAAGCAGATCACCCTCAATCAAATGACGATATCCTTCTTTCTGAAAGACCATGGGTGGTTCATGTCCGGCAGACGCATAAACAAGTCTGTTTTTGGACAGATCCAAAACAGCATAGAACATGGTGACAAAAGACGCTAGCCTCTGGCATTCATCCCACAGTTGGTGGTTTAACTGGGTGATTACCGACGATGGGGTGAGCAACAGAGAGTGAGCTTCTTTCTCCAGATAAAGCTCTTTTAATTTGCCCCACTCCATCCTTGTCTTTGCTTTCAATTCCGTTGCCTCCAACCCATGTCCCATAATATCGAAGATCAAAAACCCCATTCTCTTTTCATCTTTTATAACAAATGTATCAAAAAAATCTCCACCCACCAGCTCAGTGGGCAAAGAGACGACTGTTAGATCCACCGGTTTTAATGATTGAACCCGCTTAAAGTTTGGCTCTCCAGGAAGATGAAAGCTGACCTTCTCCTTTTCAAGGAAGACCTCTTTGTTCTCACCGGAGAGTAATCTTCTCAAATTTCGATATTCTTGCAGCAGGATTGTGCGGTGCCTTCTCTCTTCTTCTGCTAACTGGAGCAACAGAGACTTGGTCTCGCCGGATGGAGACTTTTCGCTGGCGTTGTAATAGTAATTAAACGCCTCCGTTTCTCTTCTTATGGCCCCCATCAGGATATCAAAAAATTCAGTGCTTTCTCTCATGGGTTACGTTCAAATCGTTCTTTTTCTATTCCTCAGGACACCTGAGAGCCATTATCCAAATCAGAAATACACACCTGTTTCTTCATATGCTTCCTGCCTGAAGTTAAGTCGCCATAATTTTAATCCTCTCCTTAAATTTTGTCAAGACATATTTCCGCAATCTAAATAGATGATGTGCGGTTGTCGTTTTCATCATTCGTCGAAAAAGTTTTTGACATCTTCTTTTGAGGAGAATATATTGGGACATGGATGAATCGCCAGTGGATATACATTGCTTGAAAAACGGAGTGGAATATGACATTCGTAGAAAAACTTCTAAATGTCTCTCGAAAGAATAACTCTTTGGTCTGCGTGGGCCTGGATACAGACTTAGGAAAAATACCTGAATATCTTCTTAAGGAAAAGGATCCGATATCTGCTTTCAACCAGAAGATCATTGAGTTCACCTCAGATCTGGTCTGCGCCTACAAACCCAATATGGCTTTTTATGAAGTATTTGGCTCCAAGGGCTGGGATGCCTTGAAAAAGACCTGTGAATATATCCCCCAGGATATACCCATAATCATAGATGCCAAAAGAGGAGATATCGGTAATACGGCAAGGATGTATGCCAAAGCATTTTTTGAAGAGTTAAGAGGGGATGCGGTGACAGTCAATCCCTACATGGGAAGGGATGCTATTCTGCCGTTTTTGAAATATGAAGAAAAGTGTGCCTTTGTGCTCTGCCTAACCTCCAATGAGGGCGCTAAGGATTTTCAGCTCTCCAAAGTAGATGGAAAGCCATTGTATGAAATTGTGGCTGAGAAAGTCTTGAACTGGAATGCAAAAAATAACTGTGGTCTGGTGGTGGGAGCAACCTATCCAGAGCAGTTGAAAAGAATCAGAGAGATTGTTCCATCATTGCCGATTCTGATTCCTGGGGTTGGAGCGCAGGCAGGGGATATAGAGTCGACTATAAGATTCGGCACTGATGCAAATGGGGAGCTGGCTATAATAAATTCCTCTCGTGCTATTCTCTATGCTTCCCGAAAAGAAGACTTTGCCCAGGCGGCAGGGAATGAAGCCCTGCGATTGAGAGATTTGATTAATCTCTATCGTAAGAAGTGAGAATGGTTCCCTGTAGTTGTTTTCTAGTTCGGGCAGGGGTTCAACCCCTGCCCGAACAGATTAATCTATGACCCAAAAAGAGCTAATAATTCCCCGTAATTGCTCGATTCATCGAGCATGTAGGGACGAACCTACAGGTTTGCCCGCTTAAATGGTGGAACTAAAGTTCCACTCCTACATTTTTATTTTGATTTTTTGTAGACCTACATTTTCTGTCCGAAAAGGAAACAGGTTAAAGAAAGGTAATAATTCAAAAGATCTTTGAGGCAAGTTTGATAGAACAGGAAGAAACTCTTAGGTTTCTTCTTTGGGCAGGAAATCCTTAAACTTTTTTGCCAATCTCTTGAAGTTGTGTTCAAATAGGATAAAGACACTTTTGTCCTGATCAGTTTTCACTAAATAGCGATTGTCCTCCTCATCCCTGCGAGTGGCAAAAAGTCTCTCCTGGTGACCATCCAGAAAGGTGAATTTGAGCAATAAATCAAACTTTTGGAAGTCTACATCTTCGATTTCTGGTGTTCTGGCAAAGTTGTCAGCTCTCATCTCTTTTAGTGTTTTTACATAATCCTCCACCGCCTCACCATCTGCCACAGAGCTTTCCCGGTATGGATACTGACTCAACTGCCACAGAGTATCCTGTCTGGTCAATTTGAATTTGTCTTTTCCCTGGTTTAATTCGATCTCATTAACCTGCGCAGGATCGAAGATGAAAATGGCTCGATTCCTCCATTGGGTTATTTTGCGGTTGGCTATGCGGTTAAGGATTTCTGGTGCCAGATACACATCATCTGAGTCTGTCTTCCGCAGATATACGTGCAGGTAATCATCAGAGAGCTTTCCGATCACCAGCGATGCCAGTAGTTTCTCTCCAGCAACGAAGTTGATCCCGGTGCCCATCAAAGTATCCACCTGAAAAAGAAATTGCTTTTCCTGGTTGGAGGAGATCAACTCCCCTACCTCCAGACGGCTGGTCATGCTTAACAATTGACCCAACGCACCCTTATCCGCTCTGTATGAATCAGGTTCGATCATGTGCCATTGCTGGTTGATTTTTTGAAAAACCAGCCGGGTGTCGTATTTTTTGAACTCGATTCTATTCACCGAAGCACTGTCCAGCTGAAGGAAATTTTCCACCTTTCCAGGAGAAAAGGTTTTCTTCTCCTTCTGGACTAAAATAAAATAGATAATCACAAAAAGCAGAAGGCTTCCTAAAAGAACATAGGTTGGTTTTTTCATATGCAGAAAGGATTATAAAACTTAACTTTTTCTTTTAGCCCGTCTTCTTATCTGCCACCTGAGCACGCCAAATACGATGACCAAAAAAGGTAGGCCGAATGTGTTTCCATGTTTGATAAGTTTTTTTGTTCCGGCTGAGATCTCCTTAAGGGGGCGGGCGGTTACCTGCTTTGAGCGGATACTTATCAAAGCCTCATCCTGTGAAAGCCAGTCTACCATATTCAAAAAGAATGCCAAATTGTCTGTTCCTCTTATGTTTCGATCAGTGGCAAAGTCGGCGTCTGGTACCACCACCAATCGGGTCTCCGGGCTCTGTGTCAGGGTGGAGTCAACAAAACCGATCTCCGCTTCAAGTTCGGATCTATCTTTGTCTGAGAAATAACTTTTGAAACTTCCCTGAACCGTTGCTGCCAAAATTAGTCCACTCATAGTAAAGTCTTCTGGGGTGAATTCTCTATACGGATTTATGTCAAAGGGTGCAACCTGGGCTCCGCTGCGTTTTGAGGATCGAACCAAAGGATCGAATCGAAGACCTTTGGCTGAAGCCAAGCTTAAGTCCAGCGAGCTGACGAAATTGAAGCCCACCGTCCCCAGGTCCTTGACCATCAAGCTATTTTTGCTAAAATCCGTGGCCAGAGGAAAGAAGGGATAATTTATTATGTTTTGAACCGTAAAAGATCCACGCTGTTGGGTGACCCCAATTCGGTTAGACTGCACATCTATCACCAGATCATCGTTGATCTTTATTCCATAGTTGCTCAAAAATTCCTCCAGCCCCAGATCTTGTCTTTGGGCCAATGCCTGCTGGATATCCACGTCTATATGGTTTAGCAGAAATGCCAGCTTGCCACCCCGCATAAGGAACTGATCGATGCCAAATTTCTCCCAATTGGAGAATTTCTTCTTAGGTCCCAGGATGATTAACACTCTGAGGTCCCGGGGGATAGGATCTCCTTCATCCAGATTTATCCTTCTAATCCGATAGTGACGGCTGAGTGTCTGGTTCAGGTAGGTAAGTTCGGTATCCAGATCAGGACCATTCTTGCCAATCAAAAATCCAATGGAGGGGAGAATTTTGGAGGAAAGCCTCTTTATGGTGCTGGTGAGCTCATATTCCAGCCCGGAGATGTTTTGTAATACCGGGATTATCTCTTTTCTGTCCTCAAACAGAAGCACCAGTCCCATGTAAACTTTCTTTATCTCAATCTTGTCATTCTCCATGGCGTTTACCTGCAAGGGAGGAATGCCGTATCTTTGTGCCTCCAACTCTTCCTTTTCCTCGGCGGGATCAATCATCTCCAGCTTCAGCTTTCCACCAGCATAAGCCTGATATTCCTCTAATTGATCTTTCAGATATCGGGCATAACTGTTGTAAGGGGGAGGAAGATCCCTGGTGAAATACAGCTTACCTATGAGTCGATCATTCAAATTTCGCATCAGCTCCTTACTGGATTCAGAGAGACTAAAGACCTTTCCTTCAGTAAGGTCCAGACGGGCAAAAAGATTAACCGAGATCAGATTTAATACCAAGAGTATGGCTGCGATCAAAACGATGGTAAGGGCAGATCCAGTACCATATCTGAATTTTGCCTTCATGAAAGAGACTACCTCCACTTTCTGCTTTCCAAAGCCCTCACTGCAAGAAACAGAAAGAAAAAGACAAGCGATAGATAATAAATCACATCCCGTGAATCTATTACTCCCCGGGATATGTTAGAAAAGTGATAATCAACGCTCAGATACTCAAAAAAGGATGCCAAAAAGTTAGGCACAAACATCAGAACTTTGTTCAGCATATACAGGGCGAAGATGATGGCAAAGCTGGTGATAAATGCCACAATCTGATTCTGGGTAAAGCTGGAGGTGAATACCCCCACAGAGAGATATGTGGCTCCCAAAAAGATCAAGCCGATATATCCTGCCACCACCGATCCAAAATCGAGGTCACCCAATCCAGAGAGGGTGAAGGTGTAAACCAAAGTCAAAAGCACCGCCACAACGATCAGGATCAAACCAGCCAAAAACTTGCCTAGGATGATCTCATAATCTTTTACCGGCAGGGTAAGAAGAATCTCGATGGTGCCGCTTCTTTTTTCCTCAGAGATCAAACGCATGGTCACGGCCGGCACGAAGAACATGAAGATGAAGGGGATGATGTCAAACAGATTTCGTAGCGAAGCCTGGTTAACTAAGAATAGATCGCTGAAGAAAAACCAGCCAGAGATTAGAAGAAAGGTGGTGATTACGATATAGGCAATGGGGGAATCAAAAAAGCTTCTAAGTTCTTTTTTGCAGAAAACGACTACATGACTTGACATCTTGCCAACCTCAAGAAGTGGTTAACTGTCGGAAAACATCCTCTAAGCTTGCCTGTTCCTTTCTCATCTCCAGAAGGACCCAATTGTTGTCCACGGCCAAACGAAAAAGCCCTTCCCGCAAATCCACTCCCCTGGCACACTCGATGGTAAACTTCTTCAGGTCATCTCCGTTTGTTAGGATCTCTTTCACTTTTTCCACATTTTCTAAATTTGCCAATTTGGATTCCACATCCGTAAAAGGCGTCTTCAGTTCAATATATATCTGCTCTTTTCCTTGAAAGCTGGCCTGCAGTTCCGCCGGGGAACCATCTGCCACGATCTTACCCTCATTTATGATCAGCACTCTTTTGCAGGTGGCTTCAACTTCCGGGAGGATGTGGGTGCACAGAATCACCGTCTTCTCCTTTCCCAGCTCTTTGATCAAACTTCTGATCTCGGCTATTTGATTGGGATCCAGTCCGCTGGTGGGCTCGTCTAAGATGAGAACTTCAGGATCATGCACCATAGCCTGTGCCAGACCCACCCTCTGCCTGAATCCTTTGGAAAGCTCACCGATGTTTCTATTTACCACTGGCCCCAGACCGCAGATGTTTATCATTTCTTTGGTTCTCTGGCTCCAGCGGTCTTTGAGTATTCCTCTGACACCCATTATAAAATGCAGATAATCTAAAACATTCATCTCCGAATAAAGGGGGGCATTTTCGGGAAGGTATCCGATCTTTTTCCTCACTTCCAGGGAGTGCTCGAAAACATTCAACCCATCTACCTCCACCCATCCTGCAGTGGGAAGCAGAAAGCAGGTGATGATTCTGACCGTGGTGGTTTTTCCTGCGCCATTAGGTCCCAGAAAACCCAGGATATCCCCAGTGTGAACGTCAAAGGTGACGTCATCCACCGCCTTCAATTCACCATATTTTTTGGTTAAGTTTTTTACTCTAATCATCTCAGCACCAAAAGAGCATTGATATAAAATACGATATTCCCCTCAATATGGTGAATGTTCATGTAAAAAAAATTTCTCAGAGGTCGACCCATAAATTTGAAGACTGCACTCAATCTGTTGGTTGTCAGTCTTTTTGACCAGCTGTCTGATGATTTGCCAAACCTCTCTGTCGGTGAAAAACTCCCACAGAAAGCAAGAATTACAAAAAAACAAGGGATTTTCGTTCTTTAACGATTCAGATTCTTGTGGTCTAAACTTTCCTGTTTATCTGGTTTCTCACTGCTTATATGGAGAGGAGGAACGGAAGGATATCCTTGATCTTAAAGGTTCTTGGGGGCGTGAGAAATAATCGTTGATCATCTTGACCGCTAGTCCGCTCAAGCCCAGGATGCCCACCAGGTTGGGGAAAGCCATAAAGCCGTTCATTATGTCCGTGAGAAGCCAGACCAAGTCGATTTTCACCATTGCCCCGACTGGAATCAGCAAACAGAAGACCCATCTGTAGGGCATCACCGCTTTGCGTCCCAGAATATACTCCGTACATCTGTCCCCATAGTAGGACCATGTGATCATGGTGGAGAAGGCAAAGAAGACCAGTCCGAAGGTGACGACCCATTTTCCAAAATAGGGAAGTCCCAGCTCAAAGGCGAGGGCGCTGAGCGGGGAGGAGGTCAGACCGCTTGTCCAGGCCCCGGTAGTTACGATCACTAAAGCGGTCATGGTACATATGACGATGGTGTCGACGAAAGGACCTACCATGGCTACCAGTCCTTCCCGCACCGGTTCCTTGGTCTTGGCCGCGGAGTGGGCGATCGAAGCAGATCCCAGACCTGCCTCGTTTGAAAACAGACCGCGGGCGACGCCAAATCTTATGGTTTGAGCTACCGTGGCTCCCAGGAAACCTCCTGCGGCGGAGGTGGGACTGAAGGCGTGCTTGAAGATCAAGGCAAGAGCTTGGGGAATATCATATAGGTTGAGAAACAGGATGATCAGGCAGGATCCCACGTAGACTATGCACATGAAAGGAACAATTCGGGAAGCGACTCTTCCGATCCGTTTTATGCCTCCGATGATCACCATTCCTACCAGAATTGCCACTACCAATCCAGTTGCTAAGGATGGAATTCCCAGATGCTCCTCCAAAGGTTTGGCTACTGAATTTGACTGAACCATGTCTCCGATTCCGAAGGAGGCTATGGCAGCAAAGAAGGCAAAAAGCCACCCTAAGAATCTCAGCTTTATTCCCCTCTTTAGATAATACATGGGTCCGCCTGAGGCGGTGCCATCTGGATGGATCACTCGAAAGTGCAGGCCTAACGAAGCGGAGGCAAATTTGTTAACCATTCCCAAAGCGCCGGTGATCCACATCCAGAATACCGCACCCGGCCCCCCGGTGGCGATGGCGGTAGCAACGCCTGCGATATTTCCAGTGCCGATGGTGGCGGAAAGTGCAGCGGATAGCGCCTGAAAGTGGGTGATCTCACCTTCGTCCTTGGGATCTTCATATCTTCCACTGATCAGATCCAGGGCATGTTTGAATTTTCTTACCTGCAGGAATCTATATCTTACGGTAAGAAATATACCCACGAACAGAAGAAAAATGATCAGGGGAGGACCCCAAACGTAGCCATCAACTTTATCCAGAAAGGCGATTAGCTCATCCATAGCACTTGGGGAGAGTTAAACAAAAACGCAGGAATTGTCAAGGAGAAAAAAGGGGGTCTCTTTGGTTTTGGGTTAGGAGTAAATAAAACGTCCCGGGAGGATAACCATAACCCCTCGGGACGCAAAGACCGTTATGATTTTCTTCAATCACAACTACGGGCGCCAGTGTCCTTTTTTCCACACCCAGCCGCGCGGTGTTTTCTTCCAGTGTCCGGGAACCCAGTTGCCTTTATGCTTCTTTTCCCAATGACCGGGAATCCATACGTATTGTCCATGCGACCATTTCCAGTGCCCTCCCACCCAAACTGCTTTTGAACCCGGATGAGGAGGTTTGATCTCCTCTTTAAGCGGTGGCGGTGGCTTGGGAACATACACGGTGGCGGCGCAACTGAATAGGAAGGCTACTAAAATAGTGATAATCAAAAGCGCCAAAAGGAATTTTTTCACGTCCCCCTCCCTTTTTGTTTTGAGCCTTAGGTATGACCTTTTTGCTTATTTTCGACTACAAAACATCCTTACTTTAGGCTACTAATACAAACGCACTAATTCCTTTTACTTTGTCATCGCGAGGAGTCCCGCAAGGTGCGGGACTTTGGCTTCGCCTCGCAATGATATTCCAATTATTACGTTTGTATTAAGTAATCCTTTTTTTATGTCCAGAAAAGAAGTTGAGATGAATCACTCCAGTAAGAGCTTCTCGAACTGTTCGACCAAATCTGCAAAAAGCTCGACAGTTGCATTCACCGGCTCAGGGTAAGTCATATCTACGCCAGCCTTCTTCAAAAGCTCGATGGGATAGTCAGAATCACCGGCCTGCAACATCTCATTGTATCGAGTCAAGGCTTCCTTGTCCCCGGCCAAAATCTTCTGCGAAAAGGCGGATGCGGCAGCAAGGCTGGTGGCATATTGATACACATAGAAATTTCTATAAAAATGTGAAATTCTCAGGCAGGAGAGATCATCCAGCGAATCGACCACCAGATCAGGGCCGTTATATTTCTGGTATATGTTTCGATATATCTGTCTCAAGGATGAGGCAGAAAGGGCTTCGCCAGCTTCTGCTCTGGCATGCGCGTCCCGTTCAAACTCAGAGAACATCACCTGGGTATAGAACGTGCCCTGTATCATCTCTATATAGTAGTTGAGCAGATAGAGCTTCTCAGCCTTGTTCTTGGCGTGCTTGAGCAAATAATCCATAAGAAGCATCTCATTGGTTACCGAGGCTACCTCAGCCACGAATATGGAGGCGCCGGAATAGACATAAGGTTGTACCCCATGACGCATGAACCTGTGCATGTTGTGTCCCATCTCATGCGCCACGGTAAAGATGTTGTCGAGCATGTTATTGTAATTTAAGAGCATGTATGGATGAGTGCCATAGGCTCCCCACGAATAAGCGCCACTGCCTTTGCCTTCGGTTTCGTACACATCCACCCAGCCGGAATTAAAGCCAGCCTGCATGTCTCTCACATACTGCTTACCCAACGGCTTGGTCGCCTTCAGGATAATGGCCACAGCCGAGTCGTAAGGGATTTCCATCCGTGCTTCCGGTACAAGAGGGACCCAGAGATCGTACTTGTGCAGCTCATCCAAGTCCAGGTACTTTTTCCTCAGGCTGTTATATCGATGTATTGGCTCCAGGTTGTTACTCACGGTCTCGATCAAGTTATTGAAAACTTCCTGTGGGATGTTGTTCGCATGAAGTGCTTGCTCCAGAGTAGAGTTATATTTTCTGGCCCTGGCGTAGAACATGTCTTTCTTTATGCTCCCGGCAAGGGTGGATCCCAGAGTGTTTATGTAACCCAGCCAAGCCTGGTTGTAAGTATCCATGGCATCCTTTCTCACCCTGCGATCGCTCGATTCTAAGAACCGCGAATATCGTTGCTTAGTTAGCTGTACTTCGTCTCCCCTCTCGTCTCTGATGGAGCCAAACTTGACGTCAGCATCGTCAATCATGGTGAATACAGTCCGGGGAACACGAGCGATGGTTCCTGCCTGCGCCAGCAGTTCCTCCTCCTCGACCGAAAGTGTATGCTCCCTGTTCCGCAGGATGTTGTCTATGTAGTGTCTGTATAGCCCAAGCCCTTTTTCCCCCTTCACAAGCTCATCCAGCTTTTCCTGCCGAATGCCCAGGATCTCGGGGTCGATAAAGGAAAAGGCTGCTCGGACTTCGGACAACATGGACCCCGACCGGTCGGACATCTCCTGGTACTTGGAAACGCGGGTATCTTCATCCAGCTTCATGTAGGCGTAGACATACATGGGGTCGAAGATCATCCATATGCTGTCCTGCATAACCAGGCAATCCAGAATCACCTTTCCGGACTCAACCAAGTGTCCCTTGAACTTATCCATCTCAGGCAGAAGAGCTTTGACTCTCGCGAAGTCCTCTTCCCACAATTCATCTGTTGGATAGATGTCCTCCAGCCTCCACTTGTATTTATCAGGTATCTCCGAACGTTGAGGGATTTTTTTGACCTGTGATTGACCAGATGCAGAGCCAAAGACAAAAATAACCAAGACCGATGCCCACAAGAGAGCCTTACATGCCTTGTTCATACTTTCCTCCTTGAGTTAAGGTGACAGTTCAAAACCAAGAGTTCTATTATATACACATTCGACCCGCAGAGCAAGGGAAATCTGCGATGCTTGTAGACAATACGAGCGCTCGACGGCCAAAGTTCCAAGACCTGACTTCTCAGAACCTAACCTAAGTTAGGTTCTAGACTATGACCTCTCCCCCTATCCTCCTCTCCATGAAATGGAGAGGGGTTCACCCTGAAGGGGAACTGAAGGGGTTGAGGTCTTGCTTAAACTTTATACTTGCCAGGACTGTCGACAGCTCATAAATTGTCAAGCAAGAGTGAAATCACAGAACAGATGGACCAAAAGAAGATGAGGGTAGAAAATGTTAGCCATGATCTTAAAAGAACCGGAGGTGATTGAGAAAAATCCTCTTCAAATAGTGGAGTTGGATAAACCAAAGTTCAAGCCTGATGAGATATTAGTTAAAATTAAAGTATGTGGAATATGCCATACTGACCTGCATACGGTGGAAGGGGAGCTTGAGCTTCCCAAAAAACCTTTGGTGCCCGGACATCAGGTGGTGGGGGTGGTAGAAGAAACAGGTGACAAAGTTACCCGTTTCAACAAAGGCGATCGTGTGGGGATGGCTTGGCTTTACTCCACCTGCGGAAAATGCAAGTACTGTCTGGAGAGAAAAGAGAATCTATGTGAAAATGTAAAGTTCACCGGCTATCACGTAGATGGAGGATATGCTCAATATACAGTAGTATCTCAGGATTTTGCCTATCCCATTCCGGAGGGATTTTCTGATCAACAGGCAGCACCCTTGCTCTGTGCAGGCATCATCGGCTATCGGGCTTTGAGACTGAGCGAAATAAAACCAAAAGGAAGATTAGGGTTATATGGATTTGGCGCCTCCGCTCATGTAGCCATTCAGGTGGCGATCCATTGGGGATGCGAGGTGTTTGTCTTCACCCGAAGCAAAGAACACCGGAAGCTTGCAGAAAAGTTAGGGGCAGTCTGGACCGGACAGGCAAAAGATAAAGCACCCAAAAAATTAGATTCTGCCATAATCTTTGCACCGGCAGGAGAGTTAGTGCTGGATGCCTTAAACGCTCTGGACAAGGGAGGAACCCTGGCTTTAGCAGGAATCTACATGACCCCGATTCCCCAGATGGACTATGTGAAGTATCTTTACTATGAGAGAACAACTCGAAGCGTAGCTAATAGCACCAGAAAAGATGGAAAGGAGCTTCTGGAGCTTGCTGCCGAAATTCCAATACGCACGAAGACTACCAGCTTTCCGCTGAAAGATGCAAACAAAGCTCTTCTGTTGCTCAAACAGAGTAAAATAGATGGTGCCGGAGTTCTGGAAATTCCGGAAAAGAGCTAACTTCCTAAGAGAAAGATATAAATGAGGGAAAGCATATGGTTACACCAGAAAAGACTTGTCAAGTGCCAATGCGTGCTAACAAAGGATGTGGACGGCAACTTCATGACGGCAGGCATTGCATCTTTCACTCCGAACGGGCGGATAAAGACAAGATTCTCTTTCAGCAAGAATTAAATAAGCTGGCTGGACAATGCAGAGGCCATCTTTTGGATTTAAATGGATTTATCTTCCCGGATGGAGTTACCATTGACGCTATCGGGCCAGCAAAGATTCATTTCTACAACTCGATTTTCCAAGGCAAGTTCGTGTTTACCCATCCGAAGATTGATTCAGATCTGATTTTCGGAAACGCGGTCTTCAAGCAAGGCGCAGAATTCGAACACCGTATCTTCAAACACTATATCTTCGGTGGTAAGGTCCATTTCGCTGGCGCCGAATTCTTGGGCGAAGCTTGGTTCAGAGGAGCTGTCTTCAAAGCAGATACATTTCTTAATGCTAAGTTCAAAAAGCAAGCTGTTTTTAGCGCCGCTACATTTGAAAAAGAAGTGAACTTTAGCGAGGCTAAGTTCGAAAAGCCAGCTGGCTTTTTCGAAGTCAAGTTCACGTCCGAATCCAGATGTAGGTTCGAACGAACAACATTCGGAGCCTCGGCCGATTTCCGGTCTTGCCGCTTTGAAGGCGAGACCTTTTTTTGCGATTCTTTTTCTCAAGGCAAAACAAATGAAAAGATAGATTTATCAGGCTCACAGATTAGCGGCTCGTTCAAGATAAGCGAAGAAAAGAACCCTAAAACGATCATTAGGAGAGAAATAGATTTCAGAAACGTCAAATTCCTTGACCCGCGGACAGTAAAATTTGAGAAAATTAACTTAGGCAAGTTTCGGTTTTCAGGCACCGATGTGCGACTGATTGAATTTGTTGATGTGGAATGGGATCGTAAGAAAAGAAGAAACAGAATTCGCGACGAAGTGGCCCCTGATCCGTTAACCCAAAAGTTTGAATATGACTTGATCGCTCAAGTATACAGAAGATTGAGAGCAAATTATGAGGAAAGTCGCAATTATCCTGAGGCCGGCGATTTCTATATTGGCGAAATGGAGATGAGGAGAAGAATCGAAAAATCATTTTTTAATAAAAAAGCGTTGACTCTATACAGATGGCTGAGCAATTACGGTGAAAGTTGGATTTGTCCAATAGTTTGGTCTATTGTCACTATCTTCGCTTTTACATTTGGATACCTTTTTGCCGGATTATCTCCCATAACTTTGAATCTTGATGAATCCCCTAGAAATTTCATCCGTTATGCACCAGATTTAAGTTCGTGGGAGAGTCTCATCTCAACGGCGCCAAAAATCAGTGACTTAGGAAGGTCTTTCCTTCACTCGTGCTCAGTGTTCCTACGTTTTGCCATCCGAACGCCGAGATACGTTGTTGTTAATGAGGGAGGATATATATTGAGTGTTATTGAATCCGTTCTTGGCCCCGTTTTGATTGCTTTATTGTTTCTTGCTCTGCGAAGGAGGTTTAAGCGTTGATGTGTTTGCTAGGCAAAGTTGAGAAGATAGTTATCTAAACATGTAGTTGCTCGATTTATCGAGCCAATAGATGAACATTTACAAATCTCTGTGCCCAAAGAATTGGACAACTACATGCGCAATAGGTCTATGGGGCGAGGCAAAAACTCCAAATGAAAAAGGCATATCTCACTTCAGTAGAACCATTCTTATGATCTCACACCCCTGGTTGGCTTGGAGTTTACAAAAATAGATTCCGCTGGAGACTTTTTTTCCCTGCGAGTTTTTTCCATCCCAGATTACCTTTCTCCATCCTCTGGTTTGAAAACCGTGGGTAAGCTCTTTTACTTTCTCTCCTTTCAGATTGTAAATGATGAGTTTAATCTCTGCATCCGCAGGTAAGAAGTAGGTGATATTGGTCACAGGATTGAACGGGTTGGGGTAGTTGGGGAAAAGTCTGAAATGTTGAGGAATATTTTGCTCGGAGAACTCATCCACGTGGGTGAATCCGACAAAATTTATCTCAAAGGTATCCGAGTCCAGAGGGGAAAAGCAATATTGAAATGTGGCTGGATCTCGAAACACACAATAGTTTCCCAAAGGTAAACCAACAAATGCATAATTGCCGGATGAATCGGTAAAGGTGCTGTCCTCTTTATCGCCCGAAAGATAAACCACAGCATTTTCTAAAGGAGTGGTCTGGTCGGTCACTTTTCCTCTGATGCTGTTTAGGGTGAGGTTCTTATAATAGTGGAGTCCTCCTTTGGACTCTCCCACAAACAGATCCAAATCATTATCTAAGTCAAAGTCACAAAGAACAGGGGAGCTTCGCTTTCCCACATCAATGGAATCGAAAGAGTCGGTGTTGAAGAGAAAGGAGAAAGCCTGAGCAGTGCCTTCATTTTGATAAAAACTAATTCTTCCTTCTTCATTTCCCACCAACAGATCATAGTCACCATCTGAATCCATATCACCAAAGGTGGGAACACTATACCAGCCCACGTCAATCGACTCGAAATTATCCGAAACTAAGGGCCAGGAGGGAAGTTGGTAAGTGCCATCATTTCGATAAAAATAGATCTTTCCATAAATCTGTCCTACAAACATATCCAAGTCGAAATCTCCATCGATGTCTACAAAAGTGGGGGAAACGTATGTTCCCACATCCAGGAAGTCGTATTCCCCGGGGATCAAATTCCAGAAGGCAGATTCGGCAGTTCCAATGTTTTCATAGAAATCAATTGTCCCATCCTTTCTTCCTATAAATAAATCCGGATCACCGTCACCATCGATGTCGGCAAATGTGGGAGCGGAATAATTGTCCGCATGGATGGCAAAATAATTCTCAGTGATCATGCTCCAGGAGGGGATCGGAACAGTTGCCTGGTTCTGATAGAAGCCGATGTTTCCATCATACTCTCCCACAAAAAGATCGGCATCGTCGTCGGAATCTATGTCCACCAGAGCCGGACGGGAGTAGGATCCCAGATCAACGAAAAGATAGCTTTCGTTGAGTAACCTCCAGTCTGGAAGATAAATAGTGCCGTCATTTTTATAGAAGAATACTTGCCCTTCATCCTGCCCGATGAAAAGATCGAAATCGGAATCGTCATCGATATCCGCAAAGACAGGAGAGCTGCGTCTTCCTACATCTATGGAGTTGTAGTAAGCGGTGATCGGATCCCACTGGGGAAGAGTGTCGTTTCCAGTGTTTCTGTAGAAGTTGACGTTACCGTATTCCTCTCCCAAAAACAGATCAAAGTCTCCATCCGCATCTATATCCACGAAAGTGGGGATGCTTTTTGCTCCCACATCAATGGAGTCGTAGTTTTCAGAGACGAGATACCATGAAGGCGTTTCCTTGGTTCCATCGTTGCGATAGAAGCTGAGTGTACCATCCTCTTTCCCCACGAATAGATCTAAGTCTGAGTCAGCGTCGATGTCTGCAAAGACTGGAGCGCTTTCCAAGCCCACATCAATGGAATTATAGAAATCGGTAATCTGAACCCAGATGGGAGAATTTATGTCACCCTCGTTTCTGAAAAAGCTCACTTTTCCGTCTTTATTACCCACAAACAATCCGATGGGGATTCTTGCCTTGTCTTACAAGAAGTTAGGCGGGAGGATTGACTTTTGTTTCAATTTTGTTTCCAAATCGCAGGACTTGGACGGCTTTTGTCCTATGATCTGGAGACAGGTGGGAGTAACGTTCGGTCACCGTTATTGTCGAGTGACCCATCAGTTCTTGGACCGTTCTGAGATCGACTCCTGACATCACCAAGTAGCTGGCAAACGTGTGCCTGAGGGTATGCAAACAGGCGTTCTTTACGCCCGCTTTCTTCAGTATCGTTCTAAATCTACTCCACAAGCATTTCTCTGAGTGAAACGGCTGATCGTGTCCGTTGTCGAAGACATACTTGCCTCTTTGGGGCAGGTCCATTAGAGTCTTCTCTACCTCTGCATTCATGGGGATTGATCGTGCCTTATAGCTCTTGGGATGAAACCCGGTCTCAGGCTTCGACTGAACTTTGATCAGCTTGTTCTGGAAATCAATGTCTTCCCATTCGAGGTAAGCCAACTCCGCTCTTCTCAGGCCAGTGTTGAGCAGAACCGTGATAACCTTCTGCATCAGGGGATCAGCGATGGTCAGAACCTTCTCGATCTCTTCGACCGTAAGGTATCTTAGCTCTCGGACATTGCTGTTCTTAAGCTTCTTGAAATCTTTGAGTGGGTTTTCTCTCAAACTTCTCCATTCGACCGCCTTGTTCAGCATGGCCTTGATGAGCATAAGATCATTATTGAAATTAGCTGCACTGGAAGCCTGTAAAATCCTGCCCTTGTATTCCTCTACCAACCCAGGAGTAATCCCCCTGAGCCTTGTGACTCCTTTCTGCTCCAAAAAACGTGAGAACTTCTT
>LJUX01000061.1 GCA_001304155.1 candidate division Zixibacteria bacterium SM23_73_3
CATGCCATACTTCTGTCCTGCCTGCATTAGACTATATATCTGATGTATCTTATCGTCCCGTATTAAAGCTCTGATAGCCGGCGTGCAGATCATGATCTCTAAAGCCAACACTCTCCCTCCCCCTATTTTAGGGATCAACTGTTGGCTTATCACCGCCTGCAAAACGAAAGAGACGGTAACACGAACCTGCTCCTGCTGACTGGTAGGGAAGACGTCGACGATTCTGTTGATAGACTCAGCACAGGAGTTGGTATGCAGAGTGGCGAAGGCTAAGTGTCCGGTTTCGGAGATGTTTAAGGTGGCTTCCATGGTTTCCAAATCTCTCATCTCTCCCACTAAAACCACGTCCGGATCCTCTCTTAATGCATATTTTAAAGCACTGGCAAAAGATTGAGTATCAGCATAAACCTCTCTTTGATTAATCAGTGAACAATTATGCCGATGAAGATACTCAATGGGGTCCTCCACGGTTAGAATGTGACAGTTGCTTTCCTGATTTATCTTGTTGATCAAAGCGGCTAAGCTGGTAGATTTTCCGCTTCCGGTGGGTCCGGTCACCAGCACTAAACCACGAGGCAAATCAGCTAACTCGGAGACCACCCTGGGTATACCTAACTCCTCGAAACCGGGAATCCGGAAAGGAATCTGTCTTAGAGCTACCGCCACATTCCCCCTCTGCATGAAAACGTTACATCTGAATCTGCTCCTTCTTTCCTCAAATTTCTGTTTCTGTTTTTCACTCATTATGCTGTAAGCCAGCTTTTTGGTCTCCTCGGCGGCCAGGATATCAACATCGGTCTTAACCAGCTTGCCGTCTATTCTAAGCTGGGGCGGCGAACCCACGGTGAGATGAAGGTCGGAGGCATTCCTCTTCGCCATTAGTTCCAAAAGTTCCCGTAAGGTGGCCATCTTTTACTCCTGTCTTTTTCTTTATCTCAATTCTTCAGGAAAGGGACTTCTTATATATTATCGACCCAACATATCGATTCTTAAATCTATGGTGTGGTTCTCCCGTTCTGTCCCTTTAATACTTGCACCGTCAAGAGGTCACTGCCAAAACCTCTCCAACGGTGGTGATGCCTTTCTTTAACTTCTCCAAGGCGGCGCTTCTTAAAGTGAGCATACCTTCAGATGTAGCCTGTTCTCTTATGTCTACGCTGGAGGCATTGGAAAGTATCATCCTCGCAATGTCAGGACTCACGGGCATAACCTCAAAAATACCGGTCCTCCCTGAATAGCCGGTATTATTACATTCAGCACACCCCTTTCCCTCGTAAACTTTAAGATCTTTAACCTCGTCGTCAGTCAAGCCTAGCATCTGAAGAGTCTCCGCAGGAATCTGAACCTGGCTCTTACAATTGGGACAGATTTTGCGCACCATCCTTTGAGCCATAACCAACCTTACACAGGAAGCCACCAGATAATTGGGAATGTCCATATCGACCAACCGGTCGATGGTGCTGGGAGCATCGTTGGTATGCAGTGTGGAGAAGACTAAATGTCCAGTCAAGGCGGCTCTCACCGCGATCTCTGCGGTCTCGGCATCCCTGATCTCTCCCACCATGATCACGTCCGGATCCTGCCTTAAAAACGACCTTAAAGACGCGGCGAAAGTCAATCCGATCTCGCTTTTCACTGCCACCTGATTTATCCCGTAGAAATTGAACTCCACCGGATCCTCGGCAGTCAGTAAATTGATGTCCTTGGTGTTGATCTGTTTTAGAGCAGAATAAAGGGTGGTGGTTTTCCCGCTGCCGGTGGGACCGGTTACCAGGATCATACCGTAAGGAAGGTGGATGGCTTTATCGAACACCTTAAGAGATTGTTTTGAGAAACCCAATTTGGTCAAATCCACGTTAACACTCTGGGGATCCAGAATACGCATCACCACCTTCTCCCCGAATATAGTGGGAAGAACGGAAACTCTCAGATCCACCGCTCGATCACCAAACTTCACCTTTATCCTCCCATCCTGAGGCAATCTTCTCTCAGAGATGTCCAAATCCGCCATTATCTTTACTCGAGAAACTATGGCGGCACGATATTTAAAAGGTATAGGAGACATCTCCTGCAGATTCCCATCTAACCTGTATCTCACCCTTATTCTTTTCTCATAGGTTTCTATGTGAATGTCCGAACAACCTCTTCGAATGGCATCGCCGATGATGGAATCCACCAGTTTTACTAAAGGCTTATCCTGCACCTGGGATCTTAAGTCCTGCTCGGTGGGAACTTCTTCGCTCTGCTCAATCACTTCCAGGTCTTCATCTTTAAGCCCTTTGAGTATTTGCTCGATTCCCGAAGTGTCCTGGTAATGGGCATCTATGGCCTTCTGGATGGCTTTCTCCGGGCTGATAACCGGCTGAACCGCGCATCCGGTAATGAACTTGATGGCATCTAAAACGTAAATGTTATTGGGATCGGAAATAGCTACTATTAAGGTCTTGCCCAGCTTGCTTATGGCGATGACGTTGAACTTTCTGGCAATATCCCGGGGTATCATCTTTACCATCTCTGGGTTCAGCTCGATATCAGATAACCTTAAAGCCCCAATGTTCAACTGCCTCCCGATAAATACAGAAAGCTCCTCTTCACTGGAGAGTGCTCCGGTCTGGACCAGAACATCCCCCAATTTTTCATTACTCTTCTTTTGTAAGTCTAAAGCCTGGGCAAGCTGCTCTTCCGTTATTTTGCCAGTCTTGACCAGTATCTCCCCTAATTCACGTGACATTTTTCACCTGAAAACTTAAAAATACCTTCAAGGTCACTCCATCTAATAAGGCTACTTCTTTTCACATACCTCAAGCATATCTTGCCCAACTCGATGGTATGTTCAGACAAGTGCTCGCTTATCGGTTTTTTGAGATGCCATCTATTTAGGATTGATCGGAAAAGATATCATCCAGTCTGTTTTCTAAAGAAGTTGAAAACTCTGAATCTGAGTCGATTCTATTCTGGTCTTCAGCTTGGTGGTGCTGGCGGTTGACAGTAGAGAAAATCCTTTCCAGATTTTCAGAAGCCTCTTTAGCATAAAGCCGAACCATGCCGATGGTGGTTCGATCATCGAAGATAACTGCCAGTATGGTTCTCTCCCCCACCAGAGTAATGTGAATATGATCCTTCTTGCCCTGGTGAAAAAGAACAGAGAACTCAGGTTCTCCCACCAGACGAGCGATCTCGCGGGTGGAGGCAAAGCTTCCGGCTAAAAGTGCCGCTAAGGCAGTGGTATCCAACGATTGAGTGAAACCCTGCCGGGTGATCAGATGACCATCTTTATCCACCAGGAGAACGCACTTAGCCTGTGAATCCTTGATTAATCTGCACAGAGCTTTCTCTATCTTTTCGATCTGCTCTTCATAGATTACCAAATCCCCCTGTTTCAATTTCGCACCTCCGCTCTATCTTTTGAAAAGTTTATTGAAAATATGCAGCAAGAAAAATCCTTTCGACTTGGTCTTTTTGTCAGATTTTCCAGCAGACCAGCTTATTATGGTGGAGCTTTCCCTGAAAGAGGTTTGATCCATCTTCACCTTCTCTTCCTCTGTGATTTCACCCACGTCCAGCTCGATTTCCAATCTTTTTTCCTGCTGGGTCTCTTTTGGAGTCATCTCCTCTGACAAAGGCTCACGCTCCTTTTTAGGTATGGTCGTCACTGTCTGGGGAGTTGAATTCTCAACTGCAGTTGAGGAACTAACGGTTGCTTTCATTGGTTCAGGTTGTGGCATCTGGGAAAGGTCCAGCCCAGCCGACACTTTTTCAGCCTCACTCACCTTAATCTCCCTTTCCGGGAAAAGTTGTTTGCGTTTAGCTTGATCCAAGACTAATTTGCTTATGCACTTCAAAGTGTCAAACACACTCATCCCCTTGGTGGCAACAGCTTCAAAGTAGGGAAGCCTTTTGGGATTTAATGTTTTCTCCAGTTCCTCTACCGAACTGATGTCAGGGAGGTCTCTTTTGTTATATTGAAACACTAAAGGAATCTTGTCTACGTTGTATCCGTATTCTGACAGATTTTCCGCCAGATTCTGGAAGCTCTCTATGTTCTCATCCATCTTGCATTTTTGGGAGTCTGCTACAAAGACTAAACCATCCACCCCTCTTAAGACCAGCTTTCGGGTAGCATTGTAATAAACCTGCCCCGGAACGGTGTAAAGTTGAAATTTGGTGGAAAAACCATATATCCTGCCGATGTCCACCGGGAGAAAATCAAAATAAAGGGTTCTATCCTGATCAGTAGCTAAAGAGATCAAATCTCCTCTGGTCTGGGGCGGGATTTTTTGATGAACATATTGAAGGTTGGTAGTCTTTCCGGAAAGTCCGGGACCATAGAAAACTATCTTACATGAAATCTCCTTAAAGGCGTAGTTTATGGATGCCATCTTCTTCTCCGTTAGGCAACTTCAGTCTGTTTCAAGCGGACTTTTGAGCAAGCCTTATCTTCTCCGCCGCATTCTTGATCTCCAGTCGAACCATTCCCACATTTACCTGAGGGTCCGTGGTGACAGCCAATATTCCTATTCCCACATCGGTCAAAAACAACTTCCCTTTGTTCGCTTCTACGGTTACCCGTTTTAAGTTCTGATCGGAAAGGCGTTCCATCGACTTCTTGGCCGTGCTTACAATGGAAGCCGCTAAAGCTCCCACTGCTTCGTCCTGAAGTTGGGAATTCAAATCTGCGGCTATCACGATGCCATCCTGTCCCACTATCATGCTGCCGTTTATCCCGGTAGTCTTGTTCAGCTCTTCCAGTACTTTATACATATCACTCCTCCACAACTTTTAGTATATTTGGCTGGTATCTTTCGGTAAGAAATTTTTTTATCATTCCGGTGGACTGTAATATTCGAACTGAAAGCAACTCATCCGTTTGGCGATCAGACATCACCACCAAGGTGAAATTGTCTACCTGGTTTAAGCAGATCCATAGATCCGAGGTGTAAATTCCGATTCGCTCCGAAGCCTTCTCCCCCATCCTGTGAAGGGTCTGATCATTTGCTTCCTTTAAGCACCGAGCGAAAGAAGCAATCTTTTCTGGATCGAAATCGGATGAGGAATCTTTTGCCACCACCAGTCCCTCACTGTCCACCAAAACTGCCGCCTTTACCCCAGCATACTCTCTGAGGTAATGCAAGACGCTTTCTAAGTTGGTACCTCTTATCACTTTAATCTCCTTTTGTGGGGAAACTGCTCCTTCGCCGTCTAATTTCTCTTTTGATCTTTCAGATGCGAAAGTAGAAGGGAAAGGTTCAGTCTCCTTTTTTTGAAACTCTATTGGCATTTTTTTGACTCCTTTTGCTCTTCTCACAAAGGTTTCAAAAGGCGATTTCAGCACAAAAGGAGACATCAGGGCTTGAAGCAGAAAAGCTGGCATATATTGAAAAATCCCCAACTTAAGAGAGAAGGACAATGGTAGAGAAAACATGATCAGAAGGAAGATCCCAAATCCGATACCCAAGCCAATTCGATAGCCTAAAGTAGTCCAGGCAAAGAGAAACACCTTTAAGGCTGACGCCTTGGAAAACAAAATGAAAAAGATCAACATATACCAGCCCAGTTCAAGGGCAAAAAGCAAAGGGAGCAGCCAATCCACTTTCAGTCCGAAATCCTTGGGAAAAAATATGAGCGGAACCACCATGATAAAAAAGGAGACCAATAGAATTCCTCTTATCTCCCCCTTGTAATCAGAATTCACCTTACCTCCCTTTTATTCAAGGTTTCTGGAGAGGTGTTCTAAAAGTTCACTCACTCTTATTTTTAGAGCTCCCAGATTAGCTTCCGGCGCGCAACATAATACAAAAGCCTGTTGCTTGAATTTCATTACCCAAAACTCAAGATTTTCACTCTCTATTAAAACATGTTCATATTCTCCAAACCCTGTCCCCAACACCCCTTCCTTCACACATCGGATGATGCTGGTGGCGATTGCCCCCAAAAGCTCCTTTTTGAAACTGGGGTTTAGCCAGCTCTCCACTACCAATCCATCCTTATCCACAACTAACGCTGCCAGTACACCCGGCAGGGATTTCAAATAATGCACTCCATCCTTGAGGTCCACCACCTTCTCTATGTGCCAGCGTTCCTGCACCGACATCACATCGTAACCCGACTTGTCTGAATCTGCTTCTTTCTTTATAGCCTCCAGAAGCTCACCAACCGTCTGATTTTCCGGATCCGTGGCTTTGAGCTTCTCCAAAATCTTTTTAGCCTCCTTTGTCTGACCCTTCTTTATGAGAATCTGGGCCAGAAGGAACTCCGTGCCTCTGGTTTTGCCATCAGCCTGGATCGCTAAGGCGAGTTCCTTTTCCGCCTCCGAATACATCCCTCTTTCCATATTGATCTTCGCCATCACCAGATGCCCGGGGCCATAATCCGGATAAAGTTTCAATCCCCGACTACAGATATGAAACGCTTTAGCCAAATCTCCCTTCTTACGATAGGCATCTGATAGAGCCGCAAAAACCAAAGATTCGGAATTGCGGGACAGGATCTCCTCACATTTGGAGATCCTTTCGTCCAACTGTGCAGTCAGGCGCATAAATCCTCTTCAGCTTAAGTTACACTTCTCCCAAATTACGAAAGTTCCAAAAATTCATCCCAATAGATGCGCTGCTCTCCGGGATGGGTGCTTTGGCTCAAATCCGAAAGTCCTTAATATTTAACTAATAAGTTTATCGACAGCCAAATTCGACTCCTTAACTTTTGGTGTTTGAAAAAATGGGGCTAAGTCCTCTTACTTTCTGGGTTTGAGAGGAATACGAATGATCACAAGGCTGAAGAGCTAAAAACGTGTCACCTCAGCTTAGGACTTTTTTCATAAAGTAGACACCCGAAGCCAGAAATAGGATAAACAACACACGGATAGAGGAGATTATGCTGGGGGAGATATTTAAAAAACCAACGCTTAAAGATAGGCTAAGAAGCTGAGCCACGAATAGAAGAACGAAGGAAAGCGACAGGAGAGTCCATCCAGAAGCCAGCTCCCCGTCTCTTAAGAACGATTTAACCCTCACCGAGATGAGAAAACAGACAAACGTTCCCACCAGAAGTAATACATCCAAGAATGCTGGAAGCACAGATGAGGATTTTGAGCTTTGAACCGCCGCCCGGAAAGCATCGGTGTTTTCAAAGGCACAGAAGACTTTTCCAGTAAGAAATACCAACCAGAATATGGTGCCCAAAAAAAGTTTTTTGCCCATTTTCACCATTAGACTCATATGGTTTTCCCCTAACATCGTTGGCTCTGTTTAAGAATTTTTAAAAGCTCTTCTTCCAACCCATACTCTTTTGCTATCCACCTCTGCTCGGCTATCACCTGGGCTGTCTCCTTCTTGATTTGAGAGATGACTTGCTTGGTTAAGTTCTTTCCCAAACTTCGGGAGACAGCTCTTAAAAATTCAAAGAGCAAGTCATTTAGCCCATTCATCAGTTGGTGAAATCGAATGGGCCGAGGTATTTTGTTTGCCGAGCTTTCCAGATGGTGAAAGTCCAAGAAATTCTCAGAGCTTTCCAGGCTAACTAAGATAGGGTTAAAAGATTTCTGAACTTCAAAACATCTTTTTAAAATACTCTTAGCCCCCAATCCCAATTTCTGAGAACTCATTCTTTCAATGGTCTGATAGGAGTGAGAGTATAGCTTAATTATCACGTCCAAAAGAATCTTCTCATCACTGACCCTTTGTTTTTTTATCTTCTTCTCCCCTGCCTTTACCAACCCGGAAGTGATCAAGTTATATAACGCCTTACGTGTGGAAAATTCGCTCAAAGGACTTACCTGCAAGAGTTCAGCAACGGTCCTCTCTCCATCGATAAAAGGATATAGCTGTATCTCGTTTACGGTCATGATGACCGTATCCGACTTCATCTTGGGGTGTTTCACCCTCTGAAGCCCCACGTCATCAGCCGGAAGGGTTTGCTTGATCTGTATCCATTCATCGATTCTCCTTGATCCTTCCATGATCACGTTCATGGTGTTAAACTGAGTGGTGATTTGATCTGTGGGAGGCAATTTCCCCTCGTAGAAGATGAACTCACCCGAATTCCAGCCAAAAAGGTTATATATTATTTCCTCTATCTGATATCGCAGACATTCCGTCAGCTCCTCTTTGGTTAATGCTCTCATCTCCATAAGCGTGGTGCCCAATCTTTTTGGAGTTAACTTCTGAAGGCTAAGGGCTCTTTTTAGTTCTGACTTGAGAATTTTTCTTCGTCTTAGCAGAAGAGTCCCCAAAAGCTCGTCTTCACTTCCAGAGGAGGTGGCGTATATGATATTCCCCTTCATGAAATATATCTCTCTTTTCTGGTTATCCTGAGAGATCAAAAGCATTCCCGTCTTTCCAGCCATACTGACCAACTGAAACAGATCGGACAAAGAAACCGTTTGCAGATTTCCGGTAAACCCGGCCTCTTTTGTTTTTACCTTCATGCCCATAAAAGAACTTGAGGATTAAATTTATAAACTACAGACATCTCTCCTAACGCATATGGTTTCATTCATAAAGTATTAATCGGGAGAAAATTCACAACTCTTAACCTTTCTATGTAAAAGATTTCACTCCTCCTCACCTAACAGAGAACAAAACCTCACCCTTTTATAATCTGCCAAAAGCTATAAGATTGTGCCATTTTTTGCTGGTGGCAATCCCCGAAGCAATTACCTATTTCCCCAGAAGTTGATTTAAGCTTATCTGCCGGTGAATCATTGTTCTTGTGGTTTAAGACAAGCGGGCACACAAAAAATCCACCTCTACGATCTTTTTGTCAAACTTATGGCTGAGGAATGTTTTTGCCAGTGAAAAGCGCTGGCTCTACATACTTTTTGGGAAAAAATCTTTCCTCCAGATTTTTTCTCATCTTTCTGAAAAGCTTGACAGAAAGGTTAACATTTCGGTGATAAAAGCTATCCGTCAGTTAAAAAGCCAGCGCCTACTTAAGTTAGGTGCTGGCTTTTACTCCTTTTATCCGGCCTGAATTATATGCTGGCTAAAATCCTATGAACCTGAAATCATTTTCTGTCTTTTCCTCTCTCCTCCTCAGTTCTTCTCGCCTTTGTTTCTTTCTTTGGTTCGTCCGTCTTTGTCGCCCTCACCTTTTTTGGCGCCTTGGGGGGAGGGCTTACTTTTGCCGGCGCTTTTTCTGAAGGGACGGCGGTTTTCTTTTTAATGACTTCCTGTTCCTTCACCTGTTTCGCCTTTATATCTTTTTCCAATCGATCGTCAATGCCATTATTATTCCTGTCTATAAAATAATCGTATCTCTCCTTGCTCTTTTTCGTTCCAGACAATCCTTCTGATTTCTCCGATTTTTTAGGGGCAACCTTTTCCGTAGTTTCGCTCCCTCGGATAATCTTCTCAGAAAAGCTACCAGTTTTGTGCTTGACCTTTCTGCCTTTTTTTTCTTCGATCCTTTTGATCTTAGTTGGTTTCTCTTTGGCATCTGAACTGTTGCTTTGGGGAACTCGATCTACGGCCCAAGCCGAGGAAAGAAAAGCTACCATAGTTAGAATGCACACAAAAAGGACGAATATCTTCTTCATCTTTCTCACCTCTCGTTAGCTATATTTTTGAACACTTTCACATTTACCCAAAATCTCAAATCATAAAAAGTTAAATTTCGGATGGCTACTCTTAATATATCTTAACCTCACCACTTGTCAACAGATTTATCCTGTGGCTTTGTGCATTCTTCACGGTCTGCCCGCAGGCTACCTACCCATCTGTTTCCCTTTGTTATTGCTCGATTCATCCGGCCGGTGAAAAGTAATCTCCTGTTTCAGGCAGGTGTTCCATGGCTGGTCTCAGGACACAGAATTCGTGCAGGCTTCAGCCGCCATCTACATCCTCGGCAGAGAATACCAACCCATAACAAAAGAACTTCTATCTTCTTCTCTTCTCGGATTTACTGCTTCTTGTCTCCTTGGTATGTGTTTTCCCGACACCGGCTGATTTAATCACTCCCTTTTCTCTATTGCTTATTTTTGCCTTACTGATCTTTGGCTGTGAGCTTTCGTTTTTTCTAATCTTCTGTGTTGTTTTTGTCGGCTGTTTGGGGCGAGTAAATTTACCATCCTTTTTTATCTTTTTTGCCGTTTTGCCTTCTGCTGTAATTCTCTTTGCTTTTCTTTCACCAAAGGACGTGCCTCTTTCGGAGGGCACAGTCCTTCGGATGCTTTTAGCCCTGCCAACCTTATCATTCTTGCTTGGCTTTGATTTAACATCCAGGCGCGAAGGGTCATGACGATCCAAAAGTCCCCTTCGTTTTGTTGAAGCCTCTCTTCTGAATTCCTTATCTTTTTTGATGCGTGAAACCTCAGCTTTTGCTAATCTCCCCTTCTCCACATCCATAACCGGCTTCACTAATCTGGCCGTTTTGCCAACTCCTCGCCTTCTTTTTGCCTTTTCTGCCCGATAGCTTTTCTCCACATACCTTTCCTCTACGTATCTGTACCTATCGTAACAGTCAGCCCATACTCTTGTGGTGTAGTCTCTTCTCACGTGGAACCAATCTCTCCATATCCAGCATCCATGAAACCAGAAGCTTACGTAATGTCTTCCCACCACCAATGCGGGAATGGTTATGGGCGTGATCCCGTAGAAGACTCCGTCGATCCATACCTCCACCCCCCAAGGATAATCGAAATAGGCACCCCCCCAAATAATGTCAACCGGACGATCCACGTATACCACCCGGGGCCAATAATACCACTTGGGGTGTTGATATTCCACGGTGAACATGCATATATCAGATGCATAATCGGACTGGGCAATCTCAGCGTTTACCTCCGCCATGAATTCAAACGGGTCTTCTCCATCCAGCTGGTATACATATACTTCACCCTCATATATATATTCACCAGGGAAGTTAGGAAGATCTAAAGGCTTAAGGCTTGCCACTGCCTGGATATATTCCACTCCGTTGGGCCCGTTTACTGTCAGATCATAATCATCAAACCTATCCGGGATTCTGTAAACTCTTCCACCCTCTATGTAAGGATCGTCTCCCCGATCAACAGGATAGAGCAGATGTACATATCCTCTGGTGTCTATGTTATAAAGCACCACGTAGCAGTCACGAGAAGCTTGGAAATAAACTTTTATATCCTCACCCGGCCAGTAAGTAGCTCCCTCTCCCTTATCCACCCACACCTCAATGTCTAATTGAGGATGAGAGATAAACCGATGTTTTACTCCATAGGAATCATCATAAACTTGAACAATCCCCCCATTTGCATCGGCATAGCTTGCTTTTCCCCAAAGCAAAGCAAGCCCGACACTTAAACCGACGACCAACATCATCATGATTGATTTTTTGTTTTTCAACATGTTAACTGCTCCTATTTTGAGTTTCTATTCAGCATTTTCACCTTTGTTTGCTGGTTTACCTTTATCTATCTTTCGTTTGGGTCATAGCCACCCTCAGATAATTCTCTCCATGAGGCGGTCTGGGGGCAAGCTCTTGATTTCCCGGATCGACCTGATATGCCCAGTCAAAGATAACTCCGTAGGATCTGGTAAAACCCACCACCCTCAGCTTGGCATAGTGATTATCCCGGGTCCAGATTATATAGGAATGTCCAAGAATCACCTCTACCCAGCCTACCTGGGACCAACCATG